>JANNVN010000529.1:0-9513 GCA_031414435.1 Gemmatimonadaceae bacterium
GCGACTGACCCGCAAGAGCAATGGGACGGCCAGCATTCTCGGGCATCTGGGCAGTGTCGTGATGGACAATCGGCACGGCTTGATCGTCGCGACGGATGTGCGTGCGCCAGGCTACGACGCCGAAGGGGAGGCCGCCGTCGCGATGCTTGAGACGCTTCCGCCCCGGCAGCGCCGCCGGACCGTGGGGGCCGACAAAGGCTATGACCGTGCGGCGTTCGTCGAGGGCGCGCGCGCCGCTGGGGTCACGCCGCATGTCGCACAAAACATTCACGCCAGGAAGTCCACGAGTGCGATTGACGGACGGACGACGCGGCATGCGGGGTACGCGATCAGTCAGGTGAAACGCAAGCTGGTGGAAGAGGTGTTCGGGTGGGGCAAGACGATTGGCGGGTTACGCAAAGTGCACCAGCGGGGGCACGAGAAAGTGGGCTGGCTGTTTCGCCTCACCACCGCGGCGTACAACCTCGTGCGGATCCGCACGCTCATGCGCGTCGGAGTGGCGACATGAGCGCGCCGATGCGCGCCGAATGGGCGCGTCGACGCGCGAGGTGCACACCAATCAGCGCACACGGCGTGCGCTCGATGCCTGGTTTTCTCCATCGCAGCGACCTTTGAACCGAAATTCCGCCCGCCAGCACGCTGTTTCGCTCGAACACCGCGCTTTTTCAGCAACCTGCTAGAGCTTCTGCACGCGATAGTTGATGGTGCCGCTGTAGTTGGTGATGGTGAGTTGCACTGTCCATGTTCCCGCGACGCCCGTCGTGGTCGGCTCGTTCAGGCTTGGGGCGACTGCTTTCGAATACACTGTCGTGCCGGCGGCATCCTTGACCACCAGCTGCGCCGAACCGACGTCCGTGGTGGTGGCGTGGTTGATCGTTGCTCGCGTGCCCGAATTCGCCCACGTGTAAACAACGGAATGAGAGACTCCCCTGACGCCCGTCGCCTGAAATGCGAAGTTGTCTGCGACATTGGACAGCTGCGGCTGGAATGGCGACAGGGGGTCCGCCGGACCGGACTCCCCGCAGCCTGCCAGCACAGCGGCAACGAGACCTGCTGAGACGGCGCGCAGCGCGCGGCGGCCATGAGACAGCGACATACGGATGATCCGTCCTGGAAGAAGAAATGCAGGGGGAAGTGCTGCGCCGACGGTGTAAGACACCGTGGGGGGTGGTTCGGTCACCACACTCGCTCAAGGCCGCAGTCGTACGGTGCTGACTGCGTCCGGCTGGCCGGCTGCGGACGGCGACACGAATCGGCAACCCCGAGGCCATGAGGCGATCATTGATCGTGCTCATCCGACGCTCTGGCGGGCAGCACCGACCCGGAGCTGGGTTGCGGTGCGTAGGCTCTGGCGGCGCCATGCGTATAGACGAGCGCTCCGCCGGAATGCCCGACGCGATACCCCATTGCGAGCGTGGCGAGCGAGCCCACCGTCGCAATCAGTCTTGCAGCGCTGCCGGCGCGACCGTTGAGGACTCCTGCGGCGGCAACAGTCAGCACCCCGAGGGACAGCCAGAGAAACTGTTCCGCAGCCTCTTCATGGGTCTCCAGGGCCGTTTCCGGTACCACGCGTTCCACCTTCTCTTCCTCGTCCTCACCGGTTTCCATCGAAACCCAGGCGCTGAGGGAGACCGCGGCGAAGAGACTGAGCACGATTCCCCAGGCGCGGAGCGCAGGTGCGCCGCGCTGCACCGCGATGAGCCCGCCGACGGCAAAGACGGGAAGCAGGACGGCGAGGGCCATCGGCAGATGCACAACCGCGGGGTGCAGCGGCGTTGGCAGAAAGGTCGAGAGGATTCCAGGCATTGGCACTCCAGCTGTCGGGGAAACGGCGAGAGGTGTTCTCGCCATCCCAAGCTGCTCCGGGCCAAACGCAGCGGGTATCCGACAGATGTCGTTTCCGTCGGGATGGTACATTTGTGAGTATGTCGACACCGGTGGACGAGAGGCTCACCAGATGTGTACGCGTGCATCGCCGAGGCAGGCGCGCACCATGAGCTTCGACGTCGATGCGCAAGACGAGGGCAAGTTGCGGGCGCTCATTGGGCTGGTGCTTGCCGCGGTCGTGCTCGGCGGCGCAGCCGATCTGTATCTGGATGCGCCGACCACTTGGTTTTCTGTGCACGTGCTGGCGGAGATCGCGTTGATCGGCCTGAGCACGGCCACCGGCGTCATCCTGTGGCGCGCGTGGCGGGTTGCCGAGTCGGAGCGGCGCGCGACGGCGCGAACGCTGGTGGCAGTAGAGGAGGATCAGCGCCTGTGGCGGCGGCGCGCCGAGTCAGCATTGACGGGGCTTCGGCAGGCGATCGACGGGCAGTTCGATGCGTGGGGACTGACACCGGTCGAGCGCGACGTGGCGCTTCTGCTGCTCAAGGGAGAGGGGCACAAGCAGATCGCCGGGCGGCTGCACCGCAGCGCCAGCACCATTCGTCAGCACGCGGTGTCCGTCTACGGCAAGTCGGGTCAGGCGGGACGGGCAGAGCTGGCCGCGTTCTTCCTCGAAGGGCTGTCGCACCCGGCCGATGCGCATACCGCGGAAGGCACGGCGGAAGTGTGACCTGTGGCCGGGGCGTTCCTAAAAAATGCGCCGGCGCGAATGCGACGTTTCCCGCGCGCGGCGGCGGCGCGATCGCCGTGTCGGGGTGCGGTGCGCATCTCCACCAGCCGTCTACCGTTCCCGATCGCCTCCTCGGCCCTCGCGCTGCCCCTCACCTTCGCCACCCTCACTGGCGCTCCGGTGGCACCGGGCGCAGTTCTGGAAGTTGCGGATGCCCTCATCGACATGCTTCTCGCGGATCCTCGCCTCCGTGTGCGCATGACAGCCGTAGCAGGTGTAGCGGGTGTAATCCCCACCGGTATGACAGGTGACGCACGTTGGACTGTGGTTGCGGTCGAGCACGAACAACTTGCTGTGGTCCAGCGTGGCTGGTGTCCAGGCGTTCTGACTATGGCACTGCGCGCAATTGCCCGTGATGTTGGCATGGACACGGTTGATAGGCGCCGTATGGCATGTCTCACACTGCTGCCGGATTGCCGGACGCAGCAACGCGTGGGAGAATCGCACCCGGTTGGCCTCGGTCCGTAACGGGCCCTGATGATCGCTGTGGCAGGAGTTGCAGTTCTGCTGCACGAGCTGCTGATGAAATGACGTGGTCTGCCGCTGCCGCACGATCGGCGTGCCGTCCGTTGTACGGAGCCCGATATCGGCGACGACATGGCACTGGACGCAGCGAACCGGATCCGGGCCGCGCCAGGGGGTATGGCATGACGCACAGTCGGTGGTCAGCTGGCTGTGTGCAGCCACCAGCGGCCCGGGGCTCACCATCAGATGCGGATAGGCGACGATCAGCCCGAGTACGCCAGCGAGATTGGCGGAGATCACGGCGAGCCCGACGCGACGGCTCACGACCAGCTCCAGAACAGCAGCTCGGACACGATATGCGCAATGGCCAGCACCCCGAACGCAAGCGAGATCGGAATGTGCACCACCCGCCAGTTCTTCACGACGTCAAAGGTCAGCGTATCCTGATGCAGCCGCTCACCGATATTCGCTTCGCTCATGCCGTCCCGCAGCAATCGCCGCCGCACCAGGTCAAGGCGACGGCGTGACCGATCGAGAAGAAACTTTCCGGTCAGTCCGCTCCCGACGTTCACGATCATGGCCGCGACGGCAAGCCACCCCAGGATGGCATTGAAGTGGATCCCGGCGTGCACTAGGATCAAGAGTGAGCCGGCCCACGCCATGTACTCATGCACCTGGAGCAGCGCCGCGGGCCGCCCCGTCGAGATGAGCTTGCGGCGCCGCAGCGAATAGCCGAAGGATCCAATGATCAGCAGCACGCCGGGAATGCCAAGGTACCGGCCGACCCACACGGCGTTTGCCAGATGCAGCAGGCCGTCGATCACAAGGGTGACTGTCACCAGGAGCAGCAACGACAGGTAGAACGGCACCACTTCGCGACTCAGGAGCTGCGCGGTACGCGGCGTCATGCGTCGAGTACCAATGCCGATCGAGGCACACCGACGCATGGCAGGCAGAACCCAGGCGTGCACTGATACGACGGCGCCTCGGCATACGCGACACTGCCTTCCACGAGACGCGTCTCGCATGTCCCGCAGCTTCCGGAACGGCACCCCGACTCGATCGTGATGCCGTTCGACTCCGCGAAGTCGAGGAGCGTCGCTGCACTTCCATCCCATGTCACCGTGCGCGCGGACTGCCGGAACTGGACCTCGAAGTGTGCCGCCGTTGCCGACGGCAGGCCAGGCCCGCGACGCACGGTTGCAGGCCCGAAGGCCTCGAAGTGGATATCCCGCGCCTCGACGCCGGCTGCCGCGAGCCTGGGGACGATGAGCTCCATCATGGCCGGTGGTCCACACACGTAGTACTCGTGACGGACGGACGACAGGAGGGGCCCGAGCAGATCGAGCGTGACCTGGCCACGTTGCGTGAAATCACGGCCCTCGACGTCGTCGACTTCGGGTGAGCTGTACAACACCCGGAGATCGAAGTTGGGGTGTGACGCGGCAAGATCATGGAGTACGGCCTTGAATGCGTGATCTGCGCCAGAGCGCACGCCGAGGAACAGTGTGATGTGTCGCTGTGGCTGTTGCGCAAGCATCCAGCGTAGCATGCTGAGCAGCGGTGTCACGCCGATGCCACCGCCGATCAGCACTACCGGCACGGACGCATCGGGGTCAAGCACGAACTGACCCGACGGTGCTCGCGCCTCGACTGTCGTGCCGACGGTCAGGCGATCGTGGAAGTAGTTCGAGACGATTCCCGCCGGCAATTCGGGTCGCGCCCGCGGCGCCATCGCCCGCTTCACCGTGATCCGATAGGCGTCGGCACTCGGTGCATCGGACAGGGAATAGCAGCGAGTAAAAGAGTCAACTGCAGGATCTCCCGCCGCCAGGGGGACCGCGGAACCCGGTACGACGAACGTGAGAAACTGTCCCGGCTGAAATGGCGGCAACGCGTTGCCATCGACCGGAACGAGTCGAAAGGAGCACTGGCTGTGAGACGAATCCTCGAAGGTGCGCTCGTCAACGCGGAACGTGCGCAGTCCCTGCCACGCCGCCTGCGCTGTCCGCGCTGAGAGCACTGGTACTTCGGTCGCACCACGCGACCGTATCGTGACAACGATGCCGAGCAAGAGTTGCGCAACAATGATCAGCGAAATCCAGGTGAGCAGGAGCGGTGCGGTCATTCCGTGTTGCTGAAGAGATGACGTCAGCGCGCGACACGCTCGTGCGAGCTCATGCGGTAATCACAGAGTCGCAAGGGTACAATGCGAAGGTCGCATTGGGTGCGACCATGGACCAATACACTCGGAGACGTTGGCGTGCAGTCATCCAATCCCTGACACCGCTCGAAGCACAGGTCGGATGGAAACGGAGATGCCACTGATGATGACGGTCGACATCGTTCGCGCCGCTCCACCTTCCTGTTCATGAATCGAATAGTCCGCGTACCGTCGTCATCGTCGGGCTTGATTGCATTGCGTTGCGCGATGCGTCACACTGAGTACGCATGGCACCGTCGTGCACGGAACGATTCAGTTGTGAACATCTCTCGTCACGTGCCGTCTGGCACAGAGTGCGATCATGAGTACGTCAATTTCTCTGCCCTCGACAGCCACCGACGATCTGGTGCGCGCGGTGCTGCCCGGGCTCCTCCTCGCGACGTTGACCTTGCTGCTCGGATTCGGGCTTGGTGTCGTGTTCGGATTGAACGAAGAAGCAATCACGTCACGCCTCGCAGCGTCGGCGGCCGCCGCGCCCGCCGCGGTGTACAATGGTGATGAAACGGTGGTCAAAGCCGTGCTCGCGAAGTCGTGGAACTACATGCAGCGTTCACATCTCCACGCGGGTGCGCTGGGGACGACCGCCGTCGCATTGGCGATGATCGTCGTACTGCTCGGCATTCGGCCGATGGTGGCGCGAGTCATCAGCCTTGCCGCCGGTGCCGGCGGACTTGGGTACGCGCTGTTCTGGGTGTGGGCCGGCTCGCGCGCACCGGGATTGGGGAGCACTGGCGCAGCGAAGGAATCGCTCGCCTGGCTCGCGATTCCATCGTCTGGGCTTGTCGTGGCGGCGACCTGCGCGGTGGCGGTCCTGCTCGGGCTGCGCATGTGGCGACGACCGCTTGGCGTGGCACCGGTGCTGGCGAGACCGGTTTCCGTGAGTGCGATGATGTTCGTGGCCGTGACGCTCGTGGCCTGCGGTCGCGCCTCACCGCCACCGCAGGCCGCCGCAGACAGCGCGAGCGCACGGTCAGGCAGCGTGGTCGCGAATCCGGTGGGCGCACCGCTTCTGACGCGCGCTGAGCTTGCGATGTTTTCAGCGTTGCCTGCGGTGATGTCGGCACCTGGAAGGGCGGTCAGCGACGCCGAAGTTGCGCTGGGTCGTCGCCTGTTCTACGAGACACTGCTCTCAAACGGACACGATGTGTCTTGCAACAGCTGTCACGCGCTGAATGGATATGGGGCCGATGGCCGGCGTGTGAGCTTCGGGAGCGTCGGACATGTCGGTGGCCGCAACGCACCGACGGTCTACAATGCAGCCGGACACATCTCGCAGTTCTGGGATGGGCGCGCGGCCGACGTGGAGGAACAGGCGAAAGGGCCGATCCTCAATGCGGTCGAAATGGCGATGCCCAACTCTGACGCGGTCCTCGAACACCTCCGTGCGTCTGCCTCGTACCGCACGGCGTTCGCTGCCGCGTTTCCCGGTCAAGCCGATCCGGTCAGTTACGACAACGTGGGTCGGGCGATCGGGGCATTCGAGCGCGGGCTGGTGACACCGTCGCGATGGGACGCGTACCTCGCGGGTGACTCCACCGCACTTACGCGCCCCGAACGCGAAGGACTGGCGACGTTCGTGCGCACCGGGTGCGCGAGTTGTCACAGCGGCGCGTATGTGGGCGGACAGATGTATCGTCGACTCGGGTTGGTGCAGCCGTGGCCCACATCGCTCGACAGTGGCCGGATCGCGGTCACGCACCTGGCGGCGGATCGCTTCGTGTTTAAGGTGCCTTCGCTCCGCAATGTCGAGAAGACGGCGCCGTACTTCCACGATGGCTCGGTGAGCTCGCTTGATAGCGCGATCCGCCTGATGGCCCGGCATCAGCTAGTCGTCGAGCTGGATGCGGCCAGGGTGGAGAGCATTCGCCGCTGGCTGCTGACCCTTACCGGCGAGCTGCCGGGCAGGTACATCGCCGAACCGCAACTGCCTGTCGACGGGCGGTAGGCGAACACGGATCGCCTTGCTCCGTACGATTCGCGCGTAATCCGCGGTGCCCAGCTTGGAGCCTTCGCTGCCGCGAGGGAGGTGCCGTGCGCCTTCAGGATGGTTGGGGGCGTACGGCTCACCGCCCAACTGGCTGTGAGCTGCTTACCGCGAGACGTTCCACGTCATGCGCGCGGTGACCCAGTGCGACTCCTCGCCGACACACATCCGTACGTGTTTGCGGCCCAGGTGTTTGACTTTGCACACCCCTCACGTGTTTGGATCGTGGCGCTGATGTGGCGAGGCGGCGTCGGCGATGCTGCGGGACGGCAGAGGATCAGCGTCGGAAGGCACGTTTGGGGCGGCTGGGCGAGACATGCCGCGTCAGGAGTCCCTGCCTGCCCGAGATAGTCTCCAGTCGCGGCCGAGCCGGAAGACCCGAGTACGCTACACCGTGCCACACCTCCTCCGCCGCTGGTCAGGGGAGGCGCGCGGAGGCTGCGGTGCCACGCCGCCTCCGGCCAGTCGAGACCCGCTGCGGTTACCCCGATCGGCCCCACCCGTCTGTAACTGGTGGCCATGCGGCGCCAAGTTACCCGAGCGGGGCAGGCACGGCATTTGCCGGTGAAGTGGAACGGTTGAGTACGGTTTACGCGGTCCGTGGCTGCAACGACGGAAGTGTCCGCTGGTGCCCCACGACGTATTTGATTTCGTTGGCCGTGGCAGCCCCCGGGCCGTCCGGCTGAGACTCGAGAGCTGAACGCAGTCCGTGCGGTATGGCACAGTATCCGGCGGTGAAGACTCGGAAGGGGGAAGACGTCGCGGCTGTACTCGCGCCGCGTCGCGAGGTGGTCCGGTGTGAACGGGAGTGCTGGTGTGATAGCCAGACTCGTACTCGGATCGCCTGCATGAACGAAGTATCCATATGCGCCGACGCAGTGTTCGCAATGACTGCCCGCGTGCGTTTCTTGTTTGCTGCACTGATCAACGGTACGTCGCCATACCGCGCAACGCCCCAAAACGACAGGAAGAGGTAGAGAGCCATGAAGGACACCCTCGCGACGAAGCAAGGTGTGCACGCAGCGAACGACCGCACCAGGTTGCCCGCAGTGCTCGCCAATCTGCAGATAATGGCGCGGACCGCGCGCAGCCAGGTCGGCGGCGCAGGCCGGAACGTGTCCGGTTCTCTTCCGGGCATGCTCGCGATCGTGGCGCTCGTTCTGCTGTCTGGCTGCGGTGATGCTGCGCTGGCCGACGTCGATCAGCCTGCCGGGCCGCCGTCGACGCGAACGGCCGCCGGGCTGCGCATCGCGGGTATCACTGCCGATTCAGTCACTGAAATTTCTGTCAACAGTGGTGACAGCCTCTCTCAGGCGATCACCGCACAACTCGTCGATGCCGCCGGAAGCGCCGTGCCGCAGAGCGGCGTCCGGGTGTCCGTCGCGCTGACTACGGTGTCTGGCGCGCCCCTGCCTGGTGCGCGGATCGTGAGCGCGGATACCGCGGTGACCTCTGCCGATGGTGTCGCGACGTTTCGTGGACTCACGCTGAGCGGCCCGGCAAGCACCGGACGCCTCATGTTTGCGGCACCGGCGCTCGCACCGGTTCGTTTGGCGATTCGTCTGACCGCTGGCGCGGCATCGACGACTGCCTCGGCAGTGACGGTGCTTCCAGACAGCGTCCCGATCGGTGGCGCGTCGCAAGTCGTGATTACGCTTCTCGACGCTGCCGGCAATCGGCTTGGCGCGGGACAAACTGTCGCCGTGGCGCTGGGCGGTGGAACGAGTACCGCGACGACTTCAGCACCCGTGTTCAATACTGCCGACTCTTCATATCGTCTGACGCTGACCGGTGTGACCGCAGGTACCGCCACGACCGTGACAGCCACAGTGGACGGCCGAGCATTGGCTACCACGCGGCAATTGACGATCGTCGCGCCAGTGGTTCCCCCGGTTCCGGCGACGAGGCTTGCATTCACGCTGATTCCAGGCGACACCGCGGCAGGGATCGTGGTGCGCAGTGGTATGACGCTCGCGCAAGCAGTTGCTGAACTCCGAAGTGCGACCAACACCACGGTGGCTCAGGGCGGCGTTGCAATCACTGCAAGCCTGACGAACCCAGTGGGTGGTGCGTTGAGCGGCGCCACGATTACCGGTGCTGGCCCCGTCAGCACGTCGAGTGCCGGGAGCGCGGTCTTCCCCGCGATCGGCGTGAGTGGACGGGTGGGTCAAGCACGCGTGCAGCTGTCGAGTTCCGGGCTCGCGTCCGTGAGTTTTCCGATCA
>JANNVN010000530.1:0-4398 GCA_031414435.1 Gemmatimonadaceae bacterium
ACCATCTCCAGCTTGAACTCTGCGGTGAACACGCGCCGCCGTTCCGGCGCCGCCACTGTCTTCTTCTTCGTCATGCTGACACCTCCGCCCCGAAGCTATGTCGAGGCAAGCTTGGTGTCCGCTATTTGGGGTCAGCTCCAAGGCATGCAATACGGAGCGATTGGCTACTCTCTTACGCACCGCATCTACCCGTCGGGCTCTCACTGCGATTCGAAACAGCCGCTCCCCTATGCCGGCCTGGCGTCGCAGAAACACTAGTGTGGTGCAGCCGAAGTCTCTTGGCAGTTGGGCGTGTCTTTCGGCGCCACCCGGCGTTGCAACTCCTCGTGATACCGCTGGTATCGCTGCGGGTTGCGCCTTGGCTGGCAACGAAATCCACCGCCCACCTTTGGCCAAGGAACTTCGGCTACACCACACTAGCCCTGTATCTCATGCCGATCTACATGGGACCGGAAGCCGACTGGTTTGTGTGGCCTGGAAGAAAACCGGGAAGAAGCTCAACATGGGCGAGGCCTGCATCCGTTTCCGGCAGCTGGACGACGTCAAGTTGGATGTGATTGCCGAAGCGTTTCGACGTACACCGGCGCAAGTCTACATCCAGCGCTGCGAGGCCAGCCTGGCAAGTCGTTCAAACGCGGATGGGAAGGGTGCTCGGAAGACGGGGCAACGAGCGCCGACGGCGACCTCCAAGGCAAAGAGGGCCATCGGCGAACTGTCCGACATACCGAAGTCCGCAGCGACGCGACTCGCGAAGAAGAAGAAGAAGAAGAAACAGAAGAAGAAGGCTTAGGCCGACGACAGGATCTGGAGATCCACGCGGCGAAACCAGGCAAACCGTCGACGACTGACAGCACAGTTCCATCGGAGCACGTGCGCTATGCAGTAAGCAGCAGCTGCGAGACAGGCGGGAACGGAATCACTGCACGCCAAGCACTTCCACATCGAACACGAGTGTGGCATTGGCAGGAATCGATCCAGAGCCCCGGCTGCCGTAGCCGAGCACGGAACCGATCACGAGCTTGCGCTTGCCGCCCACCTTCATGCCGGCCACACCCTGATCCCAACCGGGAATCACCTGACCGATGCCGAGCGTGAAGCTGAAAGCCGCACCACCCACATTCGAGTCGAAGCGGTTGCCATTGACGAGCCAGCCGGTGTACGTCACACGAATCGTCCGTCCGGAATTGGCATCGGCACCAGTACCGATCACCAGATCCTGAACGTACAGGTTGTCGCTCCGTCTGGTCATGGTCGCGATGTTCACGCCCAGCGTGCTGTTGAATGTCTCGAGCGCCGGGTTCGACGGAGTCGAAGGGGCAGTGCTCTCGCTGCCGCAGGCACTCAGGAGTGTCGCCACGGCGATGATGGGGATGAGCAGGGCGCGGCGCGCGCCTGATCGAGCGCGACCGGCTGCTGTCGGGAAAAACGGGAGCGTGAGTGTCACGGTTGTCGGGAAAAAGGGTAGAAGACGCGCGAGATGTCGTGTCGCCTGCTCTGGAGCAGGATAACACCGGCTCGTATACCCGGCGACGCTCACATTCGCTGTATCACGGGTTGCGTCGCCCTGCCCTGCCGGTGGTGCGCACCAGCCGCCGAACCGCCTCCCGATCCGGATCAAGCCCGCGCTGCATGGCGGCAAATCGATCACCCACCACCACATCGGGAACCACCGAGGCATCCGGCTGCGCCGCCGCCGGCGTCGATGAGATCAGCGGAATGTCGACCGAGACTCCGCTGTTCGGCAACACGATCCACGCGAGCTCGCCGCCATTCAGTCCGCGCATGTTGCCGCCCGTGCGCTGTCCGACCAGCGTTGCCACCCCGCTCTCCTGCACGCGCCGCGCAAAAAAGAAACTGGCGGAGCTGTTGACGGGTCCGACCAGCAGAAACGTACGCCCCTGATACGGCGCGGCGGCGGCCGGTATCGTGTCACCCGTGGTCGCCAGTGCGGGGAGATACCAATTGCGGCCGGGGCCCTTCGTGACCTTCCCGGTCCGATCAAAGAACCCGAAGTTCCAGGTGTCGAGAAACCGCGCCAGATTGTACGGCACACGTTCGTACGCGCTCTCTGGCCGCACTGCCTGCTGCACGAATGGCCGACGCAGCAGGTGCGAGAGCAGGCTGTCCGCCGTGTCGCCCGTATTGCCCCCTTCGGCATCACGGATGTCGAGAATGAGCACCGGCACCTTCCGCGCATTCAACTGTGCGAACGCATCCCGAAACCAGTGCTGCCAGACGGAATCGGCGCCTTCCACCGAGAAGGTCGGGATGCGCATCACGGCTGTATCGCCAGTGATGGACATCGTCCATGTCTCGTCCGGCAGTCGCACGCCGCGGCTGCGCAGCAGCGAATCGCGGGCCGCTGGGGTGACCGCGTCGATGGTGCGATCCGTGGGTGCCGCCGCGCCGCGCGTCCGGACCGACAGCGTATAGCGTCCGTTCTTCGGCGGGTGCAGAAGGGGCCAGTACATGTCCATCGCACTCAGCTCGAAGAGGTGCGACATCTGCGCCCGGCGCTTGCCATCGCTTGACCCGTCGGCGCGGGCGTAGAACAGCAGTTCGCCGACGATGTCGGCCACCGGGTGCCCGTCAACGGCCAGCAGTTCGTCACCGCCGCTGATGCCGTCGACGGCGCTGGCCGTGACCAGGAACCGATCGTCGATCAGGGAGAGCCGGAGCGGAAGCTTGTCCGCACGCCCGAAAAGCTCGTCCTGCACCGCTTGCGCCTGATTCAGTGGATTGGTCCAGGTATGACCGCAGCGGATCGCCGCCGCCAGCCGGGTCATCGCCAGGAACACCTCGGCCCGTGTGGCGCCGCGGGCCAGCTGTTGCCGGGCATCGGCGACGGCGCTGTCGAACTGTGCAGCGGTGCCGTACTTGGTCAGCCCGGGGTGCATGTCCAGCAGCGCCCGTCGGAGGATGTCCAGGTCGCGGCTGGTCTGTTCGGGTGTGAAGCGGAGGTCCTGAGCCTGGCCCCCGACGGCCGCAGGCTGGGCCGTCGCCGCGCTGACGGGTGCGAGGGCGAGACAGACGGCGTCGACGCCGAAGAAGTGTGAACCGAGATGCACGAGTGCTCCGAAGGGGTGATGATGGTGTCAATCTCACGCCGTTCAGTGTGTGCTGCGTCTCGAATGGCAAAAACCTCGCCGAATACCGATTCTGAGACGTCTCAGGGGCCGATCGTAATGAATGGTCAACGTCGAAGCGCCAGAAATCCCGTTCCGGCCACGTCAGCGGACGCCTCCGGTCCGGCACCATTCAGCCAACCAGCGGACGCCGAGCGGTCCGGGCGGCGTACCGCGCCGCGATCATCGGTCGGAAAATCAGCGCAATCACGTCGGAGAATGCATGCATCAGCATCGCGCTGGCGATCGATCCGGTCTTCAGGTACACCACGGTCAGCACGCCGCCCATGAGCGTGGTGGCGAGCACACCCGTCCATCCCTGGTACCAGTGGATGAGACCGAAGACGAGAGTGGCGACTCCCCAGCTGATCGCCACTGAGCCGGTCACGGTGGTCAGCAGCAGCGGCAGCGCCAGGCGAAAGAAGAGCTCCTCCGAGAAGCCCGCATTCAGACACAGCGGCAGCGCCGCCAGCATCTCTGCGGTGTTGCGTGGAATCAGGGGTTCGATATCGCCGATCACCGGCATCACCATCTTGGCGAGGCGACGCTTCGTGATGGCGATGAAGATGAGCATGCCGATCGAAAAGCCGAGTACCATCCCCAGGCGCTGATCGGCCGAGCCGGAGCCCGAGCGTGTGTCCGACTGCAACGCAGAAGCGAACGGCGCGAATTCGGACGGCAGCGCGACGAGTGCATCGAAGCGTCCGATCAGTGCGAGAGAGATGAGCGACGCCCCAGTGAGGAACACCAGGCTCTGTATGGTCCAGCGCCAGTAGAAGGCGCGCCGCGGGCCGCTCTCTGTCTCCCGCCGGAAGGACTGATACTGCCGCGTGTCGTTCACCGTCCAGACTGCGACACCTGCAAGGACAATCAACAGCCAGATCGCTGCGGCCATACGAACACTCTCCGAGGGGATACGAACAGGGCGTGGTAAGTTTCCAACGTGGAAAGTGATGATCACTTTCCATGTTGTCAAGTCACGGAACGTGGCCTCGGGCAGACAGTGGGCGGGTGCCCGAGGCCACGGCGCCGCGGCGCGGTCGCACGAGGGGAGGCCCGCCGCTGAATGGGCCGTCCACCGGCTAGTTTTCCTCCCGCCCGCTACCGGCGCGTTTGTCGCTCGATCGCGGACGCCCGGGTCGCGCCGCGCCGGCCGGCACACCGACTCACCGTCAGGTCAGCAGGAACAAGGAAGACACGAATGAGCGATGGTGAGACAAACGGACAGCGAGCGAACGCGGCGCGTGATGCCAGCGGTGCGCTGTCATTGGCC
>JANNVN010000531.1:0-7170 GCA_031414435.1 Gemmatimonadaceae bacterium
TGGATGCCCGACATTACGGAGCGTCAGGCGCTGCTCAAGGCCATCAGTATCCGCATCGGTGATGAGGTTGGCCGTCATCTGCTTCGCCTCGCGGCAGGCCTCGAGAGCCAGATTCTTGGCGACGGACAGATTCTCGGTCAGGTCCGTTCGTCGTATCGCACGGCGTGTGAGATGAACACCGTCGGTCCGATGCTGCACCGCCTGTTCGAGATCGCGTTGCGGACGGGACGGCGCGTGCAGAGCGACACGAGTCTTTCCACTGGCCGGAACTCGATCGGCGCCGAAGCGGCGTCGGTGGCGCTTCAGCGCTTCGGCTCGTTGACACATGCGCGGTGCCTGATCATCGGCTGCGGCAAGACGGGGACCCGGGCGGCCCGGCAGCTGGCCAAGCTCGGCGCTGTCGATCTGGTGCTGATGAACCGGACGATCGAACGGGCGCAGGAGCTGGCGGAGAGCCTGCGTGGGCGCGTCGCACCGATGGAAGCGATGCATGTCGAAGCGGCGTTCGCCGACGTGGTCATCATTGCCACCGGTGCGGCGACACACACGCTGCTCGCCGAGCAACTTCAGCGGGCGCGCGTGAATGTCGGCAATGACACGACACCGTTGCTGCTGCTGGATCTGGCGATGCCCCGGAACGTCGATCCGCGGGTCACCGCGCTCCCCGGCATCACCCTGGTCGATCTCGACTCGCTGCATCAGCCGATCGTCGCAGCCGAAGCCGCGCGACTGTCCGCCGTACCGGATGCCGAGCGGATCGTGGATCACGAGATGCGCTGGCTGCGGCATTGGCTGGCCACCGGTGCGGCGCGCCTTGCCATTCGTTCGCTGCATGATGCATTGGTCGATCTCTGCCGTCGCGAAGTCGCCTTCGTCGCCGGAGACAACGTGGCGGAACGCACCGCCGAGCGGATCGTGGCCAAGCTGCTCGCCCGTCCCATGAATGTCTTCAGCGATGCCATCGCACGCGGCGAGAATGTTGACGATCTGGCCGTTCATCTGGACCAGCTGTTTGCGAGCACGCCGCGCCGCGGGGTGCCGTCTGACTTCTCGACGATGCCGATGACGCGCGACGCAGCGTCCGCATTCGTTCCACCGAACTCCTGACCCGCGCCATGTCGAGCAAGCCGTCCCCTGCCCTCGCCACTGACTCATCGTCCGCCACGCCACGACGCAGCGACCTGTTCCTCCGTGCATGCCGACGCGAAATCGTCGAGCGCCCGCCGGTCTGGATGATGCGCCAGGCTGGGCGCTACCTGCCGGAGTACCGCGCAGTCCGCGCCAAGTCAGGCGGGTTCCTCGAGATGTGCCGCAATCCGGAGCTGGCGACCGAAGTGACGCTGCAGCCGGTGGACATCATGGGCGTGGATGCCGCCATCATCTTCAGTGACATCCTCGTGGTGCCGCAGGCGATGGGAATGGATCTGACCGTGGACGAAGGCGTGGGTCCCGTGTTCTCGTCCCCGCTGCGGAATGGCGATGCGATCGCCCGCTTGCAGCACGTGGTGCCGGAAGAGGGGTTGGGCTATATGCTCGACGCCGTGCGCATGACACGTCGTGAGCTCGACGGGCGCGTGCCGCTGATTGGATTTGCCGGCGGGCCGTGGACCCTGGCGGCGTACATGGTCGAAGGGCGTGGCACCAAGCAGTTTGCGGTGGCCAAGCGCATGCTCTACGAAGCCCCGCAGGATGCCCACGCGCTGCTCAACAAACTGGCGACCGCTGTCGGCAATTTTCTCGTGGCGCAGGCTGCGGCAGGCGCGCAGGCGCTGCAGATCTTCGAAAGCTGGGCGGGTGCGCTTGCTCCCCACGAATTCCGGCAGTTCGCGCTGCCATACCTTGCGCGCGTGGCGTCAATTGCGCGCACTGCCGGCGTGCCGTTGATCGTCTTTGCGCCCGGCGCCGGGTGGGCGATGGAAGAACTGGCGCAAGCGACCATGGCCGACGTGATCGGCGTCGACTGGCAGATTGGCGCGGCCGAAGCCCGCAAGCGGATGGAGCATCTGCCGGTGGCCCTGCAGGGGAATCTCGATCCCTGTCTGCTTTACGCGCCCCCGAGCACCATTCGGGCGCGCACGCTGCGCATGCTCGAGGAGTTTGGCGGCCGCGGGCACATCGCCAATCTCGGACACGGGATCCTGCCGGATATCCCGGTACAGAACGCGAAGGCGTTCATCGATACCGTGCGTGAATGGCGGGCGCCGCATGCCGCCGTGCCTGCGCCGCGAGCGAAGGAACGCCTGGCGTCATGACGGCGCCCGCATCTCCGAGTCTCGCGTCGTCCGACTCCGCGATGACGCCCGGTGATGCGCGGCGCGCACGGGCCATGGCGTGGATCGCGGCTGTGCATGACGACATAACTGCGCTGTTCACCCGGCTTGACGCGGGCAGCGAGTTCCGGGAAGACCAATGGCTCCGCGCGGAGGGTGGCGGCGGCCACTCGCGGGTCATGATCGACGGCGCCACCTTCGAGAAGGGCGGCGTGAATCGCAGCGTGGTGTATGGTCGGCTGCCCGCGGCCGCCGCGGCGAGACTTGGCGGCCGCGGTGTGTCCGATGGTGAATCGCAATTCTTTGCGACGGGTGTCAGTCTGGTGTTCCATCCCCACAGTCCGATGATCCCGACAGTGCACCTCAACGTGCGCTACTTCGAGCTCAGCGATGACGACGGGAATCTTCGCGACGCCTGGTACGGCGGCGGCACCGACATCACGCCGATGTATCCGTTCGCCGAGGACGTGCAGCACTTCCACCGCACGCTGGCGTCCATCTGCGACCGCTTTCATCCCTCGCTGCACCAGCGCTTCAAGCCGTGGTGTGACGAGTACTTCCGCAATACGCACCGCGACAACGAAGCGCGCGGGTGCGGTGGGGTCTTCTTCGATCATCTCCGTCCCGGCGAAGATGAAAGCGGCATGGATGCGGAGACGACGATGGCGTTTGTCGATGCCATCGGCCGCAGCCTGATCGAGGCCTACGGGCCAATCGTGGAACGGCGCCGGCTGGAAGCCTATGGCGACCGGGAACGCACGTTCCAGCTCGTGCGGCGCGGACGGTACGTGGAGTTCAACCTGGTGCATGATCGCGGCACACATTTCGGGCTGCACACCGCCGCACGCATCGAGAGTGTGCTCATGAGCATGCCGCCACTCGCCGCATGGCCGTACGCCCCGACCTGGCCCGAAGACAGTTTTGAGTCGGTGCTGCTGCGAATGCTCGCGCCGCGCGACTGGCTCGCCGACTGACCAACGTGTCGGCAGCGCCACACGTCATCGTCTGCGGCGCCGGTGTTACCGGGCTCGCGACGGCGTGGCACCTGCGCCAGGCCGGAGCAGACGTGACGCTGGTCGAGGCGACCGATGCTGTCGGCGGGGTGATGCAGACCAGTCGCCGCGACGGCTACCTCGTCGAGCATGGGCCCAACTCCTGCATGCTCACCGGCGAGTTGTCCGCGCTGATCGACGCCATCG
The DNA here is from genome assembly GCA_031414435.1 of Gemmatimonadaceae bacterium. GTDB lineage: Bacteria > Gemmatimonadota > Gemmatimonadetes > Gemmatimonadales > Gemmatimonadaceae > JACMLX01. The sequence goes on from JANNVN010000531.1 coordinate 3,470, forward strand.
GACTGACAGCTGCCGTGCGCCCCGCGGCCCCTCAGGCACAACGCCGGTTCATCGTTCGCGATGGCCGCCCGCTCGCCGTGCCGATGTCACCGGTCGCCATGCTGCGCTCGCCGCTCTTCAGCTTCGGAGCGAAGCTTCGCATCCTGCGCGAGCCATTCATCAGCCCGCGGACCGACGATTCCGACGAATCCGTGGCCGAGTTTGTGCAACGGCGACTGGGTGTCGAGCCGCTCACGTATGCGGTGGATCCGTTCGTCTCAGGCGTGTATGCGGGTGACCCGGCACAGCTCAGTGTTGCACATGCATTTCCGCGTCTGGCCGCGCTCGAACGCGCGCACGGCTCGCTCGTGCGAGGCATGATCGCAGGCGCACGGCTGGCGCGCGGCGCACGCCGGCAGACCGGCAGCGCGACGGCACGACCGTCGATCATCTCCTTCATCGACGGCATGGGCACGTTGCCCATCGCGCTGGCGGAGTCGATCGGGAGTGGGAACATCCTGCGACGGGCGCGCGTGACCGCCATCGAATCAGCCAATGGTGGCCCGAGTCTGGTCACCGTCGAGCGTGATGCTGGGACGTTCACCCTGCCGGCCGACGTCGTCGTCTCGACACTGCCGATGCACACTCTGGCGGACGTGCGTCTGCCTGGCGAGACCGCCGCCGCGATCGCACAGCTGTCATCGCTGTCGTATCCACCAGTGATTTCGCTGGCACTCGGCTTCAGGCGTGCAGACGTCGCACACGCGCTGGACGGCTTCGGCTGCCTGATTCCGAGCGTCGAGCAACGAACGACCCTTGGCGCGCTGTTTTCGAGTACCCTGTTCGCGAATCGTGCGCCGGCGGGTCACGTCCTGCTCACCTGCTTTCTGGGCGGCACCCGTCGGCCGGAACTCGGGAGCGCCAGCACAGAAGCGCTGCTCAACATCGTCCTGCCCGAGCTGGCGGAATTGCTCGGTGTGCGTGGTGTGCCGACGCTCGTGCAACGCACCACCTGGCCGCACGCGATTCCCCAATACAATCTCGGCCACGACGCGCATGGACGCGCCGCCGATGCCCTCGAGGCGATCGTGCCTGGCCTGATTGTTGACGGACAATTCCGGCGGGGCGTCAGCGTCGGTGATTGTGTCGCTGCCGGCGAACGGATCGCGCAACGGGCGCTGTCGCTGGCCCGGCTTCGCCAGCACCAGCCTCGCGATGCTGGAGCACCGGGGGATGCCGAATCTTTGGAGCGCGACGTTCCGGCCGGCGTGGACTGACCTTCCGGCAGCGCCGGTCTGCATCCGGTTAGGTTTGAGGGTATGACCGATGCACTCGATGTTCTCGCCATCATGGCGCATCCAGACGACGTGGAACTCGCATGTGGCGGGACGCTGCTGGCCAGCGTCGCGCGCGGGAGGCGCGTCGGCATTGTCGACCTGACCGCGGGCGAAACCGGCAGCCGTGGCACGGTGGAAATCCGTGCGGCTGAGGCGCAGGAAGCGGCGCGCGTCCTCGGCGTCTCGGTGCGCGAAAACCTGCACTTGCCAGACTCACATCTCGGCAATGCATCCGCGGCGCGCGATGCCGTCATCAGTGCGATCCGGCGGCATCGCCCCACGATCGTGATCACACACGCGCGCGAGGGTCGACACCCTGATCACATCGCCGCCGCACAGCTCGTGCGGGATGCCTGCTTTCTGGCCGGGCTGAAGAATCGGCTGCCGGAGCTCCCCGCATTCCGGCCGCGCAAGGTGGTGCACTGTCTCACGTACCGTGAAGATGCGATTGCACCGTCGTTCATCGTGGACATCAGCGACGTGTTCGAGCAGAAGCTGGCGGCGATCCGGTGCTATCGCTCGCAGTTCGATGGCGCCACGCAGGCCGGCGAAGTGTATCCGAACGGCGAGCCGCTGCTTGACGTGATCCGACATCAGGCCGCGCACTACGGCACCATGATCCGTGCGCGGTATGGCGAACCATTTCACACCACCGAAACCTTGCGCGTCGAGGACATCACGTCGCTCGACGTGTCGACGTTCTGACGCGCGAGGGCGCGGTGACCCGATACGACATCAGCGTCGCCTATGGCGCGGCAACACCACCCTGGCCCGGCGATACGCCATACTCCTGTGGCTGGGCCTGGGACATGGCGACGGGCGCCAGCGTGAATGTCGGCCGGGTGGTGACGAGCTGGCACGTGGGTACGCACGCCGATGCACCGCTGCACGTCTCCCCCACCGGCGCGTCCAGCGAGGACCTGCCGCTGAACGCGTTCCATGGTGCCGCTACCGTGCTCGATGCCCGAGGGGTGGTTCCGGGCGGCGCCATCACCCCCGAGTGGCTGGCAGAGGCCCTGCGGGGCCGCGAACACCCGGCCAGGCTGCTGCTGCATACCGGGTGCTGCGTGGCATCAGGGCGTTTTCCGGATGCCTGGCCCGCGCTCACGCCCGATGCGGCGGGCTGGCTTACTCGCGGCGGGCTCCAGCTCTTCGGCACCGATGCGCCGAGCGTGGACGCACGCACCGCCGCGAACCTCGTCGTCCATCACGCCCTGTTCGGCGGCGGCGCGTACGTGCTCGAGAACCTCTCGCTGGCGGGGGTCCCGGCTGGCGAGTACCGGCTCAGCGCCTACCCCGTCCTCGTGTCCGGGGCTGACGCCGCCCCCGTGCGGGCGGTTCTGGACGACGCTGAACCGTAGGCACTTCGGCAGCTGCGGTCCTATCTTCCTCCGTCATGGGACCACCCATCTACCTCGATCACGCCGCCACCACGCCGGTTCGTCCGGAAGTGCTGGAGGCCATGACGCCCTTTTTCGGGGCGCGGTTCGGCAATCCGTCGAGCGTACACCGTTTCGGCCGCGATGCCCGGACGGCGCTCGACGAAGCCCGTTCGCGGGTCGCCGCCTGCCTGCACGCGCAGCCTGACGAGATCGTCTTCACGTCCGGTGGCACCGAAGGCGACAATCTCGCCATCATCGGTCCGTGGCGGATGCGACGGGCCCAGGGTCGCAACGCGGTCGTCAGCAGCCCGACCGAGCACAAGGCGGTGCTCGAAGTCGTCCATCAGATTGCGCGTGAGGGAGGCGAAGAACGCCTGTTGCCAGTCACGGCTGACGGCGTCATCGATCTCGGCGCGCTCGAGGGCACGATCGATGAGCAGGTCGCAGTCACCTCGGTCATGTGGATCAACAACGAGATCGGTGTGGTGCAGGATGTTCCCGCCATTGGCGCGCGGGCGCGCGACGTGGGCGCGTTGATGCACACGGATGCGGTGCAGGCATTCGGGAAAATCCCGATCGATGTGCGACAGCTGGCGATCGATCTGCTCTGCCTGAGTGGCCACAAGATCGGCGCGCCGAAGGGTATCGGCGCATTGTACATCCGACGTGGGACACCGTTCGAGCCGCTGTTCCATGGCGGATCGCAGGATCGCGGGCGTCGACCCGGCACGGAGAATGTCGCGTTCGCGGTCGGCCTGGCGGTGGCCGCGGAGTTGCAGCTGGCCGAGCGCGAGAGCGAGTGCGCGCGGCTCGGTGCGATGCGCGATGCGTTGCAGCACGCGATTCTGGCGCGCGTGCCTGACGCCGTCGTTCATGGCGCGGCGGTCGAGCGCGCACCGCACATTCTGAATCTGAGTGTGCCGGGAACCGACAGCGAAAGCCTGCTGATGGCGCTCGACCTTGCCGGCATTGCCGCCAGTGGTGGATCCGCCTGTCAGAGCGG
>JANNVN010000532.1:0-3549 GCA_031414435.1 Gemmatimonadaceae bacterium
CTTCCCCCCGCTGGACCCGCCTCCTCAGCGTGCTCGCGAGCAGCGCTGCACTCCACTCATCGATCACAGGCGCGCAGGCGCCCACTGTCCCTGTCCCGCGCAGCGCCACGATGGCGGCGCTGCGTGAAGCCGACCTCAAAACCGACCTCTTCGCGATGGCGTCGCCGGCGATGCGTGGCCGCGAGGGAGGCACCATCGACGAGATGCGGGCGTCGATCTGGGTCGCCGAGCAGTACGCGAAGATCGGGCTGGTGCCGATGGGCGAAAACGGGACGTGGTTCCAGTGGTTTTACGCCGTACGGACACGTGTCTCGACGACGGCCAGCAGCGCGAGCATCGCGGGACAGCCGGTGCCGCTGTTCGAGACCGTGATCCCGTGGAACGTGGTCCCGGTCGAGACCAGCGGTGCGGTGCTCTGGATCGCTGATCCTGCGGACACGACCATCGACGTGCGAGGGCGCATCGTCGCGACCCCGGTGCAGGTGCCGCCGCCGGCGAGTGTGCGGAGCACCAGCTATCCGACGCGCGTCAGATACGTGGAGGCCGCCGTGGCGGCAACACTGCGCAGCTTCCTGCGCCGCGGGCCCGCCGCGATCCTGATCGTCGCCAGCGACTCGGTCGATGCGGCAGCACCGGCGGTGTCGGTGCAGCGTGATCGCGGGACGTACGATGTCGACCGCGCCACACCACGCGGCTTCGGGCAGTCGGATCGCGTGGCACCGCCGCCGACGATCGGCATGGGGCCGGCGCCGGTCTTCCTCGTGCGCGCCGCGCTCGGCGCCACGTTGCGCACGCAGCCACAGGCGGCCCTGTCGATCCGGCTCGAGCGATTCGAGGTGCCGTCGGTGAACGTCATCGGAGGGTTGCGCGGCACCGACCTGAAGCGACGCGACGAGTACGTGCTGTACTCCTCGCATCAGGACGCGAACGGCGTGCGGTTGCTCGAAGCCGGCGACTCAGTGCTGGCCGGTGCCGACGACAACGCCTCCGTCAGCGTCGCCGAGTTTGCGGCGGCGCGCGCCTTCGTCGCGCAGCGTCCGCGGCGGTCGCTGCTGTTCGTGCATCATGGGGCCGAGGAACGCGGACTGTTGGGATCGCGGTACCACTCGGCGCATCCCGTCGTGCCGCTCGCCCAGATCGTGGCGGTGCTGAATGGCGACATGATCGGGCGCAACCATCCCGACACCGCGGCGCTGCTCGGTGTGCAGCCACCGCACCGCTCATCGTCGGAGCTTGTGCAGTGGGCGCTGGCGGCGAACGCGCAGACCTCGAGGTTCGTGGTGGACACACTGTGGGACCGTCCGTCGCACCCGGAAGGATGGTACTTCCGCAGCGACCACGTGCCGTACGCGCGCCTTGGCATTCCCTCGCTGATGTACACCACCAACCTGCATGGCGACTATCACACCGCGGGTGACATCCCGGAGCGCATCGACTATCCGAAGCTGCTGCGGATGGCGAAGTGGATGTACCTCACCGGGTGGTACGCGGCGAATGCGCTCGAACGGCCGAAGCCGGAGCCGGGGTTCCGGCTGGAGCGGTAGCGGGCTGAGGACTCCGGGCCAGCGCGCGGGGAGGGCGGGGCCGAGTCGAATAACGTATCAGACCGGATATATTTCCGGTCTTGTTCGCCGCTGCGGCACCGTGCCACGGACGGCCGCCCTCCCTTCGTCATCGCCGGCATGGCAGCCTCGATTGCCGCTTCACCGCTGCGTCGCCGCGTGGCGACCAGTTGTCACATCGCCCTCGGACTGAGTGCGCTCAGTGGGTGTTCCGACAGTACCGGCCCAGGCGCGGGACCGGGCGGCTGGGAATACACAGCGCCCGCGTCAATCACCGCACCGAGAACTGTGACGCTGGCGCCGGAGCTGCTCACCGTTTCCGCCTTTGGTGGCACCACGCACATCGTGCTGGATCCTTCCACGGGGCGCGAGAAGTTCAGGATCGAATGGCCGGCGGGCGGCGTCCTCTATCGCGCAGGTTCGACACTGATTCTGGCGTCGGGCAGCGGGAGTGCCGCTGGTACCAGCCGAGCGTACGATGCAGGAAACGGTGGCCTGCGCTTCGCGCTGAACGATTCGAGCCAGACGCGACAAGTCTTCGGGACGATCGGCGCAGTGCTCGTCAGCGCCATCAATGACACTGTCCTCGAGGGACATTCCCAGGGGAACGGCAGTCTGCGCTGGCGACGGACCCTGCCAACCATCGCCTGCACCCGTTTCTGCGGCACGCTGCTCAGCGTGGACGTGATCGGCGAGACAATGACGTTGTACCGCGTCACAGATGTCGCGGCCGCGCTGTTCCGGGTGACGCCCGACGGCACGACCATGGCGATTGCGTCTGACCGGGAGGTGTTCCGCAGCGCCAGCGCGGTCCGCTTCGCCGTGCGTTCGGCAGTCTCAGCGCCAATCGTTGCGGCAAGTTCACGCGGAATCGCGGCACTCGACCCCGTCTCCGGTGCGACCACCTGGCGCACGGCATTCAGCGCGCTCGTCCCAGCGGGATACTTCAGCCAGTCGGGTCGCAGCGTCTTCTCCGCTGACGGCGCATGGCTGGCGGTGCGGATGGTGGATTCCGGAGGGACGGCCATGGCGCCGTCGCGCGACATCATCCTCCGAACCGACGACGGCACTCGCGTGCGCGAGCGGGTCTACTCCGCCGAACAGAGCAATGATCTGTTTGCCGGGCCGTGCGCCACCGCCGGGATGGTTCGCGTCCTGCCGGACCTGCGACTCGAGTACACGGATCTCGTCACCGGAGTCCTCACCGTATCGTCCGTGATTCCAGCGCTTTCCGCGCTGCGGTCGACTCCCACCGTAACCGGCTTCTTGCAGGGCGCGGCCGCCTCGGCCGGAACGACGCTGCTCGTGAGCGATCAAGTGTCGGGAAAGCTCAGTGGGGTTGGCTGCCGGGTGTAGCCTCGGTCGTCGTGGGACCGTGCTGTCAGAGTCCTTGGCCTTGCAGAAGGTGGCAATCGCAGCGAGTGGCTTCCGCTTCAGGAAAGGATCAGGAGTATCAAGTACGGTGGGTCGCGTGTGTGACGCGCTCGCCGGACTCTCGCACCTACGGCCGAGCGGCGGCGGATTCGTCGCCAAGGATACGAGTGACAAAGCTCAAAACTCCGTCCCCGGCGTCGTTGAAACAGATTGATGCAGCGATTTCACAGCGAGCCGCTTGTGACAGACGCCGCTTCTGCCGAGTCTTGCCGGCGCGATATGCGAGACGCGAGGATGCCGTAGCGCCCGTCGTGCTTGGTGCCCACGTGAGACTAAGCATTGCTGCTGCGCATCGTCTCGCACGTCGCGGCGAACTCAACGAACCCGTTTTCCGACGGCATCGAGAAACACCGAGCGCAGGTGCAGCTCAGATGCGCGCGGTACGCCTGTGAAACCCGCCCACATATCGAGGCCCGGCACATACAACGCATCGTCGGCGACACGGAACATGTCGTACTCGAGGCCCGCGCCGATTTGTAACCGGAGACCGTTGGCGGCGGTGCTGATCACGAGTGTATCGAGCCCGGCTGCGACGTACGTTCCGGCCGCGCTG
>JANNVN010000533.1:0-6511 GCA_031414435.1 Gemmatimonadaceae bacterium
TACGAGGCGCTGCTGCTCGCAGCGCCGTCGGACCTCTGTCTGGTGGTCGGTGACGTGACTTCGACGATGGCGTGCGCAATCGCAGCACAGAAGCTCAAGATCCGAGTCGCACATGTCGAAGGCGGAATTCGTTCTGGCGACTGGACGATGCCGGAAGAGATCAACCGGCTCGTGACGGATGCCATCACCAACATGTTCTTCACGACATCTGAAGTGGCGAACGCGAATCTGCGCGCCTCGGGCGTTGCGGATGACAGAATCTTCTTCGTGGGCAATACCATGATTGATACGCTCGTGGTGAACCTCCCGAGGCTGCGTCCGCCGGCATTCTGGGAATCGCTGGGATTGCGCGAGGGTGCGTACATCGTGTTGACCCTGCACCGCCCGGCCAACGTCGATGACGCTGACTCGCTCGCGTTGTTGATGCGGGCGGTCGGCAATGGCGCCGCAGGCCTTCCGGTAGTGTTCCCGGTGCATCCGCGTACCGCGAAAGTGCTGGCCACCATCGGTGACCTGCCAGACAATCTGCACTTCGTCGATCCACAGCCGTACCTCGAGTTCAATTTCCTCACCCGGCATGCGAAGGCAGTCATCACTGACTCAGGCGGTGTGACTGAGGAGACGACCTACATGGGTGTCCCGTGCATGACGTTGCGCACCACAACTGAGCGACCCGAGACGGTGACACAGGGCACCAATGAACTCCTCGGCATCGAGCCCGGTGCGCTCGCCCCAGCCTTTGAACGCCTCTTTGCCGGCGCGTGGAAACGTGGGACGATTCCGGACCTCTGGGACGGCCATGCAGGCGAACGCATTGTGGCGGTACTTGAGCGCGTGCTCGCTCCGGAACACGTGCGGTGAGCAGGGCGATTATGTGTGCCCGGGAGACTCGCCTGCGGATTGTCTATGTGCTGCTCATGTGCGCGGTTGCTGTCCGTCCGCTATTCGCGCAATGGCAAACGAATCTCGGCCCGAAGGGCGCGATGCTCGGAGCGCCGGTCGGCAGCGATGTCGAACGGTACGTCAGGGCGCTCGCAATCACGGGTACCATCGAGCCGATCGCGTGGGGGACCCGACCGCTTGGCGCCGACGAGATGTCTGGCTTGCTGCGGTCCGCCACGCGGCAGGAACATCCGTGGGGCGTCGCTCTGGGCATTGCTGCAAGCTCGCGCGCGAGCGTCGGGGTGAGCGGCCTGAGCTCGCTGAACTCGGGCTTCCCATGGGGAGCCAATGACGGTCCGCTCTGGCAGGGTCGAGGCCTGAACGTGGCTGTCGGGACTGCCGCAGCATTCCGGGTCGGACCGGTCCGCGGGACATTTGCACCGGTCGCGTTCGTGGCACAGAATGCTTCCTTCCGGCTCATGGCAACGCGCGGGACGGACCCGCTGCAATCGGCGTTCCGCCCAACAGACATCGATCTGCCACAACGGTTCGGGACCTCGACCTATGCGCGCCTCGATCCAGGGGAATCCAGCATTCGCGTCGTCACGGGGCCGTTGAGCTCAGGGATCTCCACCGCCGCAGTCGGTTTTGGGCCAGGTGAGACGTTTCCCGCGATTCTTGGCTCGAATGCAGGTGGGTTTCCGCATCTCTTCGTCGGGACCGGAGCCCGAGGCATCCGTATTCCATGGGTAGGTCGCATTACAGGAAAATACATTCTTGGGTCGTTGTCTGAATCGCGGTGGTCGCCTGTGACCCCGACCGACACTTTCGTGACGGTCAGCGATCCGATCCCGAGTCGCCGCGTCGGATCGGGACTGGCCGGCAGTCTCCTCCCGGGGGCGCTGCCGGGGCTTGAACTCGGCGTCACCCGTTTCTTCCACAGCCCATGGAGTCGTAGTGGCGGCGCGTGGTCGGCATGGGCAAAGCCCTTCGAAGGGATCCTGAAGAAGGGGTTCGGGAACAGGAATCCCAATTCGTTCGATCCGACCGGTGACCCAGACAACCAGCTCGCGTCGTTCTTCGCGCGCTGGGTGCTGCCGAAGCGCGGCTTCGAGGTGAACTTCGAATACATGCGGGAAGATCACGCGTGGGATCTCCGTGACTATGCGCAGGAACCTGAGCAGAATGGCGTCATCTCCGCGGCCGTGCGAGTAGTGACACACAAGTCAGCCGACCGGCTTGGCGTGCTGACGCTGGAATTCTTTGACGGCGACGTCAGTCCGAACGCGCAGCAACGCGCACAAGGGCTCCTCTATGCCAACGGCACGATGCGACAAGGCCATACCCAGAATGGGCAACTCCTCGGGACCGCCATAGGGCCCGGCGCCGTCGCAGGCTCCCGCGTGGCCTGGGAACGGTTCGACCAGAAGGGATCGGTTGTTTTTGCCCTGCAGCGCCTGCGCACCCGAAGCCTCGGTTCATTCAACCCCGAGGGTCTGTTCCTCCCAGCGCCGGACGCTTTGCCAAACTCCCACGATTGGGTCATCGACGCGTCAGCCGGTATCTCTCGCCGTCTGCGCGGACGGACGATCAGCGGTGACGCCGGGATCGCATACTCTGGCGTCTGGCAATTCGACGGCAGCAAGGCAAACATCTACATCCGCACCGCGATCGCGCAGTTCTGAAGGCGCTGCGCGGCGTCAGGGTGGCGGCACCACACCGCCTCCTGCACGCGCCACGTCTGCCAGACGCGCGGACCACCCACTGACCTCGAGGACCTCGTCCAAGGGGATAGGCGACACGCCTCGCTCGCGCACGGCCGAGACAAATGCTCCGATCAACGCCGCGTGGCCCTTGTCCTGACCTGCCATCACACCAGGGCGGTCCACCTCGACGCCCCAGCTTTCGATGCGGCGCAGGTTGTCGAGTCGGACCACCTGTCCGTCAAAAAATGCCTCGACCCGTTCCTTCGGGAAGCTGCGGTGACCGTTGGCCAGATAGTGCACGCTGACAAGCGATCCATCTTCGTGCGTGAGCACGATCGAACTGATGTCATCCTGCACCACACCGTGCAGTCGCGCGACAGTCACAGTCGCACTGGCAATCGGCGACCCGACGAGGAAGCGTCCGAGGTCAATGAAATGGCACGCCTCGCCCACCAGACGGCCGCCGCCGATCGCGGGATCGAGTGTCCAGTGGTCGACGGGCAAAGCGCCAGCATTGACCGTCATGATGATGTGCGTCGGACCACTGCGACGCACGAGGACGCGTCGAAGCGCCTGCACGTCGCGCGCGAAGCGGCGATTGAAGCCGACGCAGACCATGCGACCAGCTCCACGTGCCGCATCACCGATGGCGATCACATCCGACTCGCGCAACGCCAGTGGTTTTTCCACGAAGACATGCTTGCCCGCCGACAGCGACGCCAAGGCCCACGTCGCGTGCGAGTCATGGCGCGTGGCGATCACGACGAAGTCAACCAACGGATCGGCGCAGACTGACGACGCGTCGGTGGTGGCGCGAGCAAACCCTTGTTGCGATGCCACAGTCGCGGCGGTGACGCCAGCACTCGACGCCACGATCTCAAGTGTCGCACCGGAAGCACGCAATGCAGGGATCAGCACCTTGGCGCTGAACCCACCGGCACCGAGTACGCCCGCACGCGCAGCTCCCGAGGTCGTCATGGTCACCGCATCTCGCAGCGTCACCGTCCGCGACTCGGCTCCCCCGCGTTCCGGGTACTGCAGAACGATGCCAAGCCCTCCTTGCCCTGAGGCCACCAGATCGTACGCCGCCGCCGCATCAGCAATCGGCAGCTGGTGGCTGACCAGTGGTCCAAGCGACATGCGCCCATCGGCCATCAACTGCAGCACGGCCTCGAAGTTTCGTCCCTCGGTCCACCGCACGAATGGGAGCGGATAGTCGATGCCTGCGTCTTCGTGCTCGGTGTCGTATCGCCCAGGCCCATACGAACACGACACCTGGAAAGACAGCTCTTTCTTGAAGAAGTCGTCGCGACGCAGCGCGAGTCCGGTGACGCCCACAAGCACGATGCGCCCGCGCTTGCGCGACATGGTAGCGGCCAGATGTATCGGTTCATCGGAGTCGGCCGCGAGCGTGAGCAGCACCGCGTCTGCCCCGACACCGCCAGTCTCTGCGAGGACGGCCGCCGGGAGATCGGCGCCGTCGGCTGCCAACAGCCCAATTGCGCCGGCGGCTCTCGCTTCTGCGACTCGCTCTGGCGACCGATCAATACCGACGACACGACAGCCGGCAGCTCGGCAGAGCTGCACGGCGAGTTGTCCGATGAGGCCGAGACCATACACCACGAACGTTTCGCCAAGCGTCGGTGCCGCGAGCCGCAGGCCCTGCAGCGCGATGGCCGCGAGCGGCGTAAACGCCGCATGCTCGAACGAGACACCATCCGGAATTCTCGCGGCCAGTGTCGGCGCAACGCGGACGTACTCGGCATGAGGCCCATTCGTCACCACGCGGTCGCCGGGGGTGAACCCGGTGATGTTGCGCCCGACCGCCACGACAATACCTGCCTCGCAGTAGCCGAGCGGAATCGGCTGGTCAAGCTTGGCTCGGATGCTGTCCATCGTTGGCCCGATTCCGTCGGTCCGAACCTTGTCAAGCACCTGACGCACTTTGTCGGGCTGGCTTCGTGCCTTGTCGATCCAATTTGCGCGACCGAAATCGACGAGCATTCGTTCAGTACCAGCCGAGATGACTGATGCAACGGAACGCACAAGCAGCTGATTCGCACCTGGCGCTGGTGTCGGGACTTCAGTCACGGTCGTGACGCCATCGCGGAGCGATTGCAGTACTTGCAGCACAGGTGTGAGTGTTGGAGGGGTGTGACCTGCGCGGAGCGGCAACAGCCGTTCTGCCACAATAGCAGCAGGTAGCACACAAAATTAACACGAACGCGCGCTGCCCACCGGCTCAGCTCGCGCCCCAGGTGATGGTCGTGACGAGCGGGCCGCTTGGCAGGGCGAGATCAGCGATCAGGACACACGCTGGCTCCGCCGACCCGAACGTGGGAAAGTACCACCCCTCTGGGGGTCCCTCGGCGCCGCGCAACAAGCGGACCTGGGAGATGGGTTCGGAGTGGATGCGGACGACCACATCCTGGTGGCGGGCCACAACCACAGCACCCTCGAACGCCACCGTGAAGGACGGATGCAACAGCAGCCGCATAAACGCGGGCTCGCCTTCGTCACCCAGAATTGTGTCAGTGATCCGGATGGTCGCGTCAGTCGGCATTTCGAGGCGACGGACATGCGTTCCTCCCGCGTAACCCGTCACGCGGCCTGACACCGTCCAAGGGTTTCGGGAGTGGACGACCGGTCCCTCGACCATGCCAAACCGGGCGACGCGAAATGTCGCCCAGATTTCATGCTGCTCCCGACGGCCCACCTGTGCGGTGCTGTGCCCGCGCGTGCTGCGCGAGTATTCGCGGTAAGGATCCTGGTCGTAACCGTGCACTCCCGCGTTCACGACGACGGGAAGTCCATGGAGACAGAGCTCGAACGACAGTGCGTCGCACTGCACATGTCCGGGCTGTTCACGCGGCCCCGCTGCGCCGGCATCGATGACAATGCGCGTACCAGTCTCCGGATCCTGCCACCCGGCATACCCAGCGTCCGGCAGTACCCATGCACCACGAACCACGGGGGCCAGCTTCGTGTGCGTTGCCGCCTCCGCGCGCTCGATCAGCCACGTCGTAGGCGGTGCAATCTCGCTTGCGGTATCGTTGAAATGGTGCAAGGACCCGTCAGGACGCGTCAGGTATCGCAGGGCAAGCGCCATACGGCTGGTACGTCGTCGCGCGTCAGGGGGAACGGCGATGCCCGAGAGATCGCAGCACTCCATCACCCGCAGCACATCTGCAAGCATACCGGCATGGTACATCGGTGAACGCTCGAAATGCAGACCATCGTCGAGAACATGGTGTTCAAGCGCTGCCCACGTCCCAGCTAGACCGACCGCACGCCAGCGCTCGGCATCGTCTCCCACAAAGCCGATTCCGCCAAGGGCCAACGCTGCGTCGTTGCGCTGCAAGTGATTGGCGCCAATCTGCCGCTCGCGACGGCGCGCCAAGACGTCGAGCTGCGAAGCGAGGCTCGCATGCATGGCCTTCGTCACGGGTGCCGGGAGCTGCGCGCCCACCAAGGCCAGCACTTCGAACCAGACGGAAACCCGTACGGAGATCGGATACGGGTGCCAGGCATCACCACCGCCAGCCGACGTCGTCTCGATCCAGCGCATGACGACCGTGGCGATCGCTGCCAGCGCGCGTGGATCGCCCGACTGGTCCGCGAATCGGGCGAGCGCGCGCAACGGTTCGTGATACTGCAGGTGAAAGGAGTGCAGAGGGCGACCGACTCGCCGGCCCCAATCCAGCTGCGCATCAACCAGAACCGTCTCGCCGAGCAGCCGCCAGTGCCCGTCGATCGCCGCCTGAGCGATCTCGGTACCGTCCCACTCCCCCGGTGGTGGTGCGCCGCGCAGCATCTCAGCCAGCGCTTTCCAAAACTCTTCCGAGGCAGGCGTGACTTGAATCGACCGCGGACGCGGTGCGCCTTGGGCCCGCCGCCAGAGCTGAAACCAGAGTTGCTCAAGC
>JANNVN010000534.1:0-24000 GCA_031414435.1 Gemmatimonadaceae bacterium
TACCCGCTGAATTCCACGACTTCCATGCGGTCGAGCAGGGGGCCGGGAATGTTCTGGATGAAGTTCGAGGTCGCAATGAACAGCACTTCGCTGAGATCGAATGGCACGCCCAGATAGTGATCGGTGAAGCTGTTGTTCTGCGCCGGATCGAGCACTTCGAGCAGCCCACTGGCCGGATCGCCCTGAAAGCCACTGCCCAGCTTGTCCACTTCGTCGAGGAGAAAGACGGGGTTCTTGGTGCCAGCCGCCTTCATCCCGTTGATGATCCGGCCCGGCATCGCACCGACGTAGGTGCGACGGTGCCCGCGAATATCAGCCTCGTCGCGGACGCCACCGAGAGCTATGCGCACGTACTCGCGGCCCAGCGCTCGCGCGATGGACTTGGCGATCGACGTCTTGCCCACACCCGGCGGGCCGTTGAAGAGCAGAATCGGGCCACGCGCCATGGCGCGCGCCTTGGCTTCCTTGCCATCCGTGATCGGCTTGTCCGGCGCTGGCGCTGCCTCATCATCGGCCGCCAGCTTTGCCGCTGGCAGTTCGCCGGTCTCGTGCAGCTCGGCTTCAAGCTGCTTCGCGCGCAGCTGTCGCACGGCCAGAAACTCCAGCACGCGGTCCTTCACATCACCGAGTCCGTAGTGATCGTCCTCGAGCACCGTGATCGCGTGATTGAGATCGAGCTGGTCGTCGCTCCGTGTGTTCCAGGGCAACTCCGCGATCGACTCGAGGTAGGTGCGAATGACCTGCGCCTCCATGCTTTCACGACCGGCACGCTCGAGGCGCCCCAGTTCCCGCTCGACTTCCTTCTGTGCCTCCTTCGGCAGCTCGAGCTTCGAAAGCTTTTCGCGCAGCGCCTCGACCTCCTTGCTCGAGTCGTCGTCGCCCAGCTCCTTCTGGATCGCCTTGAGCTGTTCACGCAGGAACATCTCGCGCTGCCGATCGCCGAGCTCTTCCTGCACCTGATTCTTGATGTCCTCCTGTGCCGAGAGCATGCCGATCTGGCGTTGCACATGCACCAGCACGCGGCGGATGCGCTCTTCGACGCTGAGCGTCTCGAGCAGCGCCTGCTTCTGTGGCACATCGACGTCGAGGTAGCCCGCGACGAGGTCGGCAAACCGGCCGGGCTCCGTCACGCTGTCGAGCACCTGATGAACCGCTTCTTCCGGCAACCCTCGCTTCTCGCCGAGCTCCGTGGCGCGCTCGCGGGTCTCGCGGTGAAGCGCTTCGAAGGCCGGGTCCTTGGCGTCGATCGGCTCCATGTCAGCCGTGGGCACGATGATCGCCGACAGGAAGCCGTCGGTTTTCACAAACTGGAGCGCGGTGGCCCGTGTTTCGCCCTGCAGCAGGAGCTGCACGCCGCCGAGTCCGCGCTGGATCTGGCCGATGCGGGCGATCACACCCGTGGTGTAGAGCACGTCGCCTGACGGCTCGTCCGAGTTGTCGCGCTGGGCGACGGCAAATACGAGGCGGTCGCCCTTGAGCGCCGTCTCGATGGCCCGCAGCGTCCCGGGTCGCCCGGCGGCGATGGGGGCGGTGAGGCCGGGGAAGATCACCTGCCCACGGAGGGGCAGGACTGGCAGGGTCTGACGTTCGGCCATGGATGGCACTCGCTGAGGCTGGGACCGCGTGGCAACGCGACCCCGACACAATACGGACACGACCTGCGGAACTCTGCCAGACCGGCGCTCTTGCCAGAGCCCCGATCCACGATGAAGCCGGCCGCGTCACCTGTCCAGCACTCTCGCAAGGGCCGGGCACACCCGGAGATGCCAAGTCGGCACTGGGGTCCAAACTTTTCCAGCCTGAGTGGCGTATAGGGTGCCATCTGGTCAGGCTGGGCAGACCGGCTGACTCCGCTGGCAGGACGCTGTATCCTGTGCTGTCGTGCGCGAGTCAACTGTCTGCCGACCCCGGCCATGCCTCCTTCGGGTGGTTCCGGGATGCTATTCTATAGTGATCGTACTTCTGTCCCTTTTCGCCGGCCCCACGTGCCTGATCCGGTAGATGCCACCGCCGACACCGAACTGTTGGCGCGTGTTGAGCGTGCCCTCGCCCCGCAATACGAGGTCGAGGGAGAACTCGGCCGCGGCGGCATGGGTATCGTCTATCGTGCGCGTGATACGCGGCTGAAGCGCACCGTCGCAGTCAAGCTGCTGCCGCCTGAGCTGGCATACCGGACTGAGATCAAGTCGCGATTCCTGCGCGAGGCCGAGATGGCCGCGCAGCTGTCACATCCGAACATCGTGCCGATCTACTCAGTTGATGAGAAGGATGGCCTGGTGTTTTTCATCATGGCCTGCGTGGACGGCGACAACCTCGCCAAGCAGATGGCCACGCGCGGCCCACTGCCGGTCGACGAAGTCCGACGTATCCTGCGCGAAGTGTCGGGCGCACTGTCATTTGCACATGCGCGGAAGTTCATCCATCGCGACATCAAGCCCGACAACATCCTGATCGATAAGGACGATGGTCGTGCCATCGTCACCGATTTCGGCATCGCACGCGCCGTGCAGGATGGTGCGGAAACGCGGTTGACGGCGACCGGGATTGCGATCGGTACACCGGCGTACATGAGTCCGGAGCAGTGCGCCGGCGATCGTGAAACCGACGGTCGCGCTGATCTGTACGCGCTGGGCACGCTGGGATACCAGATGCTGGCCGGCCGTCTGCCGTTCGAAGCAAACAGTACGCCGGCGCTGCTGGTCAAGCAGCTCTCGGAAAAGCCGCTGTCGATCGTCGAGCGTCGACCGGATACGCCCCCGGATCTGGCGGGCATCATCATGCGCTTGCTGGAAAAGGAGCCGGCAGCGCGTTTTGCCACCGCCGACGAGCTCTCGGCCGCCTTGGATGGCCGGATTTCCTCTGGCTACAAGGCGCCGCAGCGTACACCGCCGCCGCTGGTGGGGCAGGCGTCGTCACAGCCATCGTGGGCCTACGGCGCCCCCAGTGCCGGGCTGGCACCATCATCTGCCGGTGGGTCGTCGTTCGCGGCCGCGACCTCGGAGGAGATGGCGCGCTGGTATGCGCCGCCGGTGGTGAAGTTCCGGAAAGGGCTGGCGCCATTCCTGACGTTCGCCGGCGTGGCTCTCGTGCTGAAGATCGTGAATGCGGTCGATCTGACGGTCGTTCCGGCATTCTGGTCGATCGGCATCGCGATGGGTTACGCAAAACTGTGGCAGGCCGGCTTCGACTGGCGGGATGTCTTCAAGCAGCCGCGTGAGACTCTCCTGGCCGATGTGATGTCGGAGAAAGCGGAAGACTTTGCGGCGCTCTGGGACCCGAACAAGCGCAACAACGTGCGTGAGCGGGCGCGGTTGCGTCGGCAGGCGGGCCACAGCGACTCGCTGTTTTCGGCCAACGATCGGGCGCACTCTGATCGTGGTGCGCTTCCTGTCGGCGTTGCGCCGGGATCGCCAGCCGCGGAACAGATGCGTTTCGGCAACTGGTATGATGCCGTGCGCGATGGTATCGGCGATCGTGCCGAGATCCAGCGGATGTTCGAGACGCTGCCGAAGTCCGAAAAGAACATCGCGAGTGGCATTGCCGCGAACGCGGACGAACTGCTCGAGGCCGTGCGTGCGGAGGCCGCGTATCTGGCAGAACTCGACCGGAATCCGACGCAGGCTCCGGACCTGACGCGATTCGAGCGCGAGATTGCGACGCTCGAGTCGCAGGCAAATCCGTTCGAAGCCGGGAGTGAGGAGCGCGTGCGCCGGCTCGCGAAGCTGAAGCGGGAGAAGCAACAGGCGGAAGGCGAATCGAGGCGTCGGCAGAAGTCGACCGATCGGCTCGAGAAAGCGCGGGCCGCACTCAGGTCGATTCGCTACGATATCGTCAAGCTGCGCACCGGATCGTCATCCGGATCGGCGGTGCACGTGACGCAGCTCGCCGAGCGCGCGCAGGAGCTGGCCCGTGACGTGGATGCCGTGCTCGCCGCCGTCGGCAGCGCCAAGTCGCGCGCGCCGTCGGGCAAGCGCTGAGCACGGGGCAGATCGCCCCATGACGGCCCCGCTTCCCGCCAGCGCTGATCCGCTGCGTGACCGTCTGGCCACGGCACTGGCGCCAGCCTACACCGTCGTAGGTGAACTCGGCCGCGGCGGCATGAGCGTCGTGTATCGCGCACGTGATGTGCGTCTGCGCCGCGATGTGGCGATCAAGATCCTGCCGCCGGAACTGGCATTCGTGGCGACCGTCCGTGAGCGGTTCATGCGCGAAGCGCAGACGGCCGCACAGCTGGCGCATCCGAACATCGTGCCGATCTACGGCGTCGAAGAGAAGGATACGCTGGTCTGGATCGTGATGGCCCTGATCGAGGGAGAGACACTCGGCGCGCGCCTGACCCGCGACGGAAAGCTCGCCGCGCCGGAAGCGGAACGAATTCTTTCCAGCGTCGCTGACGCGCTGACCTACGCGCATGCGCACGGCGTCATTCATCGCGACATCAAGCCGGACAATATTCTGCTCGAGCGCGATACACTGCGCGTGCTCGTGACGGACTTCGGCATTGCCCGTGCGGCCGAGGGTGATGGCCGACTGACGTTGACCGGCGTTGCCGTCGGCACGCCGGCCTACATGAGTCCTGAGCAGGCGATGGGCGACGGTGACGTTGATGGACGTTCGGATCTCTACTCGCTCGCCTGCGTGGGGTACCAGATGCTGGCGGGCGTGCCGCCGTTTTCCGCCAACAGCACGCCGGCGCTGATGCTGAAGCAGGTCAGCGAGCCGCTGCCATCGCTGCGCGCGAAGACGTCGTCGGCGCCGACGGCACTGGTGAATGCGATCGAGCGGGCGCTGGCCAAGAAGCCGGTGGATCGGTGGGCATCACTGAAGGAGTTCGGCGATGCGCTGCAGGGGCGGTCCGCGGTGCCAGATCTTCCGCCGCCAGTGATCGGCGTGCGTGCGGTGTCACTGCCTGCTGCCGCCGTCGCGGTGCGCGAACCCGAACGCGCCCAGGTGCGTCGTGAGGCGCCTCCGCCGTTTCGCGCGGCTGATGTGATGCAGCCGAGACAGACCTTGCCGGTGCCACCACGCCCGCCGGTGCCGTTGGCCGGTGCCAACGCGGTGCCGGCGTGGGTGTACGGTGCCAGTGCCAACTCCCCAAGTCTCGCCCTGCAGGCCGAGAGCTTTCGCCGCCAGTTCTTCCGCACCATGGGTACGCTCAGTTTCCTCGGCATCGTCAACGGCATTACGTCGCCGGGGTTTGCCTGGGTGGCCTTCCCGGCGTTCGGCATGTTGATGGGGCTGAGCGCGAAGTGGCGGCCGCTGGGCGATGCCGGACTGTCGTTCCGTGACGTCATTCGCAGCCCGGGGGCGATTGGCAGAGCGGGTGTGGAAGGCTCGGTGCCCGCGCAGTTGTTCAGCAACAGTCTGGCTGGCAGGGCTCGCCGGTTTGCGAGCCGAATGAAGGTCGCGGCGATCGCAGCTGGGGTGTCGGCGACGGCGTTTCTGGTGGTGGCCATCACGAATGGCGGCCCGCCGCAGCTTGCGATCCCGGCGCTCGGAGGCGCGGGGGTGGCCGTACTGTCGCTGATCGGTGCCATGCGTGCGGGCAGCCCGCTGCGGCGTCTCGGGTTTCGTAGACGGGATTTGCTGAATGGCACCTGGCGGGAAAGCGAAGCGGCGCGCAGCCCGGGCACCGCATTTCGCTTGCGTGAGGAGGAAGTCTCGCAGCTGGCGCCGCCCGATGTGGTAATGAGCGCGTACGGTGAACGCCTGCGGCTTGCGGTGGACGATCGCACCGCGATGCGCTTGCAAGTCGCGCGACTTGGTGGCGAGGAATCGTCGACGGTACCGCGCGACCTGCTGCCAACCGCTGACGCGCTGGTCGCGCGCATCAGCGAGCTTGCGGTCGCCCTGCACCAACTCGATCGCGACCTTGGCGTCAGCGGCGACGGATCCTTGAGCTCGCGAATCGCGGAGTTGCGCGCTCGTGGGGTACCCGACGCGGACCACACACTCAGCTTGCTGCTGCAGCAGCGGGAATCGCTGACGGAACTCGAGGACCGGCGCGTCATGCTGCGTGAGCAGCTCGAGAGCAAGTCGCTAACGCTGCAGAATCTGCGGCTGAAGGTGCTGCGACTCGGGTCGATGGGCCTCGACGCCAGACCGCAGGCGCGGCAGATCGGTCACGCAACGGAACAGGCAGCGGCGATCTCGAAAGACCTCGAGTACCTCCTCGAAGGTGCGCGCGAAGCCGATCGCTTCTGAGGCCGGCTGGCGGAACTGAGCGTCTTCGCCGCACCGCCGCTGCTGTTCTGGTCTTCGCCTTGCCGCGCCGGCGCCAGATCCGGTGCTATGATCCGAGCTTCGAATCCCGGCGGTCTGGCGCTGGGGCTACCGCTCGATCAGTTCGGCTATCACTTCGGCCAGACGCTTTGGCGATTCTTCCGGCAGGAAGTGTCGTCCCGACGGCAGGAGCTCGAGGCTTGCGCCGTGTATCCCCTGTTGCAGCCGTCTGGCAATGCTCACGGGAAGAAAGGGATCGTGCGCGCCGTGGATGATGGCGGTCGGGGCGGGGATCGAGCCCAGCCGCGCTCCGATCTCCACCGTGTCCACACTGCTGAGTGCCTCAAGATGCATGACCAGCAAATCGCGCCCCGCCGGCGAAGAGAAGTTCTTCGTGTAGCGCTCGATTGATCTCGCGCCGAGCTCCTGATCGACGAAGCCCCGGGCGAGTTCTGTCTTGAGCACGCCGAGGAGCCATGTGGCGGGAAGATGGCGCGTCAGTGGCAGTGTGGCGCGGGCCATCTTGACCTCGCGGGACGGCCACTCGTTGAAGCCGACGCTACTGATCAGGCAGAGATGGGAGACTCGGTGCGGCGCGCGGACCGCCACGGCTTGTGCGATTCCTCCTCCGATGTCGTGGCCGATGAGACACCCGCGATTGATCCCCAGGAGATCGAGGACGATCAGCAGGCGATCTGCATGCGCCTTGATATCGAGTGCGAGGTCACCTGGGGGGTCGCTGCGACCATAGCCCAGCAGGTCGAGGACCACGACGCGTCGGCCCTCTGGCAGGAGCGGAACCAGATCCTGCCAAAGGTGCGAGGATGTGGGAAACCCATGCACCAATACGAGTGGCTCGCCGCCGCCTCGCGTTCCGGCGGCGTAGTAGTACATGCGCGCGCCGCCGATGTCGAGAAACTCGCCGCGCACTAGGTCCGAGTACCTGGTAGCATTACACCAACGGTACGCCATGATCGTGCCGAAGCAAACTTCGCTATAAAAGCGCGTGTGCCTCTTCGGCGAGCGCCAGCGGCGAATTCGTGGCCTTACACCCGAAATATGCGCTTGCAGACCATGCCACAGCGCGGAACCTGTGCTAGCTTGAAGGTTGTTGTGGCGTAACGTGTTCCGTCCGCACTCCTCCTGTGACTGACCTCTCAGATCTCGAAGCTGGCCTTCCGGCCGTCCCGCTCGTTCCCGTGGTCGAGGCGCCAGTTGGTCCGCCGCCTCCGCCGCCCAAGCCCGTACTTCCGGACATGCCGGACTCCCCCGTTCGCGTGCCGGTGCGCTGGTTGATGCGCGAGGGAACGGGGGCGGTGCAATTCCGCTCAATTGTAGAGCTTGGCAAGCTGAAATCGGCGGCAGATGTGGAGCGCATCGCGCTGACGCAGGCGTCGGCGATCCGCTGCGCCGTGACGATGGGCCTGGATGGCACGTGGGGCAACCGGCTCTTTCCGTTGCCCGGCGCCGCGCCGCACACAGCGACGTTTTCCGCATTCCGGCATCTGCTCGAGTGCGGCTGGGATCGTGATTCGCCCGCGCTGGCCGTGTCGCGCCGATTCCTGTTTCGGCTGCTCGCGATGGACGAAGATCCGAGCATGCTCTACGAGGAGGCGCAGTCTGCTGGCCAGAGCAAGGAGCTGGCGAAGCGCCTGCGCGCGAACATTCGCGTCGAGGCCGCCGCGTTGCTGGCGCAAGCGGGGTATGAGCGTGATCCCCGTGTGCGCGGTGCGGCGATCCGAGCCACTCAGCGCGTGATGGACTATCTGCGCTCGCCGCTGGCTGCAAAGCCGTGGATTCGTGTCGGCAACAAGCAGGTACTGGCCTCGGAAGCGGCCCCCCCAACGATGAGCTTTCTCCGCATGGCGGCGTTCATGCCAGAGCTCCGAACGGAGTACCACATGGGGATGGAGCTGCTGGGACGACACCTGATGCAGCCCGAGCCGCGCCAGGAATCGGTGCAGCAGATTGAAGGCGCGCTGGTCGCGGTGCCGAATCTCGTCCTTGGAGATCGCTTGCCGCACCGCAATGCGCTCGAGGCCGACGTGCCGGCTGCGCTGCACTGGCTCGAGGTCATGGTCAGGCTCGGTGTGTTCCGTCGCCACGAGCCGTGGATCAAGATGTACGAGCGGTTTGTCGAGAGCGCAGATCGGTATGGTGTCTGGCACCCGATGAAGGGTGACGCGATGCCTGTGACGACGGCGGCAGATCTCATCGGCTGGTATCCGCTCGAAGATGTCTCAACCGAAGGGGAGCGGCGGTGGAGTGATGTCACGTTGCGCGTATCGCTGATCGCCAAGCTGATTGGGCGCGATCTGAACCTGGTCTGAGCGTCACCGGTGCTGCCCGGGAGCCGCGCTGTGCCGCTTGCCGCCGAGGCGATGTATCCCGCGTATGATGCGCGGTCGTCGGCTTCGTGGGTCTCGCTCGCCGATGGTGAGCGCGTTCGCGTGGTCGAAACCGGAGATCCGACATCCCCACCCGTGCTGCTGCTGCACGGGTGGGGATGTTCTGCATTTGCGTGGCGCTACCTGGCAGGGCCACTCGCCGATGCGGGGTGGCGAGCGGTTGCAATCGACCTGCGCGGTCATGGGCTGTCTGATCGCCCGGCCGATGCGACCAAGTACCGTCGGGATGCGATGGTGGACCATCTCGAGGCCACGATGGACGCGTTGGGGATCGTGCGCGCGCCGATTGTCGCGCACTCGATGGGTGGCGCAGTGGGGATGGCGATGGCAATGCGTACTCCGGAACGCGTTTCGCAGCTGGCGCTGTTTGGCCCGGTGGGTTTCGGCATCGTGGATCGCGCTGCGTGGTCGCAGTTGCTGCCGCCATCGCTCACCGGAGCGCTGCTGCCGAGTCGGATTCCACGCTGGGCCGTGAAGTTTGCGCTGCGGCATTCGCGTGGTGAGGCCGGCGTGTGCGATGAGCAGGAGGTGGATGAGTACTGGGCGCCGACCCAGTTCCCATCGTTCCTGAATGCCATGCGGTTGTTGCTGCACGGTTTCAGCTGGGCACCGTGGACGCCCACCGAACTGGCAGCGGTCACCCAACCGGTCCTGCTGATGTTTGGTGATCGCGATCCGGTGGTCCGTCCCCAGTCGGTGGTGCCTACGCTGGCGCGTAGCATGCACGGCGCGGAGTTGCATGTGGCGAAGGGAGCCGGACATGTCGTGCCGGAGGAGCGGCCGGAATGGGCGCTGGAGCGGCTCCTGCCCTTTCTCGGGGCCGCGGAATTGCACACGCCCGCATCGGTCGAGGCTGCTGGCTGAGTTTCGTTGCCCGGGTATCCGTCGTCTCTCGGGCTGAGTACGTTCAACTTCGAACGACTGCTCGCGCCTGAGCGGAATGTTCACCGGCAGCGCGCGTCCCTCTGACGCGCCACATCGCCGGCGTCCCACGCGATAAGCACTCTGTGCACCCGCGGAGGTCGCTCAGACGGTCCGCAACGCTTCCCGTTTCGGCCGAGAGCGGTACCCGTGACGGCACCGGAGCCCGGGACATCTGCAGAACGCTCTTCAGGTCGGCGCAAGCCGAACAGGCGACCTGGGGGCAACACTCCCACTTTGTGAACACACGCAGCCGACGCCCACGTACCGGTGGTCGCCCGCGCCCCGCTGGCGCAGGACCAACGACAGTCAGTGAGGCCGAACACAACCTCGTGCCGGACGCGATCGAGGAAACGCCAGAGACGATCGCGGCACAGCTTGCCGCCGACGAAGCGCGCGTCACGTTTGCGCAGCTCGATCTCGATCCCCGTTTGCTGGCCTCGGTGATCGAAGCCGGATACGAGTATCCCACGCCGATTCAGCGTGAGGCGATTCCGTTGGCCCTCCGGGGCTCCGACATCATCGGGCTGGCGCAGACCGGTACCGGAAAGACGGCGGCCTTCACGCTGCCGCTGATCAGCCGATTGCTCGACGGACCGAAGCGGACCCGCGCGCTGGTGCTGACGCCGACGCGTGAACTGGCGCTGCAGGTCGAAGAAAGTGTGCGCAAGTACGCGCGTGGTACGGGGATCGAAGTCGCCCCCATTTTCGGCGGCGTCCCGTACGAGCCGCAAGAGACGGCGTTGCGTCGCGGTGTCGACATTGTCGTGGCAACACCAGGGCGGCTGCTGGATCATCTCGAGAAGCAGAACATGGTTCCCGATGATCTTGAGGTGCTGGTGCTGGACGAGGCGGACAGGATGCTCGACATGGGCTTCGCCCCGCAGATCAATCGTGTGGTCGAGCAGATCCCGAAGTACCGCCAGACGCTGTTGTTCAGCGCGACCATGCCACCGGAAGTCGAGGCGCTCGCACGCAAGTATCTGCGCCGTCCGATCGTGGTGCAGGTGGGACGCCGTTCGAGTGCGGCAGTGACCGTCGCGCACGCCGTCTACCCGGTACCGGCAGAGAAGAAGGTCGACCTGCTGGTCCACCTGCTGCAGCAGCCGAAGATGGATTCCGTGCTGGTCTTCACGCGCACCAAGCATGGCGCCGACAAGGTGGTGCGCAATCTCGAGAAGCACCGGATCGCCTCCACGGCAATGCATGCCGACAAGACGCAGGCACAGCGGATCAAGGCGCTCGAGGGCTTCCGCGACGGCAGTATCCGTGTGCTCGTCGCCACGGACATCGCGCAGCGCGGACTGGACATCAATGGAATCTCCCACGTCATCAACTATGACGTTCCGCAGCAGGCGGAGGACTATGTGCATCGCATCGGCCGCACCGGTCGGGCAGCGGCATCGGGCGATGCGGTCACGTTCATGGCACCCGATGAAATTGCGATGGTCCGCACGATCGAGCGCGTGATCGGGCAGCAGATTCCACGGGTGTCGGTGCCGGGGTTCGATTTCGGCACGGGGTGATGGTCGCGCTATGCTGAAGCATCACGCGGCACCGGGTTCGTCCCCGGTGCTGCGTGTCATGTCGGAGCGACGTTCAGCTGCGTCGCACCCGACCGAGTCGCGAGACGGCGAGCGCAGCCGATGCGCTGCCGCGGGTGAGCGTTATCGTCGCGGTGTTGGCGCCCCAGCCGATGCCGGTCGGCCCCCACGCAAGCGAGTCACGCGTGCTGCGGAGCTGCACGCCGTAGTCGGCGAGGCGCAAGAGTCGCAGCGTGTCGAAGCCGTCGATCACCGCGATGGTGTTCCGGCGGCCATCGATGCGGACAGCGGTGCGGCGGGCGGCGGTGATGGCGATCGTTCGGGCGTCGTGCAGCGTACGTGTCGCGTCTGTGACGGCGAGGCGCACGGCGAGGCGGTCGCGCATGCCAGTCAGTGTGCGCACCGACACGGCAGACAGGATTGCGGCGATCGCGAGGACGATCAGCAGTTCGAGCAGGGTATAACCCGCGCGCACGGAAAGCTCCATCGAAGAGATGCCGAGAGCATGGGGATCGGGCAACTGAACCGCACACCGGATTCGCGCCAGCGTCATCAGTCCAGCGCCAGCAACTCTTGCACGGCAGTCATCGTGGTGGCGACATGCGTCGCGCCGGCCGCCACCATCTCGGTGGCGGCAACCATCGCTGCGTATCCGATCACCTGCATGCCTGCGGCCAAGGCGGCTTCAATCCCAAGCAGGGAGTCTTCGATCACGACACATGCGCTCGCGGGTACCGCGAGCCGTTCGGCAGCGAGCAGAAAGACGTCGGGAGCTGGTTTGCCGTGTGCGACCTCTGTGGCACTGGTGATGCGGCCTTCGAGACGTGGCAGCAAGCCGGTAATGCCAAGCGTCGTACGCATCTTCTCATGCGAGCCGCTGCTGGCGACGGCATACGGTGTGTGGGACCGGTCCAGCAGATCAAGCAGAGCCGCCACACCCTCGACCGCGACCAGATCGCGCTCGAAGGCGGCATAGGCGCGTCGATCGAGTACCTGCAGGAAATCGTCCGGGGCGGGCCTCCCCAACTGCGTTTCCACGATCTGCATGCAGCTCTTCATGGAGCGACCCATGAAAGTCCGGGTCGTCTCCTCGGTCGAGTAGGGCAAGCCGATCTCGTTCAGCATCGCGGAAAATTCGCGATTCATGAGTCGTTCGCTGTCGACCAGCACGCCGTCGCAGTCGAAGATCACCGCGCCAGGCCGCGGCATCACTTCACGGGTCGCAGCGCCGGCACACCATGCAGCAGCGCATCGAGCGCGAGCGCGCTGAGTGCCTTGATGCCGGTGGGCATCGCCGCTTCGTCGACATCGTACATCGGGGAGTGATGGGCCGGCGTGTTGAAGGGGTCACGGTCCCGCGGTGTGACACCGAGGAAGAAGAACAGGCCTGGAACCTGTTGCAGGAACACCGAGAATTTTTCGGCCGGCATCGATGGGGCACTCTGCGCGTTCGAGGAAGCGGGCTCGGCAGCACGTCTAAGGAAACTTGGGACGAGAAGACACATCCGAGGAATTCTACGCTGACCCGTGGGATCATGGCCAAGTCCGGTTAGTTTCTCTGGTTGACTTCCCCCCAACACCAACGTCATGCGTATTGCCCTCTCCACCGGTGGCGGAGACGCCCCGGGCCTGAATGCTGTCATCCGCGCCGCTGTCCTCTCCGCTCTCGATCGCGGCTGGGAAGTGCTCGGCATCAAGCGTGGCTACTATGGACTCCTCGGTGAGGACGACGTGGTGCCGATGACGCGGGACATGGTGTCCGGGATCGGCCACCTCGGTGGCACCATCCTCCGGACGACGAATCGGGGAAATCCCTTTGCGTACCCGGTGCCGAACGGTGATGGGACCTTCCGTGAAGTGGATCGCTCGGACGAAGTGGTGGCGAACTCCAAGGCCCTGGGCATTGATGCCATCATCACTATCGGTGGCGACGGTTCATTGTCGATTGCCCAGCGCCTGGTGGAGAAGGGGATGAAGATGGTCGCGGTGCCGAAGACGATCGACAATGATGTGAGCGGGACGATCACGACGTTCGGCTTCGATACGGCGGTCACGACGGCAATCGAAGCGATCGACAAGCTGCACACCACGGCGGAGAGCCACGATCGCGTCATGGTGCTCGAGGTCATGGGGCGCGACGCGGGCTTCATTGCGCTGCATTCGGGGGTGGCGGCCAGCGCGGACGTGGTCCTGATCCCCGAGATTCCGTTCGACGTCGAGACCGTGGTGAAGAAGATCCGGTCGCGCGACCTTGCGGGTCGGCGGTTCTCGATTGTGGTCGTCGCGGAGGGTGCTGTGCCGATCGGTGGTGAGGAGTCGATCATGGGCCCGTCGATGCCTGGTCAGGCGAAGCGGGTTGGGGGGATCGCCGGTCCACTGGCGCGGACGCTTCAGGAGAAGACCGGGAAGGAAGCGCGCTCGATGGTTTTGGGGCACTTGCAGCGTGGCGGGCAGCCAACCGGATACGATCGCCTGCTGGCGACGCGTTTTGGCGGTGAAGCGGTCCGTGCGGTGGCGGACGGGAAGTGGGGCCACATGGTCGCGCTGCACTCGCCGAACATCGTGACAATTCCGATCGTCGAAGCGCTGAGTCAGGTGAAGCGCGTCGATCCGAAACACGACATCGTGCTCACGGCTCGCGCAACCGGGATTTCTTTCGGCGACTGAGGGAACATTTCTGGCCGGCAGACTGCGTTACCTCTGTGGTGAGACACCTGTCCACTGCAGGGGACGAAGTGCCGAGTCCGGGACGCGGCCAAGTAACGGTAAGTGATTGATGGTCAGTCACTTGCCGTTTCTCGTGACGGTGGCACCGGCCCTGCGCTACAGGGTAGGAGCAGAGCCAGCGGTTGCGGCGAAGACACCGGCGACGGAGAGACCGTGTTGAGGGGTGCGTGGAGGTGGGGGCTCATGGTTGTGTGGATGGCTGGCGGTGCCGCGGCGGTAGCGGCACAGTCGTCGCCTGCGCAGCCGGAGGTTCCGCCCGCGTACGTTCCGCCGGCCGGGATGTGTCGCGTCTGGCTGCGCGACGTTCCGCCGATGCAGCAGCCTGCGCCGACGGATTGTCGTGCGGCGCTGCGGGCGAAGCCGGTGGACGCGACCGTGATCTACGGGCCAGAGCCGAAGCGGAGTTCAATCACGCCAAACGATTGGACACGGCCGTCGCTGCGCCCCTCGCGGGAAGACGATCGGCTGCGCGCGCCATTTCGCAGCAGCGACGAGAGTCAGGGGCCTGACGTGTGTACGGATGGGTCGCGCGACGCGCGTTGCGATGGCGCGCCATTGCCCTCGATGCGCACCGCGCTGCTCTGGACCGAAGGCCAGCGTCCAGCGGAGATGCAGCGCTGGTTCGGCAACCAGAACGTCGCGGCGCGATTCGCGATGCCGGTGCGCGGTGCGGCACCCGATCGCGTCCAGTGGTTCGACCCGGATGGCCGGCTGGTGCAGATCTGGACGGACCGGAATGGCGACGGCCAGGCGGACCGTGTGGAACTGTTCAACCGCGATGGTGCCCGGGTGCGTGTGGTGGGTCAGTAGGGTTCATTTTCGGATCCGTATTGGCACGGCGTAGCTGTCATTCCCGGCGCCGCTGATACTTTCCGCTATGGCATCGAACGTTGTGCCCAGTGCTGCGCATCGTCTCCGGTCGATCATCGGCGGGTCGGTCGGAAACCTCGTCGAGTGGTACGACTGGTACGTCTACTCGGCGTTTTCGCTCTATTTCTCGAAGGCGTTCTTTCCACCGGCGGATCAGACGGTGCAGCTGCTCAATGCGGCGGCCGTCTTCGCGGTGGGATTTCTGATGCGGCCACTCGGCGGCTGGCTGATGGGGCGATATGCCGATCGGCATGGACGTCGCGCCGCACTGACCGCGTCGGTCCTGCTGATGTGCGCTGGCTCGATGCTGATTGCGATCACGCCGTCGTATGCCGTGATCGGTGTTGCCGCACCGGCGTTGCTGGTCATCGCGCGGATGATGCAGGGGTTGAGCGTCGGGGGTGAATACGGCGCGAGCGCGACGTATCTGAGCGAGATGGCGGGGCACCGGCACCGCGGCTTCTGGACCAGCTTTCAGTACGTGACGCTGATCATGGGCCAGCTGCTGGCGCTTGGCGTCCTGCTGGTGCTCCAGCGTGTGCTCACGACACCGCAGCTCGAGGCGTGGGGATGGCGCATTCCGTTCGTGATCGGCGGTGCGTGCGCGCTGGTTGCGGTCAGATTGCGCCGGCGGATGGTGGAGACGGACGCGTTTACACAAGCGCGGGAGCCGGGTGTGGCGCCAGTGTCGGCATTGGCCGGCCTGCTGGCACATCCCCGCGCGGTGGTGACGGTGTTCGGGCTGACGGCCGGCGGCGCACTGGCGTTCTATACGTTCACGACCTACGCCCAGAAGTTTCTGGTGAACACCGCGGGGTTCAGCAAATCGGACGCGACGCTGGTGTCAGCAATTTCACTGGCGGTGTTCATGTGCGTACAGCCGCTCTTTGGTGCGATCTCGGATCGGATCGGCCGTCGCCCGGTACTGATTTCATTCGGCGTGCTTGGCACGTTGGGGACGTGGCCGTTGCTGACGGCGCTTTCGACTGCCGGCAGTTTCGGCGTGGCGCTCGGGCTGTTGACGCTGGCGCTGCTGGTGGTGAGCGGGTACACGTCGATCAATGCGGTGGTGAAGGCCGAGCTGTTCCCGACGAAGATCCGGGCGCTCGGCGTCGCGTTTCCGTATGCCGTGGCGGTGTCGGTATTCGGCGGCACGGCGGAGTATCTGGCGCTCTGGTTCAAGAGCATCGGTCACGAGCGGTGGTTCTTTGGCTACGTGACGGTGTTGATCGCGATGTCGTTGGTGGTATATGTGGTGATGCCGGAGACGCGGGACAGTGCGGCGATGGCGGAGGTTGATGGGCGGGTCGAGCGCAACGCAGCGGGCATGTCGTAGCAGGTCGCTGCAGTCTGGTCGCGTGAGTCGCGCGGCTGCGCCCGTGCTCAACCCAGCGCGATGACCACCCACGCCCGGAACAAAGGGTCCTCGAGGCGCCAGCGTGGCGCCATGCCAGTGGCGTCGCTTCGGATGATCAGCTTCTTCTCGAGTGCATCGAGGGCACTTTGCATCGTTGCAACGGAGAGTTTGTACCGGCGCGACGTTTCTGCTGCGAGCAAGCCTCGGCCGCTTTCGCGAATGACTGCGAGCACCGCCTGTCGTTGCGGCGCTGTCAGCGCTCCCCATATCTGCGTGTAGAGGGGATCGAGCCGACGCGCTTCAGCATCCCCGACTGCCAGCACGAAGGCGGCATCGATCGGTGTTGCAGCCCGTGTGCGTTCGGTGAACGATGCGCCGGTGCCCGAAGTCGCCGCGCGGTCCCAGCAGGCACTGGCAAGCGCCTGCACGTTGTACGGGACATCGTCCGCAACATCGAGAATCGCCGCGATACCGTCGTCCGTGACGGTGAGGCCAGAGCGCTCGAACGAATCACGAAGAAATGCTGCGAAGTCCGGTCGCGGAATCGCACCGAGGAAGAGAACTGCACCGAGCCGGTAAAAGGGGCGACTGGCATCGCTGACCATGTCAGAGAGTAGGCGCGTCTTCGAGCCGGCGAAGACGTAGGCGACATGCGTATGTCGCTGTATCGCGGCGCGGATCTGCGCTTCCGTCGCTGAACCGCCATGTTCGATCACTTCCTGAAACTCGTCGATGATCACCGCGACGCGCTTCCTGGCCCGGGTGGCGGCACGTTCGACGCCGTCGAGCACGTCTGCGAGGAGCGGGCCTCCCGCTGCACGGTGTGGAGCGCCCGCCAAGGCGAGTGACCACGAACCCAGTGCCGGATCAAACGACGCGGTGGGGCGGACGGCGCCGAAGAACTCGGTGACGGCCTTGGCTGCGCGGTCAACAGAGGGCGTCAAGCGGCGCACTGCGTCGGCCGCCAGGCGTTCCGCCAAGTCAGCAATCGACGGGAAGGCCTGCGCATCGTACCTGAGAACGCAGCCTCCCCGGTCTTCCTCGATCGCCGCGGCGACGCGGAGGATGGACGTCTTGCCGTACCGCCGCGGGCCAATCAGAAAGAGCTTACCCTGTCGTTCGAGCGTGCCGGCGACCGCGGCCAGCTCATCGCTCCGGTCGACGAGCTCGGCTGGTCCCAACTCTCGGCCGTATTCGAAGGGATTTCTGTGCATCGGTGGGGAAAGCGGACAGAGGGGCGAGGGGCGAGTCGACTATGTAGTTATCAATCATTGAACAGTCAATAGTCAATGAGGCACCGGAGGGAGACAGGCACCCTGCTTGGGCAGAATCGGCACGAGTTGCGAATGGCTCGCGCGGTCGTTCGCCGACTCCTCAACAGCCTCACGCGGGCGAGGCGATATTGGGGGACGCGGTGCGCTGACAGGATTCATTCCGATGCGCCTGGCATCACAACCACGCAGTGACTGACTCCCCAATTCCTTTGCATGGCGCTGCACCCCCACTTTCCCACCTCGCCCTACGCCCCGCTGCTCCCGGGTCAGCGGTGGTTCCCGGCGGATGAGGCGCTGCGCGAACGATCGTACGAAAAGCTGCTGCCACTCTGGTCGCCAAAGTCCGTCAGGCGGTCCACGACTGGCGAGCCAACGGCTACGCGGGCGCCTCGACCACCTCGGTGACGCTCCTCAGGCACTGGTTCGAGACCGACCATCTCGTCGAGAACGCCGACCGCTCGCTCGCCACCTTCCGCTACTACTTCGCGCAGCGTGAAGCGGTGGAAACGGTGATCTGGCTGCACGAAGTGAAGCGTGTCCGCGACAAGTTCGACATGATCCGTTACGACTCATCGGGTGCGGTGTCGACAGGGATGTTCGCCGAGGACTGGCCGCGGTACGTGCTGAAGATGGCCACCGGTGCGGGAAAGACGAAGGTGCTCTCACTGCTGATCGCGTGGAGTTTCTTCCACAAACTCTACGAAGACGACTCGGCCCTGTCGCGCAACTTTCTCGTGATCGCGCCGAACATCAAGAGCGGCAGGCCACGCGGGTCGACATTCTCGCGTTCGAGTTCGAGATGGGGCTCTTTCCAGCGGTGCTGGACGAGGCGAAGAAGAAGGGCATCGACGTGGCGCCGAAGACCATTCCGCCCGAGGTGTTCGACAAGCGCGCGGTGGAGAAGGGGCAGGTGCGCTTCCACGATGTGGCGTACATCGAGATCAAGCCCAAGTGGGACGCGAAGGACCCGCTCAACCTGCAGATCGAGCTGACAGATTTCTCCGTGTACTACTCGCAGGGGCTGGTGGACAGCATCACGGCCGAGCTGAAGGCGGGGAAGAGTGAAGTGGTGTGCGACGCCGGGCAGCTGGTGAAGTACACGAAGGACAAGAACGGCGTGATGACGCGCAACATCCTCACCAAACAGTGGACCGACGGGGTGGATTACTGGGCGGTGGACTTCGATTACGAGAGCCGGAAGGAAGTCATTCAGCGCCCGAGGAACTTCGGCGTCGAAGGGGAGATACCGGGGATCGCCGACTCAACGCAGTTCGTGGAGTTCGAGGACCACTGGACGGGGAGCTACATCTTCGAGAACGAGTGGCAGAGTTTCCGGACGCGGCGGGATCGGGAGCTGGAGCTGACGTCGGCGCCGCACTCGTACACCAAGGCGGGGCGGTACGTGGTGGCGGTGAAGGTGATCGACATCTTCGGGAATGACACGACGAGCCTGGTGAGTCTGACGGTGGGCTGATTTCTGTGCTGCACGAAAATGGTGACGCTCGCGCGCTTCGGAGGCGGTAGGTTGGTCAGGTGCGCCGCACTGTGGGCGCATGTATCCCCGTCACTTACCGTGCTCCGCCGGAGAGACTTCATGGCCATGCCGACCCTGTCGCAGAACGACTGGACCGTCGCGAAGCTGCACGCGCTGCCGGACGACGGGAACCGGTACGAGATCATCGATGGCGTACTGTACGTGACGCCGTCGCCGGCAGCTCCGCACCAGTGGGTGCTGATGCACCTCTTCAACGAGATCGCACCGTATGCGCGGGCGATCGGCATCACCGTTCTCTGGTCGCCCGCTGACATTCAGTATTCAGAACGCACTGTCGTGCAGCCCGACCTGTTTGCGTTTTCCAATTCGAGTGATACCGCGCCGCGAACCTGGGACGACGTGCAGCCGCTGCTCCTGGCCGTCGAGGTGCTGTCGCCGTCGAGCCGTCGTCGCGACCGGGGCGTCAAACGCGCGCTCTTTCAGGCGCAGGGCGTTCCTGAGTACTGGGTGCTCGATGCGTCGCGCCGACAGATCGAACGATGGCGGCCTGCGTCGACGGCGGCAGAGGTGCTGACGACCAGTCTCGCGTGGCAGCCCCATCCAACGCACGAGCCGCTGATTGTCGACCTCGTCTCCTTCTTCAGGCGTGTGACAGGGGATGGAGCGATTCAGGCAGCGTATGAGAATGGTGACGCTCGCACGGATATCGGGCGGTAGACTCTGTCCATGTACCTACCGCACGAATCGCCACCAGGTGAACCCGTCGCGCGTCTTCGATTGCACCGGCGTCACGACACCGAGCCCACCATCGCGCAGAAAGAGCGCGGCGAGATATTCGCCGGCCGATGAGCGGACGGGCGGCACGTCGGGTTTATCGGCGGGCCACGTCCACGCGTCGAGCAGCATCGGCCCTGAGGTGCGCACCGAACCCAGCGCGGCACCGGTTGGTGCTGCGAGCGTGGCGAGATGCCAGCGCAGCGACTCCGAGACACCGGCGTGCCAGGTGACGGCCAGGTCATTCGCCGCGCTGACCGCGAGATATGGATAAAACGCCGGGCCAGCCACGGTCTGGATTGTCCACGATACCCATGTTGCACCGCGATCCGTCGATTTACCAAGCCAGATCAGGTTGCCTTCCGTCCAGGCGGCGAAGAGACGCCCGTCGGTGGTCCACGCCAGTGGCTCAACCCAACGATCGAGCGATGTGGCGGACCAGGTCGGGCGTCCCGGTGGCGCGTGCGCTCGCCAGGTGGCACCACCGTCGGTGCTGACCTTGATCGAGTCCACACCCGGGTCGTTGCGATTGCCGGATGCAGAGATCGGTGCGACGCGCACTGCGATCTGGCCGCCAGCGCCGATTGCCAAATGGCTCGAGCCGCCACGTTCGCTGATGCGTGGCATGGTGATCCATGACGCGCCGCGATCCCGGCTGACGCGATGATGCACACCACTGCCGTCATTCCAGATCACGTGCGCGGTGCCGTCGGGAGCAATCTTCACCCACGGCCGGTCGTCAAACCGGTTGCGCGAAAGCAGTGACCAGGTCCAGGACACACCGGCGTCGCGGCTGACGGCGATCGCAATCTGCGTTCCCTCGAAGACACGTCGATCGTACGTCATGGATGCGAAGTACAACGTGCCATCCGGGGCAACCGCGAGATCGGTATCCGAATTTCCAATCAGGCCAGGGGCATTCCCGTCGAACGTGACGGGTGTCCAGCGCTTGCCGAGGTCGGTGCTCGTCCACACTCCCTGCGATGCCACGGCGTATCCCGCCACAAACAGCGCGCCGTTGGGATGCTGCACGAGCATCGGCTCACGGGTGCGGGTACCGACCGTGGTCACCTGCTCGAGCGGTACCAGTGGAGTGGTGACGGTTCCGCCGCGCGCTGATGCGCAGGCCGCGGCGGCAGCGAGACAGGTCAGTTGCCGGAGCTGAGTGCGAAGCGACATGCGCGCTGCTCGGGAGGCGGGCGGAGGCCACCCAACCATGGAGCGTCGGGGGCAGCAGGACTGGTATGGTGCGCGATCGCATGGCGCCGCGAAAGGGGCGGCCAGGCTCGGGTCGCGTGGCCGGGAGTAGATTCCGTCATGCGTGACACCCGCGACCGATACCTGCCTGATCCGGAAGCCTTCCGGGCGGCGCGCCCGAGCCAAGGGCGCATCATCATCATCGCGCCGACGCGAGCTGCGTGCGAGACGATCGAGCTGGCGTTCACTCTCAACATTCCGACCTATCTCGAGACGCATCACGGTGCCCGGCTGCGAGAGCTGGCAGCAAGTGGTCAGGGCTTCGGGATCGTGGCCGGAACGGGCACCGGCAAGACGCTGGCCGTGCGGCCGATCGCGGAGACGATCCTTGGGGAGGCGCTGCGCGTTGGCGTGGTGAATCGCGAACGCGAAGCGACACCGGACACGCCGCAGTGCAACGTGATCATCGTGACCACCGGCATAGCGCGGCGCTGGTTTCAGGATGGTGACATCGATCACCGGGACACGGTCGTCGTCGATGAAATCCATCAGACGTCGGCCGAGCTGGAACTCTGTCTGGCACTCGGCAAGCGGGCACGGTGCCGGTACATCTGGCTTTCGGCGACGGTGGATCCGTCGTTCTATTCGCAGTACCTGAGCAGCGGTGCGGTGCTGGAAGTGTACAGCTTCGACGAAGCGAAGAAGGCCACGGTTGAAGTCCTGTCGCGCAGTCCCGCGGATTTTCTCGACGACAAGTTCCTCAAGAAGGTGATTGCCGAGCGACGTGGTGTGGCGATGTTCCTGCCGACGCGCGCCGGGACGGAAGACGCAGCGCGTCACGTGCAGGAGAGTTATCCGAAGATTCACGCGCAGCACTATCATGGTGGCGAGCCGATCCGCGTCATCCGGCAGTACCTCGACGAAGGTGGCGTGGACAAGCCATTCTTCCTGTCGATGACGGCGGCGGGTCAGAGTGCGATCACCGTACAGGGGCTGGATACGGTGATCATCGACGACACGCGGTTCACGAACATGGTGGACAAGGGACGCAACGTGCTGACGCGGGTGCATCTCGGTGCCAATGAGCTGCTGCAGATGGCAGGTCGCGTGCATGGCCGCGTTGCTGGCGGTCGCGTGTTCATTCTCTCGGACCGGCGCATACCATTCGAGAAGCTGAAACCGGAGCTACCGGAATTCCAGCTGGCGGGCGACAGCGAACGGGTTGCGATCACGTGCGCGGCGATCGGTGTGCGCGCGGACGATCTCGAACTGCCCGTTCCGCTGGACAAGATTGCGTATCGTCGTGCGGTTGCGCTGCTCGAGACACGCAACATCGTGGCGAACGGCCGCCTGACGGACTATGGCCGCGCGGTGGAAAAAATGCCAGTGGAACGGCCGTGGGCCGAGCTGCTGGTGAACAGCGATGATGATCTGGTGCCGTTCGTGGCGGTGATGAGCGGGGTGGAGAGCCTGCACCGGATGACGCGGGAGGATCGGGTGCTGGACGGCATGCTGATTCCCGGCAGTGATCACCTGACGGCGTACAACGTGTATGCGGAAGCGTTCAGCAAGTACGGGTACGTGGACAATGTGTATGGCCTGCCCCGGCAGTTGTTTCACGAGGAGATCGCCGAGTGGGCGGAGGCGAAGGGTGTGCTGGTCAAGTCGCTGGAGGATGCGGCGCTGGCGATGGCGAGCGTGTACCGCTCCCTGAATGCGCCGCTGCCTGCGTCCCTGCCTAAGGCGACTGATGCGACGCGCGCGCGCTTCACGGAGTTGTTGGCACAGGTGATGCCCTTTGATCTCGTGCTCGACGAGGAGACGGCATGGGGTGAGTCGGCGCGCGTGGGGAAGACGAGCGTCTGCGGCAGTTGGGGGGCGGTTGCGGGGACGCTGCGGTTTTTTGCGGATCGCATGGGGATTCCGCGCGCTTCGATCGAAGGAACGCAGATCACACCGGCGCAGCTGCGTAAGTTCGCGACGTACGGTGAGAGCACGATCGCCTACGATCCGCACAAGAAGCAGGGGCAGCTCGTGCGCACGCGGCGTGTCACGTACGGTGGGTTCGAGCTCGAGCGGGAAACGGAGGTGCTCAGTGAGTTCACGGCGGAGAACGCCGTCGCCGCACGTGATGTGCTGGCAGATGCGTTTGCGACTGAGCGGGCTCGGCATCCGGCGGTGGAGCGGAATCGACCGATGATTGCCGAGGCACGTGAAGTCTGGCGTCGCAGTGGTGGTGTGACAGCGCGTGCATCACAGGCAGATGTTGCGGCCTGGTATCGTCCGCGGCTGGACACGGTGGAGTCGGTGCACGATCTGAAGCACCTGCCGCTGCGCATGACGTGGGACGACTGGATCACGCCTGAGGCGCGGGCGCTCTACGACGCGCTGCCGCATCAGGTCTCGGTGCGCGATCGACAGGTCCCGATCGAATACGATGTCGAGGAACGGGATGATGGCACGCTGTTCGGGGTGGCACGACTGCGGCTGCCCGAGAAGATCGCACGGACGCTCGTCACCGAGGAGCTGCCACCGTGTGATCGCCCCTATCGGTTCGTCGTGGTGCGAGGGCAGCGCGGCTCTGCGCGTGGCCGGACACTCGATGAGCTGCAGGAGGCGCTCGACACGCCGTGGATGCCAGATGAGCTGGCGACGCTGAGCGATCAGTACGGGCAGCGGAAGGGCGGGCGCGAGCGCTCGCGCGAGGAGTACCAGCGGGGCAAGGAGCGGCGTTCGGTGATTCCGCCGAAGAAGCGCGGCCGGAAGGGGCGCTAAGGCGGGAGAGCAGTCAACTCGCTGCCGCCATGGAGTTCACGAGGGGTCAGGGGCTTGATCGTCGATCAAGCGCCCTGACCCCTCGTTTGCACTGGTCGGAGGCAGGATCTCCGGGTCCGTTTGGCCGGCTGTGGACGCGCTAGGACCATATGGTCCGATATTTTGCCGTCCGACAGAGAGTTTCTCCCCGTATCAGCCGCTTTGCTTTTCTGTAAGTAATTGTTGTGCTTACAGTTACAGAATTTTTATGCGGGGGGTTGCGATTAGGACTGGTCGGTCCTAGTTTCCCCGTCGTGACTTCCCGCCGATCTCAGATTGTTGATGCCGCAGCCGTCCTCATTGGGCGGCAAGGGTACTCCGCGACCTCAATTGATGAGGTCATCAAGGAGTCGCACCTCAGCGGCAAGAGCCACTTCTACCACTACTTCCGCAGTAA
>JANNVN010000535.1:0-10773 GCA_031414435.1 Gemmatimonadaceae bacterium
CGCGATCTTGCCCGCGGCGCGGCGCATCTCCACGCCGCCCCCGTTCATCGTCGCAACACCGGCGGAGTCATAGCCCCGGTACTCGAGCCGACGCAGCCCTTCCAGCAGCAGCGGGGTCGATTCCCGGTTGCCAACGTATCCGACGATTCCACACATGAGTTCAATCCTTAGCCTGTATACGATGAAATCCTGCGCTCAGCGCGCAGAGGCGCGCACGAGATCATCCAACGGTTCCCGCGACTGCGACACCAGTGCTTCCGCCTCGGCGAGTGAGGGCGCTTCCGCAATCACACGCACGATTGGCTCCGTTCCCGAGGGCCGCACATGCACCCACCGGTCCGGCCACGACAGGCGCAGACCATCCTGCGTGTCAACAGCCGCGTCGGGGAATGCCGCACGCAGGGCATCGTAGACGTCGCCCAGCGGTGCATCCGGACGATCCAGCTTGTCCTTCACAATTTCGTACCGCGGCGCCGCTGCCTTGAGCTGCGATGGCGTTTTCCCGGTTTCATACAGCAATTGCAGCACCAGCGCCGCTCCCGCGGGGGCATCGCGTCCGAGATGAAGGTCCGGCAGTATCACGCCACCGTTGCCCTCCCCCCCGATCGCAGCGTGCTCGGCTTTCATTG
This sequence comes from Gemmatimonadaceae bacterium, assembly GCA_031414435.1. GTDB lineage: Bacteria > Gemmatimonadota > Gemmatimonadetes > Gemmatimonadales > Gemmatimonadaceae > JACMLX01. The sequence goes on from JANNVN010000535.1 coordinate 630, forward strand.
CCGCCGCCACGTTCGCCTCGCCAACAGGCGCACGAACGCAGCGCTGACCCGCCGCCAGCGCCGCATCCTCTACTACACGGCTGGTGGACAGGTTGGTCACAACTGCACCCGGACTCTTCCGCAGCACCAGCGCCGCAGCGAACGCGAGCGTGTAGTCCTCGCCAATCGGCACACCGTGCTCGTCCACAATCGCGAGCCGGTCGACATCGGGGTCGACAGCCAAGCCGATATCGGCCCCCGTCTTCTTCACGAGTGCGGCGAGGTCGCCCAGATTCTCGGCAATCGGCTCCGGCGCATGCGGAAATCGACCATCCGCTTCCGTGTGGATCGCCGTCACTTCACAGCCGAGCGCTTCCAGCAGCGGCTGCATGATCGGCCACCCGGCGCCACGGACGCAGTCCAGCGCCACCCGAAGTTTCCGTGCGCGGAGCGCCGGGATGTCGAGGTATTTTAAAGCGAGTATCTGATCGAGGTGGCGCTGAATCGCCTGACCATCGAAGGACGTCGAACCAAGCTTGTCCCAGGTCGCGCGTGTAATGCCAGCGTCGGTGGCTGCCCGGAAACTGAGACTGTCGGTCTGGTCGAGAAAGAGACCGGAGGATCCGATGAACTTGAGGGCATTCCACTCCACCGGATTGTGGCTGGCCGTGATGGCCAGTCCGCCTGCGCCGTGGTGATGCTCGACAGCAAGCTGGACCGTTGGAGTTGGAACGACACCTATGTCGATCACCGAACAGCCGACTGACTCGAGGGCCGACAGCACGACGCGGTGAAAGAGCGGCCCGGAGACGCGGCTGTCGCGTCCGACGATGACCGGCGCGCCTGGCTTCAGTGCCGTGGCCCAGGCTCCGAATCCGGCGGCGTACGTTGCGACGACCTCAGGTGTCAGTCCCGCACCAACCCGGCCACGAATACCGGAAACAGAAACCATCAGGCCGTCGAAGGATGCCATTGCACGCTGTCAGGAGATGAGTCTTTCGCTTACTGGCTGAGAGATCTGCATAGGTCGCAACCCTGTTCACGTCGCCTGCGAGCAAAGCCGATCAGGGTGACGGAATTCCAAGGTTGGCGTGTCCTAAGACGCCCCGCTGCTGTGAGGCGTCACGGTCTCAGGGTACGTTCCGCGCCGATGTGCGCGCTATGAGGACGAAACTTCGCTGGGAGCTGACGCATGAGCAATCCATTGGGCCTGTTGCCGCTGGCGCTGGCAGCGCATGGCGGGAGCATTGACGACGTGCCGTCGGCACAACTGATTGCGGCCGGGCTGACCCTGTTGCAGCGTAGCGCACCGCTCGCTCGGGCCTTGTATGGCAAGCGTTCTGCAATTCTGCTTCCGACCAGCCCGCAGTTCGTCGTGGCGCTGGCTGCCAGCGAAGGGCGCGGCGCAGTGCTGCTCAATCCCCTCGCCTCGCCGCGTGAACTTCAGTACCAGCTCGACGACGCCAATGTCGGCGCCGTGTTCACGATCGCCGCGCTGGCGGGCAAGCTGCCGACGACGCTACCGCAGGTGCTGCTCGACGACGCACCGCGCGGGGCTGCACTGCTCCACGGCGGCGCAATCATCCGGATCGACCTCGGATCGCACGTCGGCCTGACGCTCGAGGGCGATGCTGACACGGACGGTGATGACAGCGACGATGAAGCCGCGATCGTGTACACGTCGGCGATGGGCGGGGCGCCACTGGGCGCGATCCTCACGCATCGCAATCTGCTCTCGAACGCCCGCGCCACGATCCAGGCCGCGCGAATCACAGCAGCCGATCATGTCTTCGCGGTGCTGCCGTACAGCCATCTCTTCGGGATGACCGTGACGCTGTCGGCGCCGCTGCTCGCTGGCGCACGCATCTCGACGATGGCGCGCTTCAATCCACTCAAGGCCGTGGATGCGTTGGTCGAGGGTGCGGCTACGATCTTCGTCGGTGTGCCGGCGGTCTTCATCGGCATGCTCACGGCGATCGAACGGCGCGGCGGATCGATTGACGTCCCGGCCCTGCGACTCTGTATCTGCGGTGGCGCCGCGCTGCCGGTGTGGGTGCAACGGAAGTGGGAAACAGCCACGGGCTGTGCACTGCGGCAAGGCTACGGACTGACGGAAGCAGGGCCGGTCTGCCTGTTCAATCGCGTTGACGCAGCGAATCGGATCGGGACTCTGGGCACCGCCTATCCCGGCACGGCTGTGTCCATCCGCGACCAGATGACCAGCGCCGAATTGCCGGTCGGTTCCAGCGGCGAGATCTGTGTCAGCGGGACATCGGTCGGCCCGGGATACCTTGGCGGGACTGACGGTGGCTTGCGTCGTGTGGATGAATGGTTGCACACGGGCGACCAGGGCCACATCGATGCTGATGGCATCGTGACCTTCGAGGGTCTGATCAAGCCGATGTTCACTCGGAATGGCTTCAACATCTATCCCGCGGAGCTGACGCGCGTGATCGGAGCGCTCCCTGGCGTCTCAGCGGTGGAAGTCTGCGGCATTCCCGACATGGCGAAGGAAAACGAGATCGAGGTGGTGGTGCACGGCGAGGTCGACGAGGCCACGGTCAGGACCTGGTGCGAGGATCAGCTCTCGTCCTACAAACAGCCTGGTCGCATCCGTATCCTGACCTGAACCGTGGTCGCGGAGCACTCGTCGGGACGTCAGTGTCCGAGGTCGCTGCGTGGCAAGACGGTCACATCGCCCCGCTCGATCGCGTGCACGAACGCATTGACGCACTCGCTGTCGAACTGCGTGCCGGCACAGCGATGGAGTTCCGCGATGGCGTCGCCAACCACCTTCCCGCCATCGTCCCGGTAGCGCCGACCACTCGTCATCGCGTCAAAGCTGTCGGCCACCGATACGATGCGCGCTTCCAGCGGAATCTCGTCGCCGAGCAGACCGTCCGGTAATCCCGCGCCATCCATGCGTTCGTGATGCGACCGCACGATGTTGAGCAACTCCGGCTGATCGATGACCATGGCCGAGAGAATCCGCCACCCGACGATCGGATGCGTCATGACATGGGCGTATTCCTTCGGCGTCAGTCGCGCGGGCTTGGTGAGGATGTCCTCGCGCACACCGATCTTGCCGATATCGTGCAGTCGTCCGCCGAGCGTGACGGCACGGATCACGTGCGGCGGCAGGCCGAGACGATGCGCGATTGCCGTGGCGTACTGGCTCACCCGGACGCTGTGTCCGTGCGTGTAGGGATCCTTCGCTTCGAGCGCCTCCGCGAGGGCCTGCACGCCGCCTAGAAACTGCTGCTCGATGCGCCGCGCCTGCGCCTGCACCTTCTGTTCGAGGCGGGTCTGATACTCACGATTCTCGAGAACGAGCCGTCGCCGCTCGAGCACGGAGGTGATCCGGGCTCGCACTTCCTCGAGATGGAAGGGCTTGGTCAGGTAGTCGAGCGCGCCGACGGAGAGACAGCTGACGGCTGTCTGCACGTCGCCATTGCCGCTGATCATCATCACCGCCGCGTCGGGCCAGCGAGAGCGCAGCTCCCGGAGCAGCGAAAAGCCATCCATCTGTGGCATCTCGATGTCGGTGAGGACCAAGGTCGCGGGATGGCGCTCCATCTGGGCGATGGCCTCGACGCCGTTGCCCGCCTCGTCGACGATGAAGCCATCCGCGCGCATGACCCGCACCAGGATCTGGCGCAGCCTCGGCTCGTCGTCCACCACCAGACAGCGTGGGATGGCGGTCGAGCTGAAGGGGTCGAGTCCAGCGGTGGTGGCAAATTCGAGCGCCCGGACAGCGGTCATGCCGCGTCCCACGGCCCATCGTGCAGCAGATCGGAACCGCCGTTACGATTCCCGACACCACTTTCCCGACTCCGATGACCCGCATCTTCGAAACCGACCTGCGCGACGGCCCGTCCACGCGCGCGATCCACGCCGGGCAGCGCCCGGACGAGGTCAGCGGCGCGATCATGACGCCGCTGTACCTCACCAGCACCTACGTCCATGAAGAGTTTGGCGTGCATCGCGGGTACGAGTACGCGCGGGGCAAGAATCCGACGCGCGAAGCGCTCGAACGGAATGTCGCCGCGCTTGAAGGCGCGACGCATGGATTCGCGTTTGGCAGTGGCATGGGGTGTCTCACCAGCCTCATGATGCTCTTCAAGTCTGGCGATCACATCATCGTCGGTGAGAATGTATATGGTGGGACGTACCGCCTGTTCGACAAACTGCTGCGCCAGTTCGGGCTCACGTTCACCTACGTCGATACGCGGGATCCGCAGCGCATCGCCGATGCCGTCACGCCGGCCACCCGCGCGCTGGTGCTGGAAACGCCGACGAACCCGATGATGCGGCTCACCGATCTCAGCGCCGCGGCGCAGATCGCCAAGCGCGCCGGCGCACTCATGATCGTCGACAACACGTTCGCCACACCGATCTTCCAGCGCCCGATCGAGACGGGCGCGGACATCGTCTGGCACTCCAGCACCAAGTATCTCAACGGGCACAGCGACATGATTGGCGGCATCGCCGTGACGTCCAACGAGGAGCTGGCCACACGCCTGCAGTTCATTCTCAACGCGGCCGGCGCGGTCCCCGGTCCGTTCGATGCGTGGCTCTGCCTCCGTGGCACCAAGACCCTCGCGCTGCGTATGCGAGCGCACGACAGCAATGGCCGCCTGATCGGCGCCTGGCTCGCGGAGCGGCTCGGCCATGAGCAGGTGTTCTACATCGGACTCGATTCGCATCCCCAGCACGCGCTCGCCACCAGGCAGATGTCTGGCTTCGGCGGCATGATCTCGATCGAGCTCGGCAGCCGCGAGCGGGTCAAGACGATGCTCGACCGGGTGCGGCTGTTCAGCCTCGCCGAGTCGCTCGGGGGAGTGGAGAGTCTGATCAGTCATCCGGCCAGCATGACGCATGCGTCGGTGGAGCCGGATCGGCGGGCGGAGCTGGGCATCACGGAAGGGCTGGTCCGGTTGTCGGTCGGCGTCGAGGACGCCGGCGATCTGCTGGGTGACCTGGAGAACGCGCTCCAGGGGCTCTGACGGGTCGCGGCTGACACCGACTGGCTCGTCCGACCGTAGGGTCTGCACCCATGGTGAGTTCGCGCCGGGCCGGTCTCCTTGCCTCGTACGAGTCTCGGAGCCTCCCGACTGCGTCTTCACTCTGGCCCGGCGGGAGTCATCCCGCGCACGATTCGATTTTCCCGAGCGACGAGGATCGCCATGCCTGTCACGCCACTGCCCCAGATCGCCTCCACCGCCTGGGAGCATCCTGCCGATCGTGCGGCGCTCAACACGATGCGCGCCATCCCCGGGTTCGACGAGATCGTCCGGAAGGTGGCGGGCTTCTTCGGCGAGCGAGGACTGCGCCATCTATTCCTCGCCAACGCCGTCCGGACCGGACCAACGCAGCATCCACGGTTGTATACGCTGCTCCACGAGGTCTGTGCCTCGCTCGACGTGGCCGCGGTCCCCGATCTCTACGTGACGCAAACGCCGTTCGTGAACGCCGGCGCGATCGGCTTCGAACGCCCCTTCATCGTGATCAACACGGGGACGATTGCCGCACTGACGGAAGATGAGCAGCGCTTCGTGCTGGCGCACGAAGTCGGACACATCGCCAGCGGCCACATGACCTATCGCACGATCGCGGTGATCGTGAGCACCATCGGCTTCAGCGCGCTGCCATTCCTCGCCGGGCTGGCGTTGATGCCGTTCCAGCTGGCGCTGCTCGAATGGAGTCGCAAGGCCGAACTGAGTTGCGACCGGGCTGCACTACTGGCGGTGCAGGACACCACGGTCGCCATGCAGACGTTCTTCCGGCTCGCCGGTGGATCCACGGTGCCGGGCGAGGGTGATCTCGATGCCTTCCTGAAGCAGGCGGCCGAATATGAAAGCGAAGGCAGCGCGTGGGACTCGCTGCTCAAGGCGATCAACACGGCCATGCGTGAGCACCCGTTCAACACCGTGCGCGCGGCAGAACTGCAGCGGTGGGTGGCAAGCGGCACCTATGCGCGCATCCTGAGTGGCGAATATCCGCGTCGCGACGGCACCGGCCCGCAGACCACCTACAGCGACGATGTACGCGGCGCCGCGGACTACTATGGGCAGCAGGCCAAGGAGGCCTTCGGGAAGGTCGGTGACACCTTCTCGCGGGCTGCGGACGCGTTCCGGCGGAAAGCCGGCAGCTGATCCGTCTCCCGGCGATGATGGCGGTCTACGCCGCCATCATCGCTGCGCCGACAACTGCTCGGAACTCGCCTTGTCGGTATTCTGCCGCCGGTTCCGCACGACTGGCGGCCGCGGCCACGCGTAAGGCGAAAGGTGGCATCGCACGCGTGACGGCCCGCTGGGCCGCGCACCGGGTCCGTGGCGGAGGGCGCGCACCGGCCCGCTAAGTTGTCTGCGATGAAGCTTCTGCTCGTCGGCGGCGGTGGCCGCGAACATGCGCTCGCGTGGCGCATCAGACATGAACTGCCAACGGCGACCGTGCTCGCGGCGCCAGGCAATCCGGGTATCGCCACGCTCGCGACCTGTCTTCCGATGTCGGCGTCCGATGTGCCAGCGCTCGTGGCGCTGGCGCTGCACGAACAGGTGGACGCGGTGATCGTCGGCCCGGAAGCCCCGCTGGCGGCGGGGCTCGCCGATGCCTGTATCGCGCGTGGTATTCCGGTCTTCGGCCCGACCGCCGCTGCCGCGCAACTCGAAACATCGAAGGCATTCGCCAAGGCGGTCATGCGCGACGCGGGTGTGCCGACCGCGCGCGCCTCGATGCACACATCGGTCAAGTCCGCCAGTGCTGCCGTGCGTGAGTTTGGTGCACCGGTCGTCATCAAGGCCTCGGGTCTCGCTGCCGGGAAAGGTGTGGTCGTGGCGATGACACTCGCCGAAGCCGATGCGGCCATTGTCTCGATGCTCGAGGACAACCTGTTCGGCGACGCGGGTGCCGAAGTGCTGGTCGAGGAGTTCATGACAGGCGAAGAGCTGTCGCTCTTTGTGCTCACCGATGGCGAGACCGCGGTACCGCTGCCGGCGGCACAGGATCACAAGCGTGTCGGTGAAGGTGACACTGGACCGAACACGGGTGGCATGGGCGCCTACTGCCCGGCGGATGCCGGCGACGGTGCCTACACGTGGCACGACGGCACGCTGCCGAATGGGATACGGCACGTCCTCGACATCATCATCGCACCGACGCTGCGTGCGATGCGAGAACGCGGCACGCCATTTCGCGGTTTGCTCTATTGCGGCGCCATGCTCACCCCCACCGGACCGCGTGTGGTCGAGTTCAACTGTCGCTTCGGTGATCCGGAAACGCAGGCCGTGCTGCCGGCGCTCGCCGATGACGCGCCACTGCTGCGTGTGATGTTGCAGATCGCGCGCGGCGAGCGCATCGATCCGGTGCCACTGTTCGCGCCGGCGCAGTCTGTCGTCACGACGGTCATCGCGGCCGAGGGATATCCTGGCACACCACGCTCGGGCGATCCAATCACGGTTCCGGCCACGGAGGATGGCGCGTGGATCTTCCACGCCGGTACGGCAGTGCGCGACGGCGTGCTCGTCACCAGCGGCGGGCGGGTGCTGACGGCAACGGCAACCGGTGCAACGCTCGGTGAGTCGCAGGTGCGCAGTCGCGAGCTGGCCGCTGCCGTGCGATTCGTCGGCGCGTTCCATCGACGTGACATCGGGTGGCGCGCGCTGCACCGCGGTGCCTGAACTCCCCGAGACGGAGACGATCGCCCGCGATCTCGATGGCATGCTTGCGGGCGCGCGTATTGCAGGATCGACGGTGCTGCGCGCAGATGTGTTGCGTGAAGTCTCGGCGACCGAATTCGTCGACCGTCTGGCTGGCGCCACCATCGAGCGGGCGTGGCGCCGCGCCAAGCTGATCATCATCGATCTCGACACGACCGATGCGATCGTGGTGCAGCCACGTTTCACCGGCGCGCTGCTGGTCGAGTCGCATCCGGACGACGTTTCGCCGCGAGACCGGAACTACGTCACGCTCACGGTGACGCTCGCCGACGGTCGTCAGCTGCACTACCGGGACATCCGCCGATTGGGGACGGTCACGCTGCTGACACGCGCCCAGCTGGAGGCGGCACTTGCCCCGCTTGGACCGGAGCCGCTTGACCTTTCCCTGACACCGGAGCGATTTTCGGGTTCTCTTCGGAACTCCCGTCAGGCGATCAAAAAGGTGCTCATGGATCAGCAGGTACTGGCGGGGGTGGGCAACATCTACGCGAATGAGGCGTGCTGGATGGCGTGCATCGACCCGTCGCGGCCGGCCAGTTCGCTCCGAGAAGCAGAATCGACGGCACTGCTCGCCGCGCTGCGCGAGGTACTCACCGCCTCGATAGCGGTGCGCGGCACGAGCTTTCGGGACTACGTCGACGCCTCGGGTGGTCGTGGTGGGTTCGTGCCGTTTCTGCAGGCGTACGGTCGTGGCGGACTTCCGTGCTCCCGATGTGGCACCTCGCTCGTGAACAGCAGCGCGGTCGATGGGCGGACGACGGTGTTTTGCTGGCGGTGCCAGGGATGAGCGCGCCGGCCGCCGAGCAGCGCGATCTCTTCGCGCTCTTCGGCGTGACGCCTGCCCCGCGGGGGCGCAGCGATGAACGGTTGAGTGTGGAACGCGCCGTCACCCTCGCCGAGATGGAGGCGGCCAGGCTGTCGACCAGCTCGTCATTGCCGGCGGCCGACATGGGCGTGAGTGTCGACGTCCTGCTCGACGACACCACTGATGGCGCCGCCGCGGTGCGTAAGCGGAAGGGCAAGCGAAAGCCCGTCACGGATCTCGACGCTCTGCGCGAGCTGGTGAAGGCAGGCACGCAGGATCGCCCGGGCACGTATCGCTTTCTGGGGGGCGAGGGTGAGGTGCTGTACGTGGGCAAGTCGAAGCAGCTGCGGACGCGGCTGCTGAGCTACTTTCGCGCGGAATGGCCGCATGACAAAGGAGCGCGGATTCTCTGGCGTGCGTCCCGCATCGCGTGGGAATACCAGCCCAGCGAATTCGCCTCGCTGTTGCGCGAACTCCGGCTGATCAAGCAACTGCGCCCGCGCTACAACTGGATGATGAAGCGTGATGCGCGCCACTACTGTTTCGTCAAGCTGACGAGCGGGCCAGCGCCGAAGCTGCTGGTGACGCGGGACGCCGCGGGTGACGAGCGTGGCACCTATTTCGGACCGTATCTGAGCGCCGGCCGCGTCAACGATGCCCTGCGTGAGTTGAGCGATGTGCTCGGCCTGCGTGACTGTGCCAGTGATGTACCGATGCACTTTCGCGATCAGGAGGAGCTGCCGGTGGTGGCAACACCGCGAACGCCTGGTTGCATCCGACATGAGATCGGCAAGTGTGCCGGCCCATGCGTTGCTGCGGTCACGGAACGTGCCTATTCCGCCCAGCTGGCCCTCGCCCGCGCATTCCTCGACGGCAGCAGCGACGGTCCGCTGACCGATCTGGAGCAGCGCATGCAGGCACACAGCGATGCACTGGAGTTCGAGCGCGCGGCGCACATGCGCGACAAACTGCACCGACTCGAGCTGCTTCGCACGCAGTTCGAGCGCCTGCGATTCGCGGTGGAGACCCTGACGTTCGCCTATCCCGTCACTGGTCACGGCAACGAAACCCGTGTCTACCTCGTCAAGCGCGGCACCGTTCGCGCCGACCTCAAGCTGCCGACGACACGCCGTGAACAGCTCGAATTCGCGGAGTGGTGCCGGCGGGTTTTTGAATCGTCAGAACGACCGACACGTCAGGTGCCGACGCACGAAATCGATGAGCTGCTCCTGCTGTCGAGCTGGTTCCAGCGCAATCCAGATGAATTTGCCCGCACACTGGCGCCCGCCACCGCAGTGCGCGAGTTCGGCGCGTGAATCTTCTCGCCTTGCCCGACTGGCTGATCGCGCTCGAAGTCGTGTGGGTGATCTGCATGTCGGCCTACATCCTGCTCGAACGGCGCCCACCGCTGGCGACGCTGGCCTGGATCGTCAGTCTCGCCACGCTGCCGATCCTTGGGCTCGTGGTCTACTACTTCGTCGGTCCGCGACGGCTCGAGCGAAAGCGGCGGCGACGGGTGATGGCGCGCACCGCAAAAAGAGCGAGGGATCAACGCGCAGCGCCGAGCCGCGCCTCCGCGACTGAGGCGTTCGGCTCCACCGGGGCCAGCCTCGCAGCCGTGGCCGCAGGCACCGAGCAGGCG
>JANNVN010000536.1:0-18790 GCA_031414435.1 Gemmatimonadaceae bacterium
TCGTGGGCGTTCTTCACGGAACACTACAGCATCGTTCCAGCCTGCATCTTTGCCTTCATCGCAGCGCACGCGATTGGTCAGGGGGCCGTCATCTGGGTCTTCATCTCCGAGATCTTCCCGAATCGGCACCGCGCCGAGGGACAGGCGCTGGGCAGTTTCACACACTGGATCTTTGCGGCGCTGCTGACCACGTTCTTCCCCGGCATGGTGAGCGCGTTTGCACCGGGCTACGTCTTCCTGTTCTTCTGTCTGATGATGGTGCTGCAATTGATCTGGGTCCGGACGATGGTCCCCGAAACCAAGGGCAGGACGCTTGAAGAAATTCAACGGGAGTTGGGCCTGACCTGATGAGGTGACGTGCGGCGGCACCTCTCGCCAGAACCGGTTGCCGATGTCTGGAACCCGCATTTTGGAGTCTCACGTGCCACTGCGAATCGTTGGGATCGGCGAAGTTCTGTGGGACCTGTTGCCGTCAGGCGCTCAGCTGGGTGGTGCACCGGCTAACTTCGCGTATCACGCCGGTGCACTTGGTGCAGAGGCGTGCATTGTATCCCGGGTTGGCACGGATGCTCGCGGCGATGAACTGCTTCGGCGCCTCCACGAGATCGGGTTGAATACCGCCTGTCTCCAGTTCGATGACGTGCGCCCAACCGGGACGGTGGCCGTTCATGTCGATCCGCTGGGCCAGCCACGCTTCGACATCCACGTCGATGTCGCCTGGGACGCGCTGGAAGCCGACACGTGCGCGTATGGCGCCGCCACGTCGGCGGATGCCGTGTGCTTCGGAACACTCGCACAGCGATCAGTGCAATCGCGCACGACGATCCTGGATCTGGTTGCGGCCACACCCTCCGAAGCGCTCCGAGTCCTCGATGTGAACCTGCGACAGCAATACTACACGCGTGCCATTATCGAGAAGTCGTTGGCCCTTGCCACGGTGCTCAAGATCAATGACACCGAGCTGCCGCGGCTGGCTGCAATGCTGTCCCTGACCGGCGACATTCATGCGCAGATCGATCAGCTGCTGGAACAGTGGCAGCTGCGGGCGGTGGCGTACACGCGTGGCGAGTTCGGCAGCCTGCTGAGGACGGAACAGGAGTGGTCCGATCATCCCGGGATACCAACACGTGTCGTCGATACCGTTGGGGCGGGTGATTCGTTCACAGCGGCAATGGCCCTCGGCTTGCTCAAGGGCTGGCCGTTGGACGAGGTCAATGCACAGGCGAACAGAGTCGCCTCGTTCGTTGCGTCGCATGCGGGCGGGACACCGGTGCTTCCTGCGGCTCTCCGCGAGGCATTCGCGCACGCGGGTTGAGCGGCGATGGGGGGCCGGCGGTAGCCGAGTGATTGTGAGCCGCTGAAGCTGTCAGTCGAGCGCGGCCAGTTCATCGGAGAGCGCCGCCGCCGACTGTGGTCGGCTGTCGGGAGTCGGTGCCATCATGCGAGCCAGGATCGACTCGAGCGCCGTGGCGCGCGACTGCATTCGCGGCGCTGGCTGCTCACGCGGGGTGTTGCCTGCATCGAGCTTGTGTGCAATGAACGTCAGCCGCGTCTCGGCATCAAATGGCGTGGCGCCTCTGAGGCACTCGTACAGCACGACCCCTGCTGCGTAGAGGTCGCTCGATGCGCTCGGCGGCGCACCAATCAGCTGCTCCGGTGACATGTACTCCGGTGTCCCGATCACGGCGCCGGCAATCTGCGGCAGCACTGGCGCCGGTGCGGCGGGAGACGTCGCGTCGCGCGGTGAGCGGTGCGTGGCGCGCGCCAGTCCGAAGTCGGAGACTTTCAACACGCCGTTCGGCCCGATCAGCAGGTTCGCAGGTTTCAAGTCACCATGAACGATGCCTTCAGCGTGCATCGCACTCAGAGCGCGGAGCAACTGCCGCGCGATCGACAGCACCGCGGTCGGGTGCAACGCGCCGCGGGTCTCGATGATCGTCGCCAGTGAGGCACCGTCGACGTACTCCATGGTCAGGAACGTGATGCCTTCCGCCTCACCAAGATCGTGCAGTCGCACAACGTTTCGATGGGTGATCCGCCTCGCGACCCGGAGTTCCTCGGCCAGCGATCCGCCTCCTGCGGCGTCATGTGCGATGACGTCCGGGCGCAACACCTTGAGCGCCACCGATTCCCCGATCACGCGGTCGCGCACCTTGTAGACGATTCCCAGGCCACCGCTGCCGAGTGTTGCCTCGATGAGATATCGGTTGGCGAGTACTGATCCGATGGAGAGTCCGAGGCCTGCTCGAGCATTGGCCAGACCGCGTGCATGCCCACCGCCGATGGCGTAGCGTGATCCCGGGCGCGTCTCTGAAGATGGCTCCGTCGACGGTTGCGTCCGCATCGGCGTCAGCCCGGTCAACAGTTCCTTGTCGCGCAGATCAGCCATCAATGACGAGAACGCGATCCCGAGCTCCCGGATTTCCGTGCCCGAGCCGATCGCGCGGAGACTGCCGTCTGCCTCGGCGTCGTACGCGCCTTCGGACGCGCGACGCACGGCAATAGAGAGTGCGCGGACGGGTCCTGCGATGCGTCGAGCGGCAACGAACGCCGCCAGCCAGCTGAGGAACAGGCCGATCACGCCAGCAATCGCGAGGGAGCGACGAAGGCTGGAAATCCCGGTCATCGCCGCGTCGCGCGAGCGAAGTACCACGAAGCCGCCGACCGCGTCTCCCCCAGCCGTGGTCAGCGTACTTCCCTGTGCGAGGTATCGTACGTCGCCGATGCGCAGGTCGGGTTGAATCCCGCCGCGTGCGTCGCCCCGGTCGGTGATCAGTGATACGGCCGCGCGGACATCGGCGGAATGTCCGAGTGTCGACACCGAGACCGTGCGTGTCCCATCCGGATTTCCGAGGTAGAACACCAGATCGCTCGAGGTCGTCGCTTTCACATCACGCACCAGCATGGAGTCGACGATTCGGGTTGCGACGAGTACACCGATCGGTGCGCCAGCCGGCGCTGAGATCGGCACCGCGATGGCCTGAAACAGCAACGAGTCACGCGACACACCGAACCCGCTGGCCGTCAATCCCCGCAATGCGCCAGCCACCAGCGGGACGGTCCCCATCGCGACACCACTCGCACTCGGCTCATCACTCTTGGCCAGCATGACACCGCGCGCGTCGGTGATGAACACCCAGTCGGCGCCGAGTTGTTCACTCGCCTCCATCGCCTGATCGAGAATGTCGTCGCGCCGCTGTTCCGTGACCAGCGTCCTGAAGTATGGTCCCTGCACGAAGACGCGTGCGCCACCAAGCAGGCTGCGACTGCGCCCGGCGAGGAACTGTGCGACGAGGTCTGCGGACTGCTCGAGGCCGCGTTGCGCCGATGCTTCACCAGCGCGGCGCACCGAGGCCGACGTGATCAGGAACGCTGCCAGAATCACCACCGCGACGATTGATGCCGTGCCGAGGAAGACGCGTGCCGTCAGCCCGAGAGTCTGGCGGGCTGCGGCTGCCGATGGTGAGGGTGATGGGTGCACGACAGCGCTGCTCAGTACCGATCGGCGCGCGTCGACGAGTACGGCGCGCCGAACTTGTTGAGGTGCGATCCCTGGACGTGTCCCCTCGCATCGAGCGCGAGCTGGACGGTTGCCCCTGCGGCCGTCACCGTGAGCTCCTGCGTCAGGTGCACCGCGCGTTCGTGCCAGATGTGGAGCCGATACGTCCCGACGGGAACGCCCGCCAGCTCAAAGCGGCCATCCGGTTGAGCGCGCGCAACATGCCGGCCGGGAACGGCGATCACATAGCTGACCATTCTCGCGTGGATGTTGCAGTAGATGGCGTAGACGCCGTGCTCCGCAAACGTCGCTGATCGTGACGCGCCGCGTCGATACAGGCCGAGGTCGAAACTGGACGGCTCGGTATTCGAGAACACGTTATGGCTGAATGGATCCTGATTCGGGAACTGGACGGTGCCGCCCCGCTGGATCACTGCCGTATGCGGGATGAACTGTCGTCCACGCATTGCGATGACGTCGTCGGTGCTCACGTTTCCCGGATCGGGATCGCGGCGCCCGTCGAGTGACTCGAGATACACCACTGCCGTCCCAATGTCGTTCCGCGCCCCGCCGGCGCGTTCAAGTAATGTGAGGCGTCCGGTCACGGTGCCAAGCTGCGGAGACGCGGCCGCGATACCGAGCATCAGTGTCGCAAGTGCACACAGTCGAAGGACTCCGCGGCGCGACAGTAGTGGCGTGGAAGCGAAGTTCCGGAAGCAATCGCCGGTCGCTGCATCCCGGCTGGCCGCGTTGAAAATCCTCGCAATACCGCTGGTATTGCAGCGGTTTACGCCTTGCCACCCGGGCGCCCCATCCGGCTTGGTGCTATCCGAACTTCGATTCCACGCCACTAGAGTTCAAAGCCGAAGGAGAGGTTCATGTGGTTTGCGCGACTGGTCTGATCGGAATAGCGAGTCCTGACCTGACGGAACTCCATCCCGAGCACCAGCGGCTGCGCTGGCCGCCACAGCAGATGCGCTGCACAGGCCGTGTTCTCGAGACGTATCGGACGATCGTCGCGATTGACGCTGTTCCTGCCGCAACCAGCGCCACTGATAAGGGTTGCGTGGGCCTGCACGTTCAGCTGCACCCAGCCGGCGACATCGCGTAAGGGTGGCCCGACGGTGCCACCGCTCAGCGAGCGACCGAAGCCCTGCCCAATGGCGCCGCCGCCGAGACCACGTACCAACTGCCCGCGATAGGCTTCGCCACGAATCTCGACCCGCGGCGCGATCATCACGCGGCCATCGATGCTGAGCGCACTGCTGACGCTCGTCGAATCACCGGCGGCACGCACCCAGCCGCGATGCATGCCAACGCCAAGCTCGCCGCCCGTGCCACCCAACGACACATCACTCGGCGCGCCGGGCTCGGCGGCGCCGTCACCCCAGCGGACATTCACACGGCTCTGCAGATATGGCCGGCCGGACCGCTCGCCTGCGTCCACGGCGTCGGTTTCTCCGGAGTTCAGCGTGTTGGAAAACGGCGCCAGCACTGCGCCTTGCAGCCCAACCCGAACGCCAGACGCCGTCACGATCAGATCGCGAGAGATGCGAACCTGCGGCAACCAGTTCCAGAGATTGCCTGCCGTGACGAAGCCAGGGACACCGACGGAGGCGAGGCTGACGGGATTCAGATCGCTGATCAGCGGCGTCTCTGATCCAATGAGCACTGAGCCGCGATCCCACCTCAGCCGGGCGCGCGCGGTGCGCAGGCGCGGCTCAGGAAAGAGGCGCCGATCGCCAGGACCCGTCGAGACGCCGCCGAAGAAATCAAGATCGATGTCGCCTTCGAACACGCCACCCAGGACGCTGTCTACGCTCATTGCCGCCCCGAGGCGCGTCTGGCGCACGGATATGCCCAGCGCGCGCGTGCCAGGCGAACCGGGTGGTGTGCTGCCGGGCAGCGTCGGCGGCACGGCAGCCCGTGGCAGTCCGAACTGCGGTACGTCCACGTTGTTGACCCGATTGGACGTCAGAAATGAGTTCATGAGCACGCGCGCTGACAGCTCGATCTGGAGCCGCGACCTGGTGCGGACCACGGTGCTGGCTTCGACGGCCAACTGCTGGCGTAGCAGCTCGATCGCCGCCTCGGCACGCCGGAGACGCGCCGCGATCGAGTCGCGTGAGGCGGAATCAGCGGCCGCACTGTCAGCGGGCGACGGGCGCTGTTGTGCCCTCAGTGCCGCAGCGCCCGAAGGCAGCGAGAGCAGCAACAGTGCGCGTGCCACTCGGCGGCGTATACAGCGCATGCGCGGCAGGGTGCCGGAACGCAGCACGGGATCGATCACGAATCCTCACAGCGGCGGGCCTGGGAACGGCGCTTCAACGGCCAGCGTCCCCGTCGAAGATGATGTGCAACGGATGCTCAGAATCAGCGCCCGCCACCACCAACCCGCAATGCCGCCAGCTCAGCCGGGGGCACCTCGCCGATGAGCACTGCCCCGGATTCCGGTGCCGCCCACGCCACCATGCCTTGGCCACCGCTCGACGCGCTCACCAATCGTCCGGCCGCCACCGGTGCACGCATGCCAGGGTGACGGAAAAACACGGGCTCTGCAATCAGATACTCGAGTACCAGCCGGTCATGCCAGCGATAGGCGAGCACGGCCGCTGGTTCGCCATCGAGGTCGGTGCTCCACGCGGCCAACAGCCGCAGCGAAGGCTCATGGAGCACATCGACCGCAAACGGTACCGCCGCGCGCACCGCGTCCAGATCCCTTGCCCGGCCCGGCAGGTCGCCCGCCGTCACGCGACGGTAGTCGGCGAGGATGCTGCTGAAGAGCGGTACACCCATCGGATCGATCGACGCCATCGATACCGCCGACGTGTTGGAGCGATCGCGAGCGCCCACTGCGGCGACCAGCCCCACAGCACCGAGCATTGCCACCACCGCGGCAATCCGGGCGCCCCGTGTGGACCACGACCAGCGCGGCGCTGCGTGCGCTGGCGTCGGCGCAGCGGCGGGAGCTGGGCTCAGCGCAATCTGTCGCGCGATGCGCTCGCGCAGCGCCGGGCTCGCCGTGACCGTCGGCTCCTGCGAGAGCCGCGCGCGCAGTGCGATGTGCATCCCGACTTCGCGACGGCAGCGAGCGCAGCCCAGCAGATGCGCGTCAATCTGCGACGATGTCTCCGGCGGCAGCTCATCGTCGGCATACGCGCCGAGGAGTGTCGCGAGCACTTGATGCCGCGCCTCGCGTGCGTCGTCATCACCTGGGCGCTCGTGCGGCTGCGCACTGAAGTTGAGGTGCAGGTCGCTCACGGCGCACTCCGGTTGCCGCTGCGCAGTGACCGCACGCCGGGCGAGACATCGGTCGCTCCGAGTCCCCAGGCGCGACGGTTAGCCAGAATCGTGCCCGCCAACAATCGCCGGCCGCGCGATATACGGCTCATAACGGTACCAATCGGGATTCCGGCGATCTCCGCGATCTCGTGGTACTTGAAACCATCGATGTCATGCAGCTCGACGGCCGTCGCGAAGTCTTCAGGAATCATGGTCAGTGCCCGCGTGAGCATTTCGCTGTCGAGCCTGGCGGCCACCTCGCTGAAGACCACATCGGTATCGCCGCCAATGAGCTCTTCGTGCGCCTGCTCCAGTCGCGTGATGTCCACCAGCTGACGACGCCGGTCCGACTTCTCGATCGTATCGCTCATCACGCTGCGGAGGATGCGGTACAGCCAGGGGCGGACGCGTTCACTGTCGCGCAGATCATCAAATGACAGCCACGCCTTGACGCAGGCGTCCTGCACCGCGTCCTCGGCGTCGCCGCGGGACGACACCCGCCGCTGCGCGAATCGGAGGAGCCGATCCAGATGTGGCAGCACGAGCGCTTCAAAGCGCGCGTGCTGCTCATCGAGCGTCGGGGAGGCGGGGGAGGTGGTCACGGGGTTTTGGACGGGGCTGACAGGGAAAGTATTCCCGCGGCCAGCTGTGCACGTGGCCGCATTGCGGACGCGGGCCCCAGGCGGACGCCAGGGGAGTTGCTGACGGTCGCGGCTGGACCGTGCTGGCCCCGCAACAACGCTCCGTTGGGACGCGTGAGGCGACTGACTGCCGCCGCTAGCCCGGGCCGGCCCGCTCCGTCCAGACGCCATGAGGAGGCGAGTGACGGTCTCCGCTGGCCCGGCGCTGGCCCGGCAACGCTCCGTCCGGACGCCATTGGGGGCGACCGACGGGCGGATCGGTCAACGCTGGCCTGCTACGCTCCGTCCCGCGCTACCCGACGCAGCTCAGGTACCATCAACCGTCCCGACTCCGTCCCGCGCTACCGGACGCCGCTCAGGCACCATCCAACCGTCTCCACTCCGGCCGGCGCGGATGTCCGTCGCGTCTCTCGCCCGATCCCGTCGCCAGAGCGTCCAACCGCGCCTGCCTTAGCGTTCCGCGGTCGGATGCAAGTCGCACCGAAAATCAGAAAGGCGCTGGTGACTCCACCCTCAGCGTGACACCGGATCCCGGGTGCGTGAACGCCAGCAGCTCGGCATGCAACATGAGCCGCTCGCCGTCAGCCGGTGCGGCGCGAGCATACAACCGATCACCAACGATCGGGGCATTCAACCCCAGCGGGTGCGACGCGTGCACGCGCAGCTGATGCGTGCGTCCTGTAAGTGGTACGAGCGACACCCTGGTTCGTCCGTTCGCGCGCTGCAGCACCCGCCACTGTGTCACGGCGCTCTTGCCAAACTCCGCGTCGTGGATCTGTCGCGGACGGTCGTCCACATCAAGGCGCAGTGGCAGGTCGATCATGCCTTCATCGTCCGTGACATCGCCATCGAGCCATGCGACATATCGCTTCTCGATTTCGCGCAGGGAGAACAGCCGTTGCAGCGCCGAAAACGTCGCGCCGTCCTTGGCCGCCAGCAGCAGCCCCGAGGTGTCGAGATCGAGGCGATGGACGACCAACTGCCCGGTGGATTCGGGATACCGCGCACGCAGCCGCGTCATCACCGAGTCCTGCAGTCGTGCGCTGCGACCCGGAACCGACAGCAGTCCACTCGGCTTGTCGACGATGACGATCTGTGCGTCTTCGTACACTGTTTCTGGTTCCGACAACGGAATCATTCCGGCGCCGAAGATAGGTGGCGGATCTGCCGGCAGTCCGAGCAGCATGTGCGCAAGAATGGGCCCGCACTTGCCGCGGCAGGCAGGATAGAACGAGCCCGCATGCCTATCGCCGGATCGCGGTGCTGCGCCCCACCAGAATTCAGCCAGTGCGACTGGGCGCAGGCCCAGCGTATACGCCTGCGCGAGCAATTTTGGCGCCGCACAATCACCAGCGCCTCCCGGGGGCAGCGCGGGGGCGAACAGCTCGCGCAACACGCGCCGTTCACCCCGCGCGTTCACGAAGTGATAGGTGTCCTGAATCTGCGGCAGCAATTCACGTGATCGTGCGGCACGTGCGTCGTCCATACGCCGCAACGCCTCGGCGGCCTGCCCGCCCGCCTCCGCGCGCTCGAATCTGGCACGCTCAAGTGTGCGTGCGCGCATCTCGGCGTCACCCGCGATCCAGATCGCGTCACGCGCGGCGACATCAAACGTCGGCGGCGCCCAACCCTCGATGCTCCACAGGCCGCTCAGCATGCCGGAGAATGCGCGCAGATAGCCAAGCGATCCATCGCGTGCCTCCACGACGAGCACGCCGAACATCTTGCCACCGTCGGGCGCATCGAGTCTCCACGCTGCCGCCGCGGGCGACTGCAGCAGGTCGATCGATTCCTGCGCCGCACGTCGCGCCAATGGATGCACTGCGGCACGGTCGAACGGGCTCGGAAAGCGGTCCGGGCGATCGTGTGCAGGCGGGGCGGGCGAGAATGGGATCACGGGTTCAGCGGCCTCGGTGGTCGGACATGAGCGCATGATAGCGACGCACGAAAATGGTGACGCTTTTCCGCCATGGATGTGATATCGTCGGTTCGTGAACGTCTGAAGGAGCCGAACGCACAGGGGGGCGTGTGCCTTATACCTATATGACATCCGAAGAACTGGCGATGCGCCCGATCCCCGACCGGCGCACGGAGCTGGTGCGCGGGCGGCTGGTCGTGCGCGAGCCGGCGAAACTGCGGCACGGAGTCGTGGCAGCACGAATGCTCGTTGAGATCGGCACCTATCTGAAGACCAGCCCCATCGGTATCGTATGTGCAGCCGACACCGGGTTCACGCTGGCCCGAAAGCCCGATACTGTGCGCGCCCCCGACGTGACCTACATCCGCGCCGATCGCGTCCCCACCGAGGCGGTGATCGGCTTCGACGAGCTGGCGCCTGATCTCGTCGTCGAAGTACGTTCGCCCGGCGATCGGACGCGGATGATCAAGACGAAGATCAAGCACTGGCTCGACGCAGGCACGCTGCTCGTCTGGCTGATCGACCCGCGCCGGGAAACGGCCCATGTCTATCGCGCAGACGGCAGCGACACCTCTCTCGGGGCCGGCGACGCCTTCGATGGAGAAGCGGTGTTACCCGGGTTCACCGTCACCCTCGCGTCGCTGCTCGCGCCCACACCGCCGCCGCCGGCTCGCATCCGACGACCGTCAGGCTGAACCGGCCTGTCTCGACTCTGTGACACGCGCGCTATTTCGGTGCAATTGTGACGATAGGCCCGTGTGTGAGTATACACAGGTGTGCATTTGTCACCCTCAGACTCACAGTGATGCGTCGGCTGCTGCCATCGTGTGCAGGCGTGCTGCTCTGTGTGGCGCCAGCTGCCGCACAGGAGGTTGCAGCGCACGCCGTGCTCGTCACGCTGCGCACCGAAGGCTTCGGCCGTCAGTACGGCGCCGCCGTCACCTACGCGTTTCCTATCAACACGAGCGCCCTCCGATGGCAGATCGGGGCTGAGTTCACTGCCGGGGAGCGCCGCTGGGTCGGGTCGCCGTGCACGGGGCTCATCCCGCCCGATGCGCCATTCTGTGCGCCGCGGCCGTTGCGGACTGCGCACGATCTGCTGCTGGTGCGCAGCGGCCTGCGTGTGCCCGTCATCCACCGCGCGCGTGTCTCGCTCTCGGTGATCGGGGATCTCGGTATCGCCGGCATCTCCACCTCCACGCGCGACTCAACCAACGTCGATCGACGCTCGGCACGCCGGATTATGTACCAGCCTGAAGCCGGCCTCGAAGGGAGCTGGCAACCGACGAAGCGTGCCCCGCTGTCCATCACCGGTGGTGCGACGATCGCCGAGTTGCGGCCCTTTGTTCAAGACTACATCGCGGACGGCTACTCGCCGTTCAGTGAGCCGATCGGGACTCGGCGCATCTGGCTGGGTGTGGCTGTCGGGCTGGGGCCGCGCGGGCGGCGTTGATCGTGTGCGGCAAGGGCTTAAGCCAAGCGTGCCGCTTCACAATCGCATCGCGACTACTTCAGTCGCCGCGACGGCGTCGCCAACAACCCCACCCTACATCCCCCGCATCATCGCCGCCTGATCCACTACCGTGATCCCCCGTGGCACCACAAACGTGAACGCGCTCGCGTCCAGCGTCGCGCCACGCGTGATGGTCGAGAAACTGACTGTCCGTATCAACCCCGAACGCTCCGTCACCTCGAGCTGCTTGAGCACCCCGGTCGCCGGCACGATCGTCAACACCGCGCGCGTGAATCCCATGTCGCTCCGCGGCACCAGTACGAGCTTCCGCACGACAACGCCAGAGATGGTCGCCGTACCACCATCCGTCACGGTGAATTTCCGCGTCGGTGCCGTAAAGAACTGGCCCACCAGGTCCACACCGCCCGGCGCACCGGCACCCACCGGCATCTTCAGTACCTGCCCCGGCGTTGCACTTGGCACGAAGACCCAGAGTGTCTTGCCATCGCTGACGATGCGATCACCGGCAGGCTGCGAAAAATTCACTGAGAATACGCCCGGGCCGCGCTGCAGATAGCTGCCGGCGCTCGGCGTTTCACTGTCGGTGATTGGATTCTTCACCCGCTGCGTGAACTCCGCGCGCAACGGACGAGTGCCCGTGTAGAGCGCTGCCGTCCGCGTGAGCAGCGCCGCGGCGCTCGGCGCTGCGGCGGCGAGCGGTCGCGACTGCGCCACGCTCACCGCGGGGAACAGCGCGATCGTCACGCACATCACACGACGAAGTGCATTCATGCTGACACCGGCCAGGATGGAGGAGGTTCGGAAACTGCGTCCCACGGCTGGTACCCCGCTCAGACGACCACCGTTCCGGCGCCCATGATCGACCGGCCCACGGCCTCCGCAATCGGGATCAGGCTGCGCACCATCTCGTCGAACTGCGGCGGATGCAGGCTCTGTGCGCCATCACTCCACGCCTTGTCTGGCTGCTGGTGCACCTCCACGATCACGCCGTCCGCTCCCACGGCCACCGTCGCGCGCGCCAGTGGTGGCACCGCGTCTCGAATGCCGACGCCATGGCTCGGATCGCCGATGATCGGCAGATGTGACAATCGCTGGATGACCGGGATCGCTGACAGGTCGTACACGTTGCGCGTGGCACTGTCGTAGCTGCGAATGCCACGCTCACACATGACGATCTTGCGATTGCCTTCCGACATGATGTACTCGGCCGCAAGCAACCACTCCGTGATGGTGGCCGACATACCGCGTTTCAGCAACACCGGCATACCCAGCTTTCCAAGATGCTTGAGGAGCGAAAAGTTCATCATGTTGCGCGCGCCGAGCTGAATGCAATCGGCGTACTTTGCCACCAGGTCTGCCTGACGCTCGTCCATCGCTTCGGTGATGATCGGCAGCCCCGTCTCACTGCGCGCGAGCGCGAGTTGCCGGAGCCCCTCCTCGCCAAGGCCCTGAAAGGCGTACGGAGATGTGCGCGGTTTGTACGCGCCCCCGCGCAGCGCAACCGCACCCGCCGCCTTCACCATGTGCGCGATCTGCAGAATCTCCTTCTCGCCCTCGACGCTGCACGGTCCGGCCACAACCGGCACTTCGGTACCGCCGAAGACCACACCGTGTCCGATGGAGACCAGTGACTTCTCGGGCTGCCACTCACGCGATACCTGTTTGTACGGCTTCGAGTCGTAGAGCACGCTGGCCACACCGGCCATGCCCTCGAAGTGCGACGTATCCACCTGGCCATCGTCGCCGGCCACGCCGATCGCCGTGCGCAGTGCACCCGGCATCGGCAGCGGATTGAAGCCGAGCACCTGTATCGCATCGCACACCGCCTGAATCTCCTGCGGCGTGGCGTTCCGTTGCATCATCACCAGCATTGCTTCGCGTCCTCAGCAGTCGAGCACGAGTCCGTCCGTGGCAATCACGGTCGGGCCGGCCCAGCGCGCGCCAAGCTCGGCGCGCAGATCGATCCCCTCGAGCGGGGGATACATGTGGGTCACCACCAGCATGCCCGGTGCCGCCACCGCCGCCAGCGCCGCCGTCTCGGACGGCGTCAGGTGGATTGGCACAGGCATCGAGTCGGGCAGGGAACACTCCGCCAACAACAGGTCGCAGCCTGCTGCCCACTCGGCCAGCGATGGGTCCTCGCCGGTGTCCCCGGTATAGACCAGCCGCTTGCCACCGTGCTCGAGAGAATATGCCACGCTTTCGGCGGTGTGTGGCACACTTCGACTCGTCAGGACCACCCCTTCACCGAGCTCGACAGGTAACTCCGGCACGACTTCGATGACCTCCAGCGCAAACCCCGGTACCGCCAGCCAGTCCCCCAGTGCAGACGCCCAGCGCTCGAGGAGCGCTTTCGTCCCCGCCGGCCCGACAATCGTCAGCGGTGTCGACCGCGGCTCGAGTCGGGCATGCCGCCAGGCGAAGACCAGAGTTGGGAGGTCCCCGATGTGATCCAGATGGAAGTGGGACAGCACGATGTGTGTGATGCCCCACCAGTCCATGTCATGCCGAGCCATGGTGTGGGCTGCACCCGGTCCCACATCGAGCAGGATTCGCAGATCCCCCGCCTCGACCAGATACCCGGCGCACCCTCGCGTGGGGGACAGCGAGATCGTCCCCGAGCCGATGATCGTCAACCGCATGCAGGAGGCTCCTCATCGTTTGTGTGCAGTCTGGCACTGCGCACCTGGGTCATGCGTCTAAGCTCGCCGATCACGCGTCAGCGAACGCGCCGTTCCAGGACAGCGAAATCTCTTCACGCTTGGCTGGCCCATCACGCGTCAGCGTACGCGCGCGTTCCATTACAGCGATCCATCTTCACGCTTGGCTGGCTGATGACGCGTCAGCGCACGCGCGCGTTCCAGCTCACTAAACTCTCTTCACGCTTGGCTGGCTGATGACGCTTCAGTGGCCGCGCGTATTGCAGCACCGCAAACTCTGTTCGCGCGGAGATCGCGAAGGACGCGGGGA
The DNA here is from genome assembly GCA_031414435.1 of Gemmatimonadaceae bacterium. GTDB lineage: Bacteria > Gemmatimonadota > Gemmatimonadetes > Gemmatimonadales > Gemmatimonadaceae > JACMLX01. Next base: position 13,785 of record JANNVN010000536.1, read on the forward strand.
AAAGCGATCGGGTATTGGAACGGCTTGCAATCTGGCGAGCAGTTCCGACATCCCTTGCGCGCCTCCGCGAGTCCTGCCGTCATCCGCGTGATTCCTGGCGCTATCCCCGCGATTCCCGCCAAAGAACGGCGGTGTCACCGAACCGCCAGTGGAATTGGCTCGAGCACTACGCCGCGGCACCAACCGTTTCCGATGCAGCGTCCGGAACACTGAGGATGTTCCCATCGCCAGACGGCGGCCCGTCAGGATCGGGATCGACACCGCCATTGACGCCCGCGCCACCGCGACCGCGCATCCGCACGCTGACCAGTGAACTCACCCCGGGCTCCTGCATCGTCACACCGTACACGGCATCCGCCGCTTCGGTGGTGGTGCGAGGATTGTGTGTGATCACGATGAACTGCGTCCGCTCCTTGAACTCGTTCAACATCTTCACGTAGCGACCCACGTTCTGATCATCGAGTGGCGCGTCCACTTCGTCGAGCAGGCAGAAGGGGCTCGGACGGGTGAGGAAGATGCCGAAGAGCAAGGACAGTGCGACCAGCGCGCGTTCGCCGCTCGACAGGAGGTGAATCCGCTGTGTCTTCTTGCCGCGCGGGCTGGCGTGAATCTCGATGTCGCAGTCCAGCGGCTGATCCGGATTCTCGAGTCGCAGGTCGCACTCGCCTCCGCCAAACAATGTCTGGAAGATCTGCTTGAAGTTCTCGCGCACCTTGGCAAAAGTCGCGAGGAACAGCTCGCGTGCCGTGGCGTCGATTTCCTTGATTGCCTGCAACAGGGACAGCTTAGCTTCGGCCAGGTCGTTGCGCTGCGCCGCCAGGAAGTCGAGTCGCTTCACCTCTTCTTCATGTTCTTCAACCGCGAGGGGATTGACCGGGCCGAGTTGGTCCAGCTGCTGCCGGAGCAACTCGTTTTCCGTGCGCAAAGCGTCAGCCTCCATCTCCAGCGGCTCAAACCCTTCCAGCAGTTCGGCGATCGGCTTCCGCCACTCGGTCTCGAGGCGCTCGCGGATGTTCTGTCGGCGCGCCTCGAGTTGCGTATGCCGGAGTTCCGTCTGATGCAGCTCTTCGGCCATCAGCGTCGCCTGTCGACGGACCAGCTCAAGCGCCTCGTCTCCGGTGCGCAGTGATGCATCGGCGGCGCGCAGCCCTTCTTCCGACTCCATCAGGCGTGTCTCGAGTTCCGAGAGCGCCATCTGCCGTTCCTCGAGCTGCACCGTGAGCGTCGCGATCTGCTCGGCCAGCGCGGAGTCCGCATTGGCCAGCTGCAGCAACTCGGTGCGGAGCGTCTCCAGGCGCGCGGTTGCCGTCGCCTGTTCCTGCAGAAGGCGTGAGGCACGATCCTGTGCCACCTGCACCCGCGCCTGCGACTGCGCCTGCGACACCTGCGCGATCGTACGCCCTTCGCGCGCTTCTTCGAGCATCTCGTCGGCGCCAACGAGTCGCTGACGTGTGCTGGTGATGACTGCCTCGAAGCCTGCCAGCCCCGCCCGCAGCTCTTCCGCCTTGGCGTCGTCATCCGCGGCCCGTGCCTGCAGCGCCGCGCGCCGCTCCGCGAGCTTCTCGGCCAGCTGTTGCGCATCGTTGCGTTCGCGCTGCGCACGAGCGCTGCGACGTTCCACCTCAGCGCGTCCTTCGTCGGCGCGGCGGACTTCGCCCTGTGCCAGCGTGGCGGCATCGGCACAGGCCGTCACCGCCGCTTCCGCCGCCTGGAGTGTCGCGCGTACCGTCTCTGCTTCGGCGGTGATCCGCGCGCGATCGGCATCCAGTTGCTCGAGATCATCGCGCAGCATCGCCAGCTCTGCGCGGCGCTGAATCGGGCCCTGGGCCGATTCACCACCTGGCAGATAGATCGCGCCGCGTGGGTCGACAAACCCACTGCCGCCATCCAGCTGCGTTACCTGGCCGAGTAGCGCGCGGACCCAGCGTTGCGCCGGCTCGGTGGCGCGCACACGTGCTGCCAGCGCATCGTCAGCGCTCGAGACATCGTTGATGGCGTCGAGTGGCAACAGCAGGACTGGCCCTGGCTTCGCGCTGGCATGCCATGACGCCACGGCACTCGCCGCTTCGCGATCACGCACGACCACCGCGTGCACCGTGGCGCCAAGGTAGCGCTCCACGAGTATCGCGGCATCGCTGTCCGCCGACAGGAAGTCAGAGAGTGGTCCGAGCACTGCCCCCGCACCGAAGCGCTCACGCTCGCGCAACACCGACGCCGCACCGGGTGCGAGCCCGACGCGATCGCGGTCGAGTGCTTCGAGGCCGTGGATCCGGCCCTGCAACGACGTCCGCTGCCGGTCGGCATCACCCAATCGCCGACGTACATCGGCTTCCGCTTCACGAGCCGTCTGGGCGGCCGCGCGCGCGGCGTCCAGCGCGCCCAGCGCGCGCGACACGTCCACGCGGGCGATCTCCAACGCTTCTTCTGCCGCTGCGGTGTCACGGGCAACCGTCGCCAGCGCGTCCGTCAGCGTCGCCATCTCTGTCTCGAGAACCGAATCCCGTAACAGGACCTCGCCCAGTTCACGCTCGGTGCCTTCGCGATCGAGCTCGAGGCGTCGTACCTGATCGCGTGCGTCCCGCAGCGTCTTTTCTGCGCCTTCCACCGCCTGTCGGGCCATCGAGACGCTGCGCCTCGCTTCTTCCTCGGCGCCGGCGCGTTCTGTCAGCAATTCCACGGCGGCCGCCAGTTCGGCCTGCAACCTGACGCGCTCGGTCTCGGCATCTTCGCGCTCAGCCACGACCCGCTGCCCCAGTGCCTCGCCATCCTGCAACTCCGCATCGGCGCGCTCGCGGCGCGACATCGCGTTCCGCTGACGCTCTTCCGCTACGCGCAGTTCGCGCTCCACCTGATTGGCCTGCTCGCGCTGCGCCTGCGCCATCCGCGCCAACTCGGCACGCATTGCTTCAGCTGCCGCGCGCGCGCGCTGCGCCGCTTCACGGTCGCGAGCGGCCGTCTCAGCCTGCTCCGAGGCGGCGGGCACTGCATCGCGCAGCTCTTCCAGCCGCGCTTGTAATTGCATCAACTCGTCGGCCCAACTTTCCAGTTCGCGCGCTGCCAACGTCACGTCAACCGCAAAACGCCGCGCGGTCAGTTCGACGTGACGCTCGGCCTTCTTCCGCTGACGCGACAGCGAGCGAACCTGGCTCTGCACTTCCTCGATCAGGTCGTCGAGTCGTGACAGGTCGACCGTCGTCTCTTCGAGTCGACGCTCTGTGCTGCGCCTCCGATCGCGATACAGGCCGACACCCGCCGCCTCCTCGAACAGCTCGCGACGATCATCCGGGCGGTCGCTCAGCAGCGCATCGATCATCTTCGCCTCGATGACGACGCCGCTGTCGGCTCCCAACCCTGTGCCGCGCACCAGATCGTGGATGTCGCGCAGGCGACACTGCACCCGATTGAGGAAATAGTCGCTCTCCCCTGAACGGGAGAGTCGGCGCGTGATCACCACTTCCTTGAACGCCACTGGCAGGACGCCATCGGTGTTGTCGAAGTGCAGTGACACCTCCGCCACGTTCACGGCGCGACGGGCAGACGATCCCTGGAAGATGACCTCCTCCATTTTCGCCCCGCGCATCATGCGCGCGCGCTGCTCGCCGAGCACCCAACGCACGGCGTCCGAGACGTTCGACTTGCCGCAGCCATTCGGGCCGACGATCATCGTCGCCCCAGGCTCAAACAGCATTTCCGTATGGTCCGCGAACGACTTGAAGCCGTGCAGTGTCAACTTGGTCAGGCGCACGTCAGAAACTTCTCCCAGTACGGTAGTAGAGCGTCGAACCGACGCCCTTGGCCTTCAGTTCAGCCATCAATGGAATCGCCTGTTCGGGTAACTCAAATGCGCCGACGAAAATCGTCGCGCTGCCATCAGCCTGCAGCAAGGCATACGCGGCGATCTGCCGCTGCCCGTAACCATCGGCCACGTTCTGTGCGGCCCGGCGTGACACCTTGCTCTCGAGCATCAGGCCGTATGGCGTTGCCACCACGCGCCCTGCGTCGGCCTTCAGTTTCCCGCTCGCGCGCAGCGCGCCGAGCAGCGAATCAGCCTGCCGCGCCTTGCCGTAGGCCCCGGCCTGCATCTGGAAGAACCGCCCCCGTTCGCCGCGAATGCGAACCATCGTCACGGTCCCCGCCGGCAGGTTCAATCCCAGGTCGGCCCACCGAGCCAGCGCCTGCGCTTCATCATTGGTCGCGACGATCACCACGCCGAACGCCGCGGCCTTCAGTGAATCCTGCGGGTTTGCAACGCGCGTCAATGCAGCGGAATCCATCTGCGCCGCCCCGGCGACCGACGGTGCCGTGCTCGCACTGGGCGTGGCTGCGGCTGTATCCGTCACATTCACGGCCGACGTCGTCGGTGTCGCCACACCGGACGCAGGGGAGGGGGCGCTGAATCGGGTGTACGCGAACCACGCTCCGAGCAGCGCGACGGCGATCGCGGCGGCAATCACGCCCTGCTTGCGTCGATCCTGCGCCGGGAATGGTGTCAGAACGCGCTTTTCCACAACGTCCTGTGCCGGCAGCAGGACCGGCGATGGCTTCGTCACTGCCTGACCGCCGCGTGGCGCGGATGCGGCCGCCGCGTCCATCAATTCTGGCGGCGCCGGCACGACCGGCGGGGCGTCGACGTGCGCCAGCACCGAGTTGCGTGGCACCGACAACACCGAGGCCGCGTCGCCCACGACCACGACGCCGTCGAGCATCGACGCGAGTTCATGGACACCGTCGGCATCGCTCGACGCAACCAGCACCAGCAGCGCACCAACTTCGCGGAATCCGGCAGCCAGACGGCTCCAGCGTTCATTGCGCAGGATGTCGGGCGTGACCACCGGCTCGGTGCCGCTCGGCATCACGAAGAGGGTGCCCGATTCGTCCACCTGTCGCGCAATCTTGTTCAGCGAGACGCCGTAGAGAAAGCTGTCGACGATGCCATGCGGGTCGTCACCTGTGACGAGACTCTGCAAGGGCTCGACTTCACCGACCAGATCGCCGATCGCCACCCG
>JANNVN010000537.1:0-15620 GCA_031414435.1 Gemmatimonadaceae bacterium
GTAGATCGCCACCAGATCACCAACCTTGAGCCGCCCTTCTGCTTTCGCATCGCTGCCAAGCGCGGCCACCAGTCCGAGCCCGCCCGATCCGGTCACCTGCACATCCAGATCGTGGTTGTCAAAGCTCGACACCGGGATGCCCGTGATCGCCCAGATGTCGTTGAAGTTGACCTCGGAGGCGAGCACATAGACCAGTGCTTCCATCGCACCAGGTACTGCCACTGGCACGATCAACTCACGTTCCGCCTCCTTCGGCTGACCGAAGCTGGGTGCGCCGGTGGCCTGATCCTTCGGCACGCCAAACGCAAACTGCCACGAAGGAATCTGCGTCACGCCGGGATAGAACGGTGCGCCAACTGGCAGCAACTCGCCCTGTGTCAGCTGTTCCCTGATGAACGACTGCTGCTCGGACACCAGACGCACACCATCGCGTGTGATCGGCAGCGGTGCGCTCTGCTTGTCGAGGAACTGGCGGATGCCCGTTTTTCCGCCATCGGGGTCGACGACTCCCTCGGCGAACAGCTCCGCCTCGCGCAGCAGGCCCGCCGGAACGCCAAAGGTCCATCCTGTCCGTACCGCATCGAGTACCCGCTCACCGGCCTTCGCCCGCCCGGCCCATGCCAGCTGCGCCAGAATTCGCTGCAGGTGCGCATCCGCCATCGCCGTGTCGATGCCCAACTCGCCCGCCGCATTCCACGTGAGCGTCGCTGCCAGACGCTCGCTATGTGCCTTGCCCAGCAGACTCGCATCGCCAGTACGATACCACTCGCGAACACGGGCGTGTGCGCACGAGAGCACGTCTGCGGCGTCGCCGGTCAGCTCGTCCACCAACCCGATCGCATGCGCCTGCGTGCCATCGATGTTTCGACCACTGAGCAGCAATTCAAGTGCGTCGCGCAGACCGTCGGCGCCGCGACGATCCGTGAGCAGGCGCGGCAGCCGCTGCGTGCCGCCATAGCCCGGCAACAGGCGCAGTCGAATCTCCGGCTGCCCGAACTGGGAGAACGCTTCGGCGATACGGTAGTGACAGGCGAGAGCGAACTCCATGCCACCGCCGAGCGCCACGCCCTGGATCGCGGCAATACATGGCTTGCCCATCCGCTCGATCTGTCGGAACGCCAGTTGCGCATTGTTCGGCAGCACCCGCGCCTGTTCGAGCGTGTGAATCTCGTCGAGGAACTGACGGATGTCGGCACCGGCCACGAACGATGACGTCCCATCACCGGTGAACACCACAGCCTTCACGTCGTCGCGGCGCGCCAGATGATCGACGACGATGTTCAGTTCGTCCAGCGCGCGCTCGTTCAGCGCATTGACCGGCGGATTTGTCACATAGACGGTGGCCACCTTCGCCCCGACCGCCAGCGAGTTGTACTGCACACGGAAGTAGCGATACCGCTCGAACAGCTGCTGCTCTTCGGAGAGCTTCTGCTTGCGCTGCCACTCGGCGATCGCAGCCCCGAGTTCCGCGATCGACTCCGGGTTGCGCAACGTGCTCACATCGCCGATCTCGGTGCCTTCCACCAGTGCGCGCACCATCCGGCGAACATATTTGCCGCTGCGGGTCTCCGGGAATTGGGTCACCTCGATGAAGTCACTCGGCACCGCAACCGCGCCCTTCTCGAATCGGACCAGCTCCGTCAGGCGTCGCTTGTCGTCCTGCGTCAGCGTCCGGCCCGCGCTTGGCTTCACGAACGCCAGCGGGGTCAGTCCTTTTTCACGATGCGGTGCCCCGACCACGATCACGTTGCCAACGGGGGAATCAGGATCGAGTTGCCGATGACGGAGGATGGCACCTTCGATCTCTTCCGTGCCCATGCGATGGCCCGACACGTTGATCACGTCATCGCTGCGTCCGTGCAGTGAGAACGACCCATCGTCGTAGCGCACCGCAAAATCGCCCTGCGTATAGGCCCAGACGCCCTTCCAGCGCGACCAGTACGTACTCGTCCACCGCCCGAGGTCTCCCTTCCACTCGGGCGCCACGCGCGAGCCCTCGACGCGAAAATTCACACTGTCGCCCCAGACCGTGCGCGCCAGGTACGGATATGGTGCGGCAATCACGATCTCGCCCTTCTCGTCCAGCGCCGCTCGCCGGAATGCCGCGCCCGACTCGCCCCCGCGCCGGTACAGCGCCAGCGGGGCCTCCGGATTCACATCATCCGCCGTCGACTCCGCCCACACATCCCCCATGATCCACGGCAGCGGATACGTGTGTGCGTCGGCGCGCAGCGGATAGTCAGCATTGCCGTAGAAGTGTGTCCACGCGATGCCACCATGTTCCGTCGCCCAGTACGAATTGATGTACCACGGCGCGAGCAGGTCCATGCCGAACTGTTGCACCGCGGGCGACGTCGGCTCCGCGCAGAACGTGCAGACGCGAAGTGAAGACAGATCGTAGCGCCGCACATCCTCGGCGTTCTGTGAATCCTGCATGATGCCTTTCAGGAACGTCACGCCAGCCTTGAAGATGCTGACCTTGTGACGCTCGATGATCGAGGCGAATCGGCCGGCATGCGGAAACACCGGCGCACCCTCCGTGAACACGCTGGTGACGCGCGTCGTGAGCGCCGCCGAGATCATGTAGCTCTGGCCGGTGATCCATCCCGGATCGGCCACCACGTACATCACGTCGCCGGCCTGCGCATCGAAGGCCACCCGCATCGAGTACGCGATGCCCGACGTGTAGCCACCGTGCACGTGCACCACACCCTTCGGCTTGCCGGTTGAGCCGGAGGTGTAGATGAAGAAGAGCGGGAACTCGGCATCCAGCGGCGCCGGGGCGCTCGCCGCCCAGATCGCGCGCACGAACTCCGCATCCGGCAGCGCCAGCAGCTCGCCCTCGCTCGCGACCGGCACGCCGGCCAATCGCGCGGCGGACAGGATCGTCTCGAGTGCCGCATCCGTCAGGTCGTGGCTCCACCGGTCGCGCTCCTCGCGCCACACGATGTCATCAATGCCGCTATGTCGAACCACGACCACCGCATCGACGCGCGGCGGCGTCGACACCAGTGCCGCCGCGATCGCCGTGCGCACGGTGCTGGCCTCGCTCGCCGACAGATCGTGCGCCTCCGACAGCGCCTGTAACGCGCGCCCCACACCGCGCATCACATCGCTCCGCTGCACCGTGATCTCGCCCGACAGGGTCTCATCGATCGCACCCAGCAACGTCGCAATGCGTGCCGCGGAGAGCTGCAACGCCTGCAAGGTCTCCGCAACGACGCGTCGCGCCGAGTTCAGCGGCACATAGTCGTCGAGCGCAGGATCCGTGTAGGCCGTCTTGAATGGCACGATCTGCGCATTGCGGTATCCGCCATCGCAGGTGATCACCACGCGCGCGCCGGCATCATGAATGCGGTCGCTGAGTGTCTTGTCGCTGAATCCGCCGAACACCGGCGTGTACACCACGCCCAGTCGCTTCGCGCCTTCGGTCCAGAACAGCTGCGCGGGAATGTTCGGCATGTTCAACGCGATGCGATCACCACGGTGCAGGCCGAGCGCCTGCAGTGCGATCGAGCACTTCGCCGACTCCAGCAGCAGCGTGCGCCGCGAGACCGGGTAGCAGTCGACCGGGCCGCCGCGCCCGTCGTCAACCGACATGTCCCAGCGATCCCCTTCGAAGATCAGCGCCGCTTCGGCGCCGTGGCCGGAGAGCACATGGCGATCGACTTCGTTGAAGCCCGCATTCGTCAGCGCCCCTTCGAACCACCGCCAGTAGGGAGCGTCATCACCATTGAAGGCCCGGCTCCACGGCGCGTACGCCCCTGGCAGCGCGGGATCCACGACGGCTCCGCTGACCGCGTCCCACCCGGCCCAGCGTTGCGCCGCGTCATCCCAAGTGATCCAGGCGCCGTGGGCGCCGATCGTCGGATGAAACCAGTGGAGTTCGCGCCGGGCGATCTCACCATGGAAGTGCCCCGGGTCCGCGAGGCACTCCGCTCGCATCCGTTCCCAGTCGGTGCGTGACCGGATGGGATTCCGCCGCGCCACTGGAGGGGACACGACGCGTGGCCCCGTCGGTTCGACGGGGAATGTCTCTGCCTTTACGGCCATGCCGGCTACTCCGGTCGGTGGCGGGAAGAATGTCCAACACGATCCACGGCGTCGGCTACCCCGGCGTCGCCGGACAAATGAAGCCGGGGACCCGAGTGAGCCGCAAGGACAAGACTGCACCCTGGGCGACGGGCAACGTGGGTAACCGGCTATCCGGGCAGATCAGGCACCGCCCCCCAGCGCCGCACCCGTCTCGGCGCGTCCAAGAGGCAATGGCGCGCCGCCGCCACACGGCGGCATACTGTCCCGCTGTGTGGCCATATTCTCTCGTTCCCCTCGGTGAGCGCGCGCTCACGATCGATCTCTCCGGCGTCGACGCGTCGTCCGCGCGAGCGCTCGTCGAATCGCTCGACGCGCGCATCCGGGACGATGCCACACCGGGGGTCACTGGCCGCGTTCCTGCGATCAGGGCCTATACGGTCCACTATGAGCCGATGCAGCTCTCCAGTGACGCGCTGCAGGCATACATCGCGTCGGTGATGGCGTCACTCATGATCGGCACGACGCCACCGCGTGTGCCAATCGTGATTCCGGTCTGCTACGGAGGCGAGTTCGGCCCAGATCTCGATGTCGTCGCGAATACCCACCGTATCACACCCCACGCGATCGTTGCTGCCCACACCGCCGGCGAATACACGGTGGCCATGATCGGCTTCCTGCCGGGCTTTCCTTACCTCGAAGGCCTCGCACCGGCACTGCACACACCGCGCCGAGCCGCACCGCGAACCAGCGTCCCCGCCGGCAGTGTCGGAATCGGCGGCACCAGCACTGGCATCTACCCCTGCAGCTCACCCGGCGGGTGGCAGCTCATCGGTCGCACGCCACGCACTCTCTTCTCCGCGCACCGCACACCGCCCGCACTGCTGGCGCCGGGTGACGTTGTGCGTTTCGTCGCGATCGCGGCTGAGGAATGGGCGACCCATCGGGACTCCTCGTGAGCATCATCGTGCGCCAGTCAGGGATGCAGACCACCGTGCAGGACCTTGGGCGATCAATGTGGCAACACATCGGCGTACCTGTCGGCGGTGCGATGGACAACGCCGCGCACCGGATCGCCAATCTGCTGGTTGGCAACGACGACGAGGCGGCGGCGTTCGAGTGCGCTCTCGGCGGCGTCGCTCTGCAATTCAACCAGTCGGCACTGGTAGCGGTCACCGGGCGCGACATCTCGGCATCCCTCGACGGCACCCCCATTCCGGCCTGGCATCCCTTCGCCGTGCACCGTGGCGAACTGGTCGTGCTTCACGCTGGCTGCCGAACCACGATTGCGATTGCCGGAGGCCTCGACGTTCCCGTCGTTCTCGACGGCCGCGGGACCTCCCTCCGCGCCGCATTCGGCGGATGGCACGGACGCGCACTGCAACGGGATGACAGCATCCCCATCGGGTTGCCGACGCCGCTCGCTGATCGCATGAGCGCGGACCTCAGTGCGCGCCATCGGATCGTCGCTGATTGGGGCGCCAGTGCCGCGATGCGCCCGCCGTATGCGAGCAAGCCGACGCTCCGTTTTCTTCCGGGACCGGAGTACCACCTGCTCACCGACACGTCGCGCGATGTGCTGCTCGGTGACACCTTTCGGATCGCCCCCGACTCGGATCGAATGGGATTCCGCCTCACCGGTCATACGTTGTCCCTCGTCACGTCGCGCGAAATGACCTCGTGTGGCGTTACCGCGGGCACCATCCAGCTCCCGCCGGGTGGCGCACCGATCGTGCTGATGGCTGATCGGCAGACCACCGGAGGGTATCCACGCCTCGGTGATGTCATCGCCGTGGATCTCCCACTGCTCGCACAACTCCGGCCGGGTGACTCGTTCCGATTTGCGCCAACGTCACTGGTCGAGGCACAGGCTGCGTACTGCGCACGGGAAGCCACCCTGCGGCACGCAGCGCGCGCACTGAACCTCCGATTCGCAGCAGGAGCCGATGGTTCGCGTTGATCTGAACTGTGACATGGGCGAGAGCTACGGTGCCTGGACCATCGGCAACGACGCGGCCGTCATGCCCCACATCACCTCAGCCAGCATCGCGTGCGGATTTCACGCCGGGGATCCTGGCGTCATGCGGTCAACCGTCGAACTGGCGGCCGCGCAAGGCGTGTCGATTGGTGCACACCCGGGTCTTCCCGATCTGGTCGGATTCGGTCGTCGCGAGCTTGGCGTCTCGCCGCAGGAGGTGTTCGACATGGTGGTCTATCAGATCGGCGCGCTGCAGGCCATCGCGCACAGCTGCGGTACCGCGTTGCGTCACGTCAAACCGCATGGCGCCCTTTACAACATGGCGGCGCAGCGGCGCGATCTCGCCGATGCGATTGCACGCGCCATCGCGGGTGTAGACGCGCGTCTGGTGCTGTTCGGCCTTTCAGGCAGCGCGCTCATCGCTGCCGGCGCCGCCCATGGCCTGCGCACTGCCAGCGAAGCATTCGCCGATCGGAACTACCGTGCGGACGGCACACTCGTGCCCCGATCAGCGCCCAATGCACTGATCGCCGACGCTGATCGCGCCGCGGCCCGAGTCGTGCAGATGGTCCGGCGCGCGACCGTCACAGCCATCGATGGTGCCGACGTTCCAGTTGTCGCCGAGTCGATCTGTATTCACGGCGACGCCGCTGGCGCGCCGCAGTTCGCCGAACGTATCCGCGCCGAGTTGCGCCGCGCAGGAATCGCCGTGCTCGCGCCGGGCGACGCCGTTCACCCATGACCACGACACCATGCTCGTTCTGAGCGGTCTGCTCATTGTTGTCCTCGGATTCGCCTTCCGGCTCAATCCGCTGCTGGTCGTCACCTGCGCCGGCATCGTGACCGGACTTGCTGGCGGACTGGGTTTGGAGAAAACCATCGGCACCCTCGGCCACGCCTTCACGGAGAGCCGTTACGTCGCCATCGTCTGGCTGGTGCTGCCCGTGATCGGACTGCTCGAGCGCTCCGGCCTCAAGGAGCGCGCGCGCGATGTGGTGATGCAGATGCAGCGCGCCACCACCGGACGCGTGCTTCTCGCCTACCTGGCGCTCCGGCAGGCCACCGCCGCACTCGGCCTCGTCTCCCTCGGCGGACACGCACAGATGGTTCGGCCGCTCATCGCACCGATGGCGGAAGGTGCGGCCGAACGTGATGTGCCAGGGCTCGATGACGCCGCGCGGCATCGTATCCGGGCCCACGCCGCAGCGGTCGACAACATCGGTGTCTTCTTCGGCGAGGACATCTTCATCGCAATTGGATCCATCCTGCTGATCAAGGGCGTGATGGAGCAGGCCGGTATCCGCGTGCTGCCGACAGAACTCGCCGTTTGGGCAATCCCGACCGCCATCGCGGCGTTCGTCATTCACGGGGCACGCCTGCTCATGCTCGACCGGCAGCTGCACAAGGGCGCGCCGTGATCACCCTCGAGTTTCTGTATCGCCTGATGGGCCTCCTCACCGGCGCCACCGCGGTGATCAACTTTCGCGACGCCACGAACCCGAACCGGATCTGGAATGCCGCCTTCTGGGGGCTCTGGGCCATCTCGTTTCTCTTCGGAACCTGGCTCCACGATCTGGCGAATGGTGCACTGATTCTCGCGATGGTTGGTGTTGCGACGATTCGGGGTGTACGCAGCGGGGGCGTCGAAAGCACATCCCTCGCCGAACGCATCGCCAGCGCAAAGCGATGGGGGAATCGCCTCTTTCTGCCCGCGCTGGCCGTGCCCTTCCTCACGCTGTTTGCCAATGCCACGATCGGTCGGATCACTATCGGTGGCACTCCGCTTGTCGAGGCGAAGCAGGTCACACTTGTCTCGTTGGGGCTCGCCACGATCATCTCGCTGTCCATCGGCATGCTGATGCTGCGGCCACCACTGCGGGCGCCGATGACCGAAGCGCGACGCCTGATGGACTCCGTCGGCTGGGCCGCGGTGCTCCCGCAGCTGCTGGCCGCACTGGGCGCCGTCTTTGCGGCGGCCGGCGTCGGGAAAGTGGTCTCGACCCTCGCCGCCAGCTGGATTCCGGGCGGCGCCCCCTTCCTGTCGGTCGCCGCATACACCGTCGGCATGGCGCTGCTCACCATGTTGATGGGCAACGCCTTCGCCGCCTTTCCCGTCATGACGCTCGGGATCGGCCTGCCGCTGCTCGTCACTGGATTGCACGGCGATCCGACCATCATCGCCGCGATCGGTATGTTGTCCGGCTTCTGCGGCACCCTCATGACTCCGATGGCCGCCAACTTCAATCTCGTGCCAGTGGCGCTCCTCGAACTCCCCGATCGGTACGCGGTCATCCGGGTACAGATCCCCACCGCGCTGATGTTGCTGTTCGTGAACACGCTGCTCATCTACTTCCTCGCTTTCCCGCGCTGAGATCGCGATGCTGCCAACACTCACGACCTCTCTGGCCTCGAAGTTCACAACGCTGGCGTTGTCACACGTGACGCGCGAGTATCCGAACAAGCTCGAACACGTGCTCACCGGCCCCGCCGATCTGCACGCCCCGCGCCAGCTCCATCCGATCTTCTACGGCAGCTACGACTGGCATTCGTGTGTCCATGCGTACTGGCTCCTCGCGCGTGTATTGCGGCGCACGAATGCGCTGCCCGAGTCCGAGGCGATTCGCGCCCTGTTCGATGCCCACCTCACGCCGGAACATGTCGCCGGTGAAGTCGCCTACCTCGCGCAGGCACAACACACCACCTTCGAACGTCCATATGGCTGGGCGTGGGTGCACATGCTGGCCGACGAACTGGCGCAGCACGCGTCGCAGGATGGCCAACGCTGGTCTGCTGCACTGCAGCCACTGGCCGACGCGATCACCGCACGGTGGATGGCGTTTCTGCCGAAATGCACATACCCCATCCGCGTCGGTACGCACTTCAATACCGCCTTCGCCGTGGCCCTCAGCCTGACTTATGCGGAACGCCGCGGTGACGCCGCTCTGGCTGGTGCGTTGCGTGACGCCGCCGCACGCTGGTACGGCACCGATGCCGACTGTCAGGCCTGGGAACCGAGCGGCGATGAATTTCTGTCGCCGGCACTGATCGAGGCCGAGTGCATGCGCCGCGTGCTGCCGCCAGCCGTCTTCGCGGCGTGGGTGACACAGTTTCTCCCGAGACTGGACACCGGTATGCCACACACACTCTTCGCGCCCGCCGTCGTCAGCGATCGCGCCGACGGCAAGATCGCGCATCTCGACGGCCTGAATCTCAGCCGGGCGTGGTGCTGGCGCCATCTCGCCAGCACGATGTCTGACGACGATCCGAGACTGCGACGCGCGCTGGACGCCGTGACGCAACATCTTGACACGAGTCTTCAGCAGGTGGCCGGTGACTACGCGGGCGAACACTGGCTGGCCACCTTCGCGCTGCTCGCGATCGACGAATGAGCAAGCCGCACCGCGCCGCAACTGCCAGACAGTTGTGTTCACACTCGACTTCGCCACAGATTCTTTCTTCCTCAGGCACGCTGTAACCCGACATCTCCGCCACGCCCACCACGCTCGATGACCGTTTTTCTGCTGAGCCCGCTAGCCACTGTTGAGCCGAATCCGGTTCAGATCGTCGTTGACGATCTGTGGGCGTTTCGCGCGGCAGGTCCGGGCGCATGAACGGCGACGTGCGCTGGCGATGGGTGATCATCCCGCTGCTGCTGATTCTGGTCGTGCCATTTGCGGCGCGGCAGACCGCCTACTCCATGGTCGAGCGCAACACACTGATCTCGCGGCCCGTCGGGCCAGAGACACCAGCGACCTACGGCGTACCGTTCAGCCGGGTGGTTATTCCGCGCGGCTCCTATCATCTCGACGGCGTGGTGACGAAGATCAGCGACCGCGCACCGCTGGTGGTGATCTTCCACGGATCGGCCGAATCAGTCTCGTACTGGGCCGACGTGCAGGCGCTGCTCTACAAGGCAGGCATCTCGAGCTATGTCTTTGATTACTCGGGCTTCGGCAACAGTGGCGGGGAACGCAAGGCAACCGTGATTGCCGAGGACGTGCGTCAGGCCTGGCGCGACGCCGCGATCCAGTTCCCGTACGCGCAGCGCCGGATCGCGCTCGCCTACTCCCTTGGTTCCGGATTTCTCGTCAGCGAATTCCCGTCCCTCGTCCCGGAACCACAAGGGCTCGCACTCGTCGCGTCATACTCCTCTGCACGCGAGGCAGCGGTGGCGTTCGGATCAATTCCACGCTGGGCGGCACCGATTCTGCCGAACCTTTGGAACACGGTCGAGAACATCGGTGCCGTGAAGGTGCCCCTTCTCGTCGTCCACAGCGATGAAGATCAAATCTTCCCGCTCGCGATGCCGCGCCGTGTGTACAACGCCGGCAATGACCCGAAGGCGTTCGTCCGGGTGCATGGCTACAAACACGAGGACGGACATGTGCGCCCGGACGGGTCGTTCTGGGCGGGCGTCATGACCTTCGCACAGACCGGCAGGCTGCCGCAGTCGAGCTTCTGAACGCGACCTGCTCGGCCGAGTCTCACGCAGTCGTGACGCATGTCCTGAGGCCTCACGTCACGACTGCCGCGTCGCGAAAAGCCATATGGCGCTGGCAATCCCGATCACGCCAATCAGCCGTCGCACGACATCCTGATTGGTGCGCTGCGCAAAGCGCGCGGCGTAGTGCCCCCCGGCCGCCGACCCCACCGCCATCAACGCGGCCACGGGCCATTGCACCAGGCCAGACGCCGCAAAAGTTGCGATCGCGACGAAGTTGAAGAGCAAGGCAAGAAAGTTCTTCAGGCCATTCATCTGGTGAACGTTGGTCAGTCCCAACAACCCGAACGCCGCCAGCATCACGATGCCGGCGCCGGCACCGAAATAGCCGCCATAGACGGCGATCACAAACTGCATCACCATCGCCCACGCCCCGGGCAGCGGCGGCAGATCGTTGGCCGACTGCTGTGCCGTGGCGATCCCGATCCGTCGGCGCAGCCACGCCCCCAGTCGCTTTTGCGACAGGAACAAGACCGTCGCTGCGAGCACCAGCCACGGCACCAACGCCTTGAACTGCGCGTCGGTACTGCGCGTCAGCAACCAGGCGCCGATCGCGCCCCCGGCGAGACTCGGACCAACCAGCGCCCGCACCCATGCACGAGTCCCGCGCAGCGCGTCGCGATAGCCGAGCATCGAACTCAATCCACCCGGCCACAACGCTACCGTCGACGTGGCATTGGCCGACACGGGCGGTACGCCGAGGCCGATCAACGCCGGAAACACCAGCAGCATGCCACCACCGGCCACGGAGTTCGCGGCGCCACCGAGCACGGCGGCCACCACGACGCCGAGAAGCCGCAACGGATCAGCGAGCACGGTTCGTCCTTATATTCGCGCCGGTAGCGTTCACTGTCATCCTTGCCCGTCCCCCAAGTCGGCCCCGCATGAAGCGCCTTGCCTCGAATCTGACCGTGCAGGTGCTCACCGCGATCGCGCTTGGCATTCTCCTCGGCGCCGTCGCCCCCGACGTCGGAAAGGCAATGCGTCCGCTCGGCGATACCTTCGTCAAGCTAGTCAAGATGGTCATCGGGCCGATCATCTTCCTCACCATCGTCCTCGGCATCGCCAACATGGTCGACCTGAAAAAGGTCGGCAGGGTCGGCGGCAAGGCATTCCTCTACTTCGAAATCGTCAGCACCTTCGCGCTCGCCATCGGACTGGTGATCGTCAACGTCACCCGGCCCGGTGACGGCATCGACGTCTCGACCCTCGCCAAGGGCGACATCTCGAAGTACACCAAGGCCGGCGAGAGCATGCAGTTCGTCGACTTCATCACGAACGTCGTGCCGTCGAGTGTGGTGGAGGCGTTCGCAAAAGGCGAAATCCTGCAGATCGTCTTCTTCGCCGTCTTCTTTGGCGTGGCACTCACGTCGCTCGGCAGCACCGCCAAGCCACTTCTCGATGTGCTCGACCGCACCTCGCACGTGTTCTTCCGGATCGTGACGCTGGTCATGAAGGTCGCGCCGGTCGGTGCGTTTGGCGCCATGGCGTTCACCGTCGGGTCATTCGGACTGCGCACGTTGCTCCCGCTTGGACGCCTGATGCTCGACGTCTACGCGACGATGGCAGTCTTCATCTTCGTCGTCCTTGGTCTCATCTGCCGCCTGTATGGGTTCCGGTTGCTGGAGTTCCTCCGCTACATCAAGGACGAGATCCTGCTGGTCCTCGGCACCAGCTCCAGCGAAGCCGCGTTGCCGCGGATGCTCGTCAAGATGGAACGCTATGGTTGCAGCAAGACCGTCGTCGGCCTGGTGATCCCGGCAGGCTACTCGTTCAATCTGGATGGCACATCGATCTATCTCGCCATGGCGACCATCTTCCTTGCGCAGGTGAACCGGATCGAACTCTCGGTCGCGCAGCAACTCAGTATCCTGCTGGTGCTGATGGTGACGTCGAAAGGCGCCGCCGGAGTCACCGGCTCAGGTTTCATCGTGCTCGCCAGCACCCTCGGCGCGATGAAGATCATCCCCGTCGAGAGCATCGCACTGCTGCTGGGCGTCGATCGCTTCATGTCCGAGGCGCGCGCGATCACCAATCTGATCGGCAATGGCGTCGCGACACTCGTCATTTCACGCAGCGAGAATGCCTTCGATGAAGACAGACGCATCGAGGCGGTTGCACACATGAACGCTGGCTGAGGACGCACCATGCCCGACCGTTTCCTTGATGCATCACGCGACTACCTGTTGGACCAGTACCTGCCCCGTATTCGGCTCGCCTGTGCGCCACTCAGCGATCAGGATCTCTGGTGGCGCCCCGCACCAGGGTCCAACAGCATCGGGAATCTGATCCTGCACATCGAAGGCAACGCACGACAATGGCTGATCGGCGGTGTCGGCGGACACGCGAGTGACCGGGACCGCGATGGAGAGTTCGCCGCCGACGGCGGGCACACCGGGGAGCAGCTGCTTACCGGGCTCACCACTACGCTGCTCGAGATCGATCGTGTCCTCGCCGCGCTGCTTCCCAGCCAGCTCGATGAGCCGCGCATCATCCAGGGCGCCGCGACGACCGTCTTCGATGCAGTGTATCACGTCGTTGAGCATGTCAGCATGCACACCGGCCAGATCATTCAGCTTGCGAAGTGGCGTGCACCCGGGGCAATCCGCCTGTACGATGCGACCGCAAGTTCGTTCACGCCGCTCTGGTCTCCAACACCACGGGAATAGCAGCCTGACCGCGCACGGCGGGCCAACCCGTCTGAAACGATCACCGCCGTGAACTGCCGGCAGCAGAACAAAGCGGGCCGCCTGTAAGCTACAGGCGGCCCGCGGGCATGTGGCTGCAGGTGCTCAGTACGCGAACTGCACGCCGGTCGTCAGCAAACCATCGAACTTATTGAAACGGTCCGTGAGGTTGGTGGTCGTACCCGGATTGAGTGGCGGCGCGTTGTTGTAGTTGATCAGATACGCCACCTTGATGCCGACCTTCGACGACAGTGGCGCAACTATGGCCGACTTGGTGGTGAACAACCAGGCGTCGGTTCTGGAGAAGTTCGGCGTGAAGCCGGCGGTCTGCTCGAAGTAGGAGACCTTCGAGAACAGGTGCCGGTAAATCCCGGCCGCGTTACCGACGAAGTCATTCTGCTGACCGGCCGTACCCACGAACGAGCGCTGCAACGCGCCCACACCAAGCGACAGCTGCAGCTTGTCGATGTCGGTATCGAGGAACTGATAGCCCAGACCGAGACCCTCCGCGAACTGACGGTTCAGGCCAGCCGGCGTGTTGCGCAAGCCATCGGTGCTCAGATAGGCCGTCAGCTTCTTTGCCAACGTGTAGTCGCCGCGAAGCCCCGCCTGGTACAGCTCCGCGTTGCGTACGCCGTTCGCCGTGCCGCGGAGCGCTGATGCCGTCTGCGAGAACTTGAAGTTCGGAAAGACGTAGCTGTAGCGCTGCCCGAGCGAGAGCGTCGTCACTTCCTGGTTGCCCTGACTCGACGCGAGTGCGAAGTCGGCGACGAATTCATATGGCGGCTTTGGGGCCGGCGCAGGCGCGGCTCCTTGCGCGGCCAGTGAGACGGCCGCGTACACAGCGAGCACTCCTGCACGAACGAAATAACGAATCATGTCACAGCCTTCCTGGGTTGTTGGAAACGTTGACGAACCATCCACACGAGCACCAAAAGAATCAGCACTGCACTCACCACCGGGACCAGCAGCGCCAGCATTGACGTCAGCACGGCCCCGACAAGCTCCCCCGTCGATACGACCGGATTCGCCGTGCCACCGGTCAGCGCGGTGCTCTTCAGCCGAAGCAGCGACGTCGCCCCGTGGAGCAGGCCCGCGGCGCCTCCGCCGCCGATCAGCGCAATGCCCCATACCAGCACTGGAGGCAAATCCGTCATCGCCGCGGCGCTCGCGAGCACTCCCGCAATCACCGCGGTCGGCGCCGCCGCCACGTCCAGTGCGTTGTCCAGCACCGGTACGTAATAGGCAGCGATCTCGAGCACTGCCGCCGTCCCAAGCGCAATCAACGCCGGCAGCGAGGCCAGCATCGCAAAGCTGCCATTCAGGGGCAGGACTCCAAACCGACCCGCCATCCCCAGCGCCAGCAGAGGCACAAACACGCGGAAGCCGCACGCCGCTGCCACGCCGATCCCCGTCAGCACACTCAAAAGCGTTTCCACGAGAGCCAACTCCGAGGCCGGAATGGTTTATTAGAGATAATTTATCATAGCGCCGGCTGGCCTGCCAGAGGTTTCTCCACCGCTGATCACAAGGCGCACCGACAGGTACGCGACTCCACCATATTTGCCACGTGACAACTTCTTCCGAAATCCCCGCCCCGCTCATCGGCGTCGTCATGGGCAGTACCAGCGACTACCCGGTGCTAGCCCCCGCCGTGGCGCTACTTGAAGAGTTCGGTGTTCCGCATGAGGTGCGCGTCGTCTCGGCACACCGCACACCGGACCAGATGTTCGCGTATGCCGAAAGCGCACACTCACGTGGGCTTCGTGTGATCATCGCCGCCGCGGGCGGTGCCGCGCATCTGCCCGGCATGCTGGCGGCAAAAACGTTGGTCCCGGTCATCGGCGTTCCCGTCGCCGCCACCGCGCTGGGCGGCATCGATGCGTTGCTGTCCATCGTCCAGATGCCCAAAGGCATCCCTGTCGCGACGGTGGCCATCGGCCAACCAGGCGCCGCAAACGCCGCGCTGCTGGCCATGCAGATGCTGGCCACCACCGATCCGCAATTGCACACCAGACTCACCGCCTGGCGCGCCGCACGCACGCAGGATGTGCTGGATCACCCAGACCCACGCCCTCACGCATGACCACAATCCTCCCCGGCAGCACGATCGGATTTCTTGGCGGAGGACAACTGGCACGGATGTCGGCGCTCTCGGCCCGCGCGATGGGCTACGACGTGCACGTGCTCGACCCCGATCCGGATTGCCCCGCGCGTGCGGTGGCCTCACGGGTTGTCACGGCGTCGTTTGACGATGTGGACGCGGCGATCGACTTCGCGCAGCAGTGCGATGTCATCACGCTCGACATCGAGCAGGTGTCGACGGAGAGTATCGCGGCGGCATCACTGCACGCGCCAGTACACCCCGCCGCCGCGCCAATTCACATCATTCAGGATCGTGGACGGCAGAAGGAGTGGCTGG
>JANNVN010000538.1:0-8119 GCA_031414435.1 Gemmatimonadaceae bacterium
AACGGCGATCCGTCGATGCCGGCGCGCATCTACACCGGTGGGCAGGCGCTATACGACGCAGGCAATCCGATCAAGCTGATCGACAGGACGGACGTGCCATTCATTCGGCCCACTGAGGACTACGAGAAAACGGGGCAGTACGTCGAAGGAACGACGTTCGTCGAGGCGCTGATTCCGTTTCGCGGTCGGTGGTTTCTGTACTACGGCACCGCCGATTCACGCGTGGGTGTGGCGGTCTGGACCCCTGCCGCGAGGAAGTGATTGACTGCTGCCTCAGGATGCGCGGTAACAAGCGCCTCAGGACGCGCTCCTTCGGCCTGCCCCTTGATGTGCTCCAGTACCCGCAGATGAATCTGGTGAATGAGGTAGTCACCAAAGACCTGCCAGTAGCCCTCAGGACCCATGCGGACGGTGTACCAGGTGCTGCCTTCGAGCCGGGTGTGGCCGTTTGGCAGCGCGATCAGCCGGAACTCACCGCGCCGTGATTCGAGAAAGCCGTGCAGGTGCGGCGGTGCAATGCTGTCCAACGGCGTCAGCTCGATCAGCGGTACTGGTGCACTCCGCACGTCAAAGGCGAGACGGCGACCCGGCTCCCAGATCGTGATCGGCTCGACGAAAGGTCCGGTCGAGAAGACACAGTATCGCACCGCGCCAACGCCACTGCCTTCGATCCGGGCGTACTTCGGGTAGGCCACGCCCATCCGGAAGAACCACGCCGTCGGCTCGGGCATAGGCGGAAACGCGACGACCTGCGACCAGACGGTCATCGGTGCTGCGGCGATCTCGACGCTCGATTGCACCTCGTGAAGAATGACGCCGGTGCCAGTGCGCGGCTCGAGCAGTGCGGCCGCTGGCAGTGCCAACATCCCAATGCCTGCTGACCGGAACGAGCCATGATACTCATGCGCGCCGATGGCGATCGTGCGCCCCACAGCGCTCCCCATCAGTGCGAGGACGATCGCGAGCGGTGCCGCCATCGCGATGCAGATGGCGCCTTCCCGGCCGAGTCCGAGCAGCAGCGCGGCAAGCAGTCCGAGCGTCATCAGCACAAGTCTGGTCGTCTGTCCCCGGGAAGCCCATGCCGTGCGATTCAGTGTCCAGGCCGTGATGGCGCCGATGCCAAATGGTGTCGCGAAGAAGAGCGCACTGCCGTACAACTCGAGTGCGTATACCGACAGCGCGATCATCGCGAGGCCGAGCATCAGTCCGGGCAGCATCGCCATCAGCACTTTCGGTTTTTCGTCGCGGACTCTGGGTGGCTGATTGGCGAACGGTCCCTCGAATCGCGATGGCAGCGCGCAGAGCGCGGCGAGGAGGGTGTAGTTCACCCAGGGAACGAAGAAGAGCAGCGCCAACCACGGTGACTGCCCGGCATCGATTGCGCGGCGCATCGTGAGCGTGATGCCGGCCCAGAGAAATGGCAGTGTCCAGAGCGCGAGCAACGGCATCAGCCAGAAAGGCGCTTGCGCCAAGGTCGTATTCTGCAACGTGCTGATGGAGCTCATGTAGTCGAACGGCATCCACCAGCGATCGGCGCCCAGCCGTACGATGAGCACGTCGCTGGCGTACTTCGTTGCCATCAGTGCGGCGCCATGCTGCAGATATTGCCGTGGAGCGACTGGCGACGCGAAGGTGAACCAGTAGCGAAACAGTTGCGACGCCGTGAGTCGCTGCATCAGCTGCCTGGGCAGAGTGCGTCGTAGCCCACCGACGTCATCGATCCGCCCATGACGGTGCCAAACGCCGGCTGTCCGCTCACCTTGTGGCTCTGCACCCGCGTCCAGGTGGTATCGCCGTAATACCAGTTCTCGATCACCTTGACCTGGCGTTTGGTGCAGTCGAAGGTGAGTCTGGTGCGGGAGCTCCACCAGTCGCCGCCGGGGGCGCGCACGGGCTTCGCAAATCGGACGCGAATGATGGCGTCGAGCATCGGCGCGGTGCGGCGGAGCGAGCGTTGCTCGACCAGCACCGGGTTGCCGGCGGCGGTGCGACCGATTTCGCGCAGTGACGGTGTACGCGCCTGCGCGGCGAGTGCGGGAGCGGTCATGACGACCGCGATCAACATCTTCATCGTGTATCGCATGGAACCTGGCACGATTGCGCGGATGGAAATGAACGAACGCAGGAGCGTTCTGGGCGCGTCCGTGCCTGAAGCTTCAGCTGCGTCATCGGCCAGAGCAAGTACTCGCAGCGCCCCTACCCAGCGAGCGGCAGCGCATTGATCCCGCGCCCGCGCGTGAACGTCGACCCCACAGCGCTGACGACGGCGGTCTTTCGTGTCAGCCCTGCCAGTTCACGAATCCGGTAGACGGCCTCGATACCCGTGCAGTGACCGCCAAGCAGGTAGACCAGGCCGGCGTCCTTCAGTCTGGCGGATGTCCAGGCCAGCTGCGAATCGGTCGCTGCGAAGAGATGAAAGCCGCCCACCGCCGCGACGACTGGCGCGTTCCGCACGACAGCGCGTGCGTGGTCGATCGTGTTTGCGATGCCCGCATGACCACACCCCGAGACGACTATCAACCCTTCCGGAGTGTCGATCACCAGCGACGCATCCTCCGGCACGTTGTCCTCCACATCACCGCCCGGTGACCGCACCTGTCGCGAGCCGGACCAGTTACGCTCGTCATGGATGCGCGGCACCGGGCCGGTGAACCAGACGCCCGGCAACAGTTCCACCGCTCCAGCATGTTGAACGAAGGTGCCGCCCAGACGTTCGAACTCCGCGCGGAGCGTCTTCAGGCCGTCGTCCGGGATGGTCGCGCCCGCATTCAGTCGCTGCCAGAAGATGCCGCGCGCGACATGCACGCGACTCATCGCCGCAGGGTTTCGTTTCGCCAGCTCGCGTCGGAGCGTGACGAGCCCACCCGTGTGATCATCGTGGCCGTGTGTGAGCACGACATCGGTCACGGTTGACAGGTCGATGCCCAATTCGGTGGCGTTCCGCAGTACCGTCTCGGGTCGTGCGCCGGTATCCAGCAGCAGTCGCTTGCCATCAACCTCGATCAGCGCGGAGTATCCCCACTCGCCGATGCCGCGACCAGGATCGCCAGCCAGCATCGTGGAGAGTACCGTCAGTCTCACTTCCGACGCACGGTGCGACGTGGCAAAGGGGGTGGGGACGGAGTGCTGGCGCGGCGGTCCCGATGCTGGCCGCCACCGACGGGCAACAAATGCAGGAATCATGCAGACCTCACAGAGGTTGGTGGTGGCGCGCCCGCGCAACAGGCCCGCAACAGTTCACCGCGTGTTTGTCGAACCACGCGGAACGCTACTCATGCGGTCCAGCGTGAGCCGCCCGCCAACCATCGTCAGCAGACTGGTGGTACCGGGCAGCGCCGGCAGCGGTACGCTGAAGATGTCCTGCGACAGCACTGCCAGATCCGCCAGCTTCCCCGCCACCAGCGATCCCTTCTCGCGCTCCGCGTGTTCCGCATACGCCGACATCAGCGTGTATGCAGTCACCGCCTGTTCACGCGTCAGCGCGTGCGACGGATTAGCCGGATTGATCGACGCCAGCATCACGTTCAGTCCTGTATTTGCCGGCCCATCACTCCCGATAGCGAGCGGTATACCCGCCGCCACCATCCCGCGCAGGACATCCGACCGAGCCGCCCGATCGGGGCCCCAGCGATCACGGAGCAGTGCCAGCGTCAGATGCGTCGGATTCTGCACGACCACGATCCCGAGCTTCCGCGCGTCGGCAAACTGGTCTTCCATCAGCTGGTCGCCGTGCTCGATGCGCGGCCGGATCGCACGCCAAACTGAGTCCGGCGCCACCGCGCGCATCGCGCTGAATACCAACGCAATCGTGCTGTCACCCACCGCGTGCAGCATCGGCTGCTGCTTGCGTCGCAGCGCGTCGCGCAGCAGCGCGGTGATGCTGTCGAGCGAAAAGTTGCCGCGGCCGTACCAGCCGGCGCGGTCCGCATATGGGGCACGCATCAAGGCCAGACGTTCGATCGGTGTGCCATCCAGCACCCACTTCGCACCGGAGACGGTCGTTCGTGCGTCGACGCGGCGCACCGCGTTCCAGGTGGTGGCACGCCCGCCGACGCGCGTCATTTCGAATGGAATGACACGGTGCCGGACCTTCAGCACGCCCGCCCTCGACACGGCGGCCAGCATCGACGGCGTGAACCCGGTGGTCATATCCTGCACCGACGTGATGCCGAACGCGGCCGACTCCCCATTCTGCGCGGCGAATGCCGCCACCGTCGAAGGCACGCCGTTGGCGATCGTCAGTTGCTGCAGGAGCGCGTAGTGCAGGTACTCATCGATGCGACCCGTGATGACTCCCGAAGCGGTCCGTTCGAACCATCCGCCGACTGGATCGTGCAGCGTGTCGATCTGCGATGCCCTGATCGCGCCGGAGTTGAGCACGCCACCGTGCCCGGACCAGCCGAGCAGGTAGACGTTGTGGCGGGGCGCCACTCGATCGAGCGTCGCGCGGCGCGCCATCGGATCGCCCAGCACGGTCTCGGCGACGCTGGTGGTGATCCAGGTGCCTGTCGGCGTGCGCCGTGCAACCGCCGCGATCGAATCGAGTACGACACTCAGCGTCGGATCGGGCGTCGGGCTGTCACCGGTGGCGAAGTTGATCGCCTTGATGCCGCCACCCAGGTGCGCGTGGGCGTCGTTGAAGCCCGGTACGACCACCTTGCCGCCCAGCGCGATGTGGCGTGTCCGTGGAGAGCGCAGGCGTTCGACTTCAGCGTCGGTGCCGACGGCCAGGATCCGGTCGCCGCGGATCGCGATCGCGGTGGCCCATGGGTGCGTCGAGTCGGCGGTGAAGATCCGGCCACCAG
Source organism: Gemmatimonadaceae bacterium (assembly GCA_031414435.1). GTDB lineage: Bacteria > Gemmatimonadota > Gemmatimonadetes > Gemmatimonadales > Gemmatimonadaceae > JACMLX01. The sequence continues at coordinate 4,806 of JANNVN010000538.1, forward strand.
TGAGGATCAGGTCGGCGGCGGTGCGGACGGTGGACTGCGCAAGGACCAGCGATGTTGGTAGCGCGAAGGCGGTGATCAGGCTGAGCAGCTGATTGGTGCGACGACGGGTAGTCAGCACGGAAGGGACCAGTGGGATGTCAACCAGCAGTGGAGACCAGATACACGCTTCACATTTTAGTTCGGACGCACGGGTAACGCTCGGCACGCCGACTCTGACGGCCCGACCTTCGGTGCACATCGTGCTCTCGCGAGCAGCAGCCTGTGTATTCACCTTGCATGGGTTGGCTGGGCAACGACCCAGGGGAGCGCGATCGTCAGCAGCAGCGGCACGGTTGGTGTGACGATCATCCCGCTGCGCATTCATCCGCCTTGCAGATAGCGGTTTGGTACGTTGAGCTCATCCGGAATCGGGCGCCCCGCGGCTGCCAGCATCGCACACACGTTGGCGGTGACATCCGCTTCCGACCGCTGAAATTGCGGCAGGGTTCCGAGTTGCGCATACGAGATTGGCGTCACGTCGAAGCACGTTGTCGCCCAGGCAAACCCAGCGCCCCACGTTATGCCCGCCAGCAACAGGTCGGTGCGGGCCCCGTGCGCCAGCAGCAGTCTCATGACGGCGGCCGAGCGGTTGGCATTGGCGTTGACCGTATGAAAGAGCGGCGTCTGTCCATTGAGGCCGTTGGCGTCCACCGCAGCGCGTGCGTTGACGTCGGCACCGTGCGCGAGCAGGACGTCGGCCGCGGCCAGGTGCCCATACTCCGCTGCGACATGCAGCAGCGTGGCGTCCACCAGCGGAGTGAAGGCACACCGCAGGGTCGTCCGATGCTGCAGGAGCGTTGGGTCCGCCGCCAGCGCGGACGTCAGGCGGACCGGATCGTTCAACAGCACCGCCGTCAGCCGCGGATCGTCCAGCGTGCCTCCGGCGTCGAGCAGCAGCGCGAGACAGGCGGGGAAATCATCCGAGCGGAAGTACATCTCGAGCAACAACGTGACAGGTCGGACTCCGTCGATCGGCGCCTGCACGTCGAAACCGGCATTGAGCACGGCGCGCAGTCGCGTGATGGAGTGCAGCTCACATGCGACCAGGAACTCCGTGGTCCTCTCGTCCATGGCCGTCTCCGGGGGGGGGCAGCGCGTATGCTGGCGGGTGCACGCGCAGACTCGTTGATTGGCTGGTCCTTCCGTGGGATGATACATCGGCCGTCGGCGGGGGTCGAGGAGAGCAGACCTCACGGCCGACCCGATTGCTGCCTCGCTGGCGTCTGTCGGATGCAGGGAAGGCGCCAGGATCTGATCGCCGGTCGTCGCACGGCGCACCGCAGCGTCGTGTGCCGCGTGTGTGGTCGGCTTGGGTCCGTCGTAGCACGCACGACGCGACGTACGTGTGGAACAGCGGTCCGACTCCTCACCAGCGGCCCGGCATCGTTGGCGATGCCGCAAATCGTTCTGGCATTCGGATTCGATCGTGACTCGGAAGCTGTGGCCGTTGCCTGTTGCCTCCATTCACGGTATCACAACGCTTCCATTTGCCCGGCAGACTGGCGAACCGACGCAGGCGCTGCTATTCCTGCTTCCTGTGCTTGGGGTTGCCTCGACACTACCTCGTCCTGATCCCGTTTTGGCAAATGCGATATCGAATCGGTCTGACCTGCCTCACCTCCGCGGCCATTCTCAGCGCCTGCAGCGACGCGACATCCCCTCGCTCCTCAGCTGCGCTGACGCCGGATATCGGTCCGATCCTGACAATTGCCGGGCCGTCCGCGCTTGGTGACGAGGCGCGCTTTCGCTTCGGTGAGGCAGTGGACGGGAGTCCCCTGGCGATCGCCACGACGCAAAGTGGGGTGATACCGGCAGGCCGTGATTGTGTCTTGGGGCCGCGCGATTTCGTCCAGACGTGCACATTGCCGCTGAATACCCTCGCGTTCAGCTACTCGATCGGTGGCATGGACACAATCGGATTGCGGATGGAGTTGAGTCTGTCCGGCACAATCCCGAAAACAGGATCACGCCCGGCGCGCCTTGTCAGTCGCCGATCAACGTCGTGGAACTTCTTCGCCCCTGCCGCTCCGTCGCGCGCGCGCTATCGTGCCATTGAGATCGGCATGTCCGTTCAGGTGAACGATTCCGGCAGAACGACCGCGGACACCGGCATCACCGATCTGGTTCGCGCAGGGAGCCCCAATCCCGAGCTGTTTGAGGCGTTCCCCGTGCCGCGTCTGCTTGGTACGAGCCGACGTGTCGTCTGGACCCGCATACCGGGTCGCGAACCAACGTTCTGGCGGGAGACCACGATCTACGACAGTACGAAGTTGATCAAGAGCATCATTGAGACACCGACAGTCACGAAGCGTTGCACGATCGACTTGACCATCACGAATAAGCGTCCGCTCGTCTGCGACTGATCCGTGATGCAGCGGTATTGCGAGGATTTGCAACGCAGCCAGCCGGGATGCACCGACCGGCGACTGTTTCCCGAACTTCACCTCCAGGCCACTAGCGCACCTGCACACGGCGACCGAACGCCCACCAGAGGAAGATCCCGGCGAAGATGAGATCGGGGGTCGCATTCAGCGCCATGCCGAAGGGCAGCGCACCAGCGAGCCAGTACGCGACGGTGAGGGCATAGAAGCCCAGCTTCCCGAGGCCGCCCACGACCACCAGGGCGCGATTGAACTCAGGCTGCAGAGCGAGCCAGGCATACACGCCTGCGAAGAGTGCGATTGTATACGCGAGCTGCGCCGCGAAGTACGGCGGAACGGCGATCGGCAAGAGCGGCGAGGGATAGCCGAACGCTGGCAATGCGAACACTGTCACGCCGAGAAGATTGACTGCGACGGTTGCCCACAGCGCACTGCGAAGGACGCGATCCCGTGACATGGTTTCCTGAGGACGAGGGGCGGTTGTCCGGCTGATGAACTACGACGCTGACCAGCAGCCTGGCACGTCGGGTCACCGCACAGCGGCACGCTTGGTTCGGCGTGCCTCAAAAGGTGCTCTTCGTCCGTTAACGCGCTACCGCTTCACGATTGCGGCGGCACGATCGAGCAGCTGGTTCAGGTCCGCCCGGGAGAGATAGCGCCCGTTCAGCACAACCGCCGCGATGCGTTGCGTGTTGCCGATACTGTCGAGCGGGTTCGCATCCAGCAGCACCAGGTCGGCCAGCTTGCCCTCGCCCACCGTCCCCAACTCCTTGTCGCGTCCAAGAAACCGCGCCGGATTGATGGTCGCACTCTGCAGCGCCGCCAAGGGCGTCAGTCCACCTTTGACGAGTAGCGCGAGTTCATCGTGCAGGCTGAACCCGAAAAACAGAAATG
>JANNVN010000539.1:0-6564 GCA_031414435.1 Gemmatimonadaceae bacterium
GTTCTGCAGATCGAAGAGTCGGAACACCTGATCCGTGCGTACCGACGTGTTGTACGTGATCGTCGGCTTGCGGCCGGCGCGGCCACGCTTGGTGGTGACCACGATCACGCCATTCCGCGCCCGCGATCCGTACAGTGCCGATGCAGCGGCACCCTTCAGGATGCTCATGCTTTCGATATCGTCCGGGTTCAGGTCCTGCGCCCGGTTCCCGACGTCCACGCCGCCGGTGACGATCTCGGTTTCACTGCCATAGAACGACGAGTTCGAGATCGGTACGCCGTCCACCACGAACAGTGGCTCGCTGGCGCTGGCAATCGAGTTCACGCCGCGGATGACGACCTTGCTCGAGCCGCCGATCGTGCCCGACTGCTGCGTGACGCGCACGCCGGAGACCTTGCCAGCCAGTGCGTTGAGCACGTTGGTACTCCGGGCAACGCCAAGCTGCTCGGACTGGACGCTGGCCGTCGAGTAACCAAGTTCCTTCGTGTCGCGGATGATCGCGTTCGCCGTGACGACAACGTCTGTCAGCGCGGTCGGACTCGGCTCCATGGCGATATCGATCTTCGTACGGCCGGCGATTGCCACCTCAGTCGGCTTGTAGCCGATCAGGCGGAAGGTGATGATGCCGTCGGGCGGCGTAGCGGGAATCTGGAGGCGAAAGTTTCCCTCTGCCGTAGTCAGCGCGCCGAAACGCGTGCCGCGCAGCAGCACGGTCACACCCTGCAGGGGCCGGGCACCATCGGTGGTGGTGACACGACCGGTGATGATGCGTGGGGGCGCGGCTTGCGCCGCGAGCGAAGACGGCGTCACAAACGCGTTGCACGCGAGTGCAGCGAGCGCGACGAACCGCGCGAACCGGGGAATTGTCATGCGCATCTCGTACCAGCGAGAGTGGATCCCGTCGCAACGCGGCGACGAGACAACTGGGGCCGTCAGCGTCTTCGCGTGACGGGTTCCGCAACTGCACGGCAGCAAACTGCACGCACTGACCGGTTCTGCGTCGAACGGATCGTCATTCGGAAGAACGCCGCGCCGGGCGTGACCACTCAGCGCGGTTTACGACACGCGTTCAGGGGCAGCGGTTGCTGACCCGTTGGCGACTTCGACAGCAGCAGTGTCCCGCGAGTAAGCACGCACTTGACCAGCATGTCAAGACTCCGTCGCGGCCCGCGCATGACAGCGCTCCGAGCATCGATCAACTCCGCAATCAGCCTGCAACAGGTTGTAACGAACAGACAGGGTGAATCGTTGGGTCTTGGATACGCGCGTTCCGCGAACGGAAGCAAAGGCCGAATGGAATCGAAGGCAGTGTGTAAAATCAGGCTCAACAAGAGTGCGTTACAGATCGACAGGGTTCGCCGATCGGGCAATTGATGAGCACGGCATCTCCGCATCCAGCAGGTTTTCTACGGCGGTACCTCGCCAGCAGCGCCGCACCGGCAGTATTGCGGGAGTGGGCGCGCCGCCTCTGCAGCACTGTTTCGGGCGTGCTGTGACTCCGAAGAGGTATGTGTGAAGCCGTGTCTGTGAAGCCGTGTCTGTGAAGCCGTGTCTGTGAAGCCGTGTCTGCGAAGCCGTGTCTGCGAAGCCGTGTCTGCGAAGCCGTGTCTGCGAAGCCGTGTCTGCGAAGCCGTGTCTGTGAAGCGGCGCCTGTGAAGCCGTGGCTGCGAAGCCGCGCGTGTGAAGCGGCGCGTGTGAAGCGGCGCGTGTGAAGCGGCGCGTGTGAAGCGGCGCGTGTGAAGACGCGCCTGTGAAGCCGTGGCTGCGAAGCCGCGCGTGTGAAGACGCGCCCGTGAAGACGCGCCCGTGAAGACGCGCCTGGTAAGACGCAACTGTGCGGCGAGGGACGGTGTCGAGCCGAACGACGCCGCGGTCGCAGGTCCCCGCGACCGACAGCTCTCGTGGCGTCCAGGCAGCCCATCCCACGCCCACGCCGACTTGTACCGGTCAGTTCTGGGTCCCGCCGAGTGACGTGGGTTGGTTCCGTCCCGTTCCCCGGACGGTTATGCTTCTTGTCTGCCAGCCCATCGGCAACGCGTCTGTAGCTCAGCTGGATAGAGCGTCGGCCTCCGGAGCCGAAGGTCACAGGTTCGAATCCTGTCAGGCGCATCGCAGTACCGTTCGCCCCTGTCCGCCAGAGAGCCGGTCAGTGCGCCCGCCCTCGGTCGCGCAGATTCGCCGCTCATTGCCCTCCCCCCCGGCCGCGTCACTCACGCATGAACGCCGGTACCCGCGACGCCACCGACGCGACGCGCTCCCAACACATGCCTCTCGAAACGTCGGAGCTGAAGAAGCTCCATTTTGAAGAACTGGTCGCCCGCGCGGATGCGCTCGGTGTTCCCAACGAGCCCGGTCTGCGCCTGCCTGACCTGATTCACCGCATCGAGCTGGCCATGCTCAAGCAGCGTGAGCAGCTCGTGGCCGAGGGGGTCCTCGATCTCGAGAAGGGGGGGCACGGCTTCATCCGATATCAGGACTGGAACTTCGCGCCGAGCCCGGATGACGTGTATGTGTCCTCGGCACAGGTGCGACGCTTCAATCTCCGGGCTGGTGACTGGCTGCGCGGGTCGATCCGCCCGCCGCGGCAATGGGAGAAGTTCCTCGCGCTGCTTCGCCTCGAGGAGATCAACGGGGCGGAACCCGAGATCGGGCCGACGCGGCCCGAGTTTGATGCGCTGCCGGTCAAGTATCCGGACGAGCGCCTTCGGCTCGAGTATCCCGATTGTCCGCTGTCGCTGCGCGTCGTGGATCTGGTGTCGCCCATCGGGAAGGGACAACGCGGCCTGATCGTAGCGCCGCCCCGGACGGGCAAGACGATCATGCTCCATCAGATGGCTACCGCCATCCGTCGCAACTACCCGGAGATCGCAGTCATTGTCCTGTTGATCGACGAGCGTCCCGAGGAAGTGACGGATTTCCGCGCCTCCGTCCCCGGAGCGCAGGTCATCAGTTCGACCTTCGACGAATCGCCGACCCGGCACGTCCATGTCGGCGATCTCGCCATCGAGCGCGCCAAACGGCTCGTGGAGCAAGGGAAAGACGTCGTCCTGCTACTGGACTCCATCACACGGTTCGGACGCGCGCACAACAATGTGCTGCCGAACAACGGACGCATCATGAGCGGCGGCGTTGACGCACGCGCGCTCCAGAAGCCGAAGAAGTTCTTCTGGTCGGCCCTCCGTATTGCCGGTGGCGGGAGCCTCACCATCGTCGCAACCGCGTTGATCCACACCGGATCACGCATGGACGAAGTGATCTTCGAGGAGTTCAAAGGTACGGGCAACATGGAAATCGTGCTGGACCGGGGCATTGCCGCCAGCCGGGTGTTTCCGGCGATCGATATCGGCAAGTCGGGTACGCGACGTGACGAAATGCTGCTCGATCAGGTCGAGCAGAACAGGATCATGCTGCTGCGCAGCTTCCTTGGCGACATGGAGAAGGAGGATGCCATGGCGTTCCTCATTCAGCGGCTCAAGCGGACGGCCTCGAATCGCGAGTTCTTTGCCGATATGGAGCGATAGGCGCAGATGGGACGTCTGCTCGCTATCGACTGGGGTGATCGGCGCATCGGGCTTGCCGCGAGCGACGAGCTGCGGATGCTCGCCACTCCGGCGGGCGTGATCGTTCGGCGCGCCGGAAAACGGCCACCGGTCGCCGAGCTGTTGCGACGGATGGACGAGATCGGCGATGTGGATGCCGTGGTGATGGGACTTCCGCTGGACGGCGACGGGAATGAGACGCCTCGGTGCGCCGAAGTCCGGCTGGTCGCTGCGGCGATCACTGAGCGAAGCGGTCGGCTCGTGTCGTTTGTGGACGAGCGCTACTCGACCGCGCGGGCACATCGCGCCCTCCATGAAGCCGGGGGAAAGGTCGGCGATCACCGGCATGATATTGACGCGATGACGGCGGCGATTCTATTGCAGGGTGTTCTCGACCGCAAACCGGTCGCGCAGCATACACCGGAGCCTGGAGCGGAGTAACGATGCAGCAGCCTGCCGCAAAACGCCCCAGCGCTGCCCGAGTAGTGCTGATTGCCAGCGCACTGCTCGTGGTAGTTCTCTTTCTCTTGAGCCGGAAGACCATCGCGACGCCGACGCGGATCATCATCCCGCCAGGTGCGACGCTGGCGTCGGCCGCCGATACGCTCAAGCGCAATGGTGTGATCAAGTCGGCCGTGATGTTTCGTGCGATGGCATCGATGTTCGGCCGCGGCGGGACCGTGCCACGCCCGGGCCGCTACATCGTGCCGCGTGGTGCGCCATATGCCACGCTCATCGAACAGCTGCTGACCGGGCGCGGGCAGTTCCGACGGCTGACGATCCCGGAGGGCTGGTCGATTCTGCAGATCGCGCGGCTGATGCAGGACTCGCTGCGGATTCCGGTGGACTCTCTGATCAGCGCCACGCGCGACTCAGCGCGGCGTGCACGGATGCAGACGCCAGCAGCGGATGTGGAAGGATACCTCTTCCCAGCCACCTACGATCTGGGTGACGGTATTTCTGCAGGCCAAGTTGTCGACAGCATGCTGATCACGTTCGATCGCCGCTGGAAGCGCGCCTGGGATCCCGTGCTGCAGCAGTCGGGGCGAAGCCGGCACGCCGCCGTGACGTTGGCATCGATTGTGGAGAAGGAAGCGGGTCGCAGCAGTGATCGTGCAATGATTGCATCCGTGTACCTGAACCGCTTGCGCGCTGGCATGCGCTTGCAGGCCGACCCGACGGTTGTGTACGCCATGGGGATGGTCTCGAAGTCGCGCGTGATGTATGACGACCTGAAGTTCGAGTCCCCGTACAACACGTACCGCGTGTCCGGATTGCCACCCGGTCCGATTGCCTCACCTGGCACCGCGAGCATCGCGGCGGCAGTGGAGCCGGCCGTGTCAGATGCGTTGTTCTTCGTGGCGTTCCCGGATGGGCACTCGCAATTCACGAAGTCTTTCGCTGAACACACGATTGCGGTCAGGGCCGCTCGGAGCGAGCGGGCTTCCGCCGCAACGCGGTAAGTGTGGCTCAATCCAGCGTGAGGTCTGGTCGGAGCGCCTGCGTGCCATTCAGGTAGAGCGGCTTGAGGGGATCTGCGCCGATGCCGCGCTCGATCAGGAGCAGTGCCCGGATGCAGAACGGCAGATCATCGGTGGTTGGCATCTCGGCCAGGCAGAGCATCTGCGCGTGCTGCCAGCCGGCTTTGCGCGCTGCGGCGGCGGGTTTGGCGGCGGTGAGATCGTTGGTGGCCGAGAAGAGGACGACCCGGACGCTGGCGGCACCGCAGTCATTGCGTACGTGAAAGGTCTCGACCAGTTCGGCGACGGCAGTGGCAATTGCCGCCGCGCTGTTCTCGCGGCAGCTTGTGGCGACGCGGACCGCAATGATCTGCGAGCGGTGCGGGTCACCGGCGGAAAGGCCAAGCGCTCCGGCGATCAGCATCGGCACGAGCTCGTCCACTGGTACACTCCCGTATGATGGAACATCACGATCCGCGTCTGCGACTGTGTGTGGTCACCGATGATCTGCGCGACGGGAGCGTCGGTCTGGTGGCGCGCGCGCTGGCGGCAGAGCGCGGCGGCGCCACGATGCTGCTGCTCCGCCTCAAACATGTGGACGCCGGCACGTTGGTGGAAGTCGGACGCGCGCTGGTGGCGTCGCTCACCATACCGGTGGTTGTAAGCGAGCGTCTTGATGTTGCGCTGGCCTGCGGCGCCTCGGGTGTGCACCTGACGTCATCAAGCCTGCCGATCGCCGCAGTTCGGCCGCAGGCCGGGGCCTCTTTCCTCATCGGCGGCTCGGTTTCGAGCGCGACGGATCTGCCCAGTGCGGTACACGCCGACTACGTGACGATCGGCCCGGTCTTCGGCGCCGACGATGCTGGACTCGGGGTGGAGGGATTTCGACGGCTGGCGCTGGCGTGTGGTCGCCCGGTTGTCGCGATCGGCGGCGTTACTTCAGGCTCCGCACGGGAGATCTGCGATGCGGGTGCATCAGGGGTGGCTGTGATTCGAGAGGTGTTTGGCGCGACGGATCCGGAGTCGGCCGCTCGGGCACTACGAGGGGCTTTGCCGCCTGAATAGGCGGAGGATTTCAGGGTTCGCCGCTGGCGCGTTGTCGTGCGCCGCGCCGGATCGCGTCGGTGCAATTGCGTCGGATGTCGTGCATGGAACGCGAAGAAGCCCCGGATCACGTGTTGTGATCCGGGGCTTCTTCAAAGGGTGCCGGCGACGGCCTACTCTCCCGCGACCTCGCGGCCGGAGTACCATCAGCGCTGTCGGGCTTAACGACCGTGTTCGGAATGGGAACGGGTGTGGCCCCGACGCTCTAGTCGCCAGCGAATTTTCAAGAACGTACGTGTGGTACAACTGTAATTTGCTACGCTCCGATGCGCGATGGGTTGCGCTACGGGTATGTCATGCGGCGGCGATGGGCTGCCGTCGCGAAGCTGACAATGGAAGTGAGTGCGGAGAATCGCAGAAGTGGTATCAGCCGTAGCTGATGACGCAGTGTGCCGACATACACGGCGACGCAACCATAGTTGCGTAAAGGATGGGCTTTGCGGACCCATCCCAATGGGGGG
>JANNVN010000540.1:0-4580 GCA_031414435.1 Gemmatimonadaceae bacterium
TCGCTCATAGCGGTGGAAATGTACCGCGCTCCCGCGAGCCGCGGATTCCTGCTCTGGCAAGCCGTCACGGACATCGGGCTCATTACTGCCCTCGTCCATGTGACGAACGGCAGCGAATCGCAATTTGCGGCGCTCTACATCCTCGTCATCGCCTATTCGGCCCTGCTCATTCCCCGGAGCGGCGGGCTGATTGCGGCGCTGCTCGTGTGCGCGTTCTACTTCACCGACATCGTGGTGACGCGGGACTTCGTGCTCGACTCCACCGCCTGGCTGCAGATGGGCAACTTCGCCACGGTGGCGGTCGGGACTGGGTACGTGAGTGCGCGGCTGCGCGAGGTGGGCTCCGGCTCGGAGCTGCTGGCCGAGACGCTCCGACGCGAGCGCCTGCAGGCGTCTGACGTACTCGACAATATCCGCAGCGGCGTGATGACGGTCGATTCGGAAGGTGTGTTGCAGTACGCCAATCTGGCCGCGAGTGCCCTGCTCGATCTCGACCTCGCTCCGCTGATCGGCCGGCCCGTCCGTGCCGACCTGAACCATGCCGCGCCTGGGCTCCTGATTGCGCTCGAGCGTACGATTCGGATGCGGACCCGGACTTCCCGTGCCGAGGCCCGGGTCCGCCTCGACGACCGCGAGCTCCAGCTCGGCATCACGGTCACATATCTCCGGGGAGAGGAGCCGGAGGATGCGGGCAGCGCCACCGCGATCTTCTCCGACATCTCCGATCAGAAGCGACTGGAGGACCTGCATGTCCGCGCCGGGCAACTGGAGGCCATCTCCGAGCTGGCGGCAAGCCTGGCGCACGAGATCAAGAATCCTTTGGCAAGCATCCGGAGTGCGGTCGAGCAGTTGGGGCGAATGCCCTCGGCAGACGAGGATACCGGTTCACTGACGAGGTTGGTCGTCCGGGAGAGCGATCGTCTCGCACGACTGCTGACGGAGTTTCTCGATTTCGCTCGGGTTCGGGTGACCCGAGTCGCGCAACTCGACTTTGCCGGACTGGTGCGTGACTCGATCAACCTTGTCGGTGCCCACCCCGACCGCAGCCCCGCAACCGAGGTCATCTTCGATGCAGACCCCCTCGTGCAACACGTCGACGGCGATTCCGACCTGCTGCACCGCGCGATCTTCAATCTGGTGCTGAACGCGGTGCAGGCGCTGGGAGAGGCAGGCGGCGCCGTCCGGATCACGATGCGCGCGGCCACGCCGGAGATGATGCCCGGCGGCGTATTGCCGGAGGTCGGTGCGGTGCGCCTGGTCATCGAGGACAATGGACCAGGCATGCCCGCCGATGTCCGTGACCGGATCTTCACGCCGTTCTTCACGACCAAGCCACGCGGTAGCGGACTGGGCCTTCCGGTTGTCCACCGGGCGATCGATGCACACCGTGGCGTCGTGCTGGTTGATTCGTCCCCGGGCAGTGGTACCCGCTTCACGATCATCCTGCCCCGCACACAGTCAGAGAATGGAGCTCCTGCGTGACCCAGCGAATGTCGCCCACTGTCCTTGTCATCGACGACGAGGCGGGCATTCTCGAGACGCTGCGAATCCTCCTCAAGAATGAAGGATTCACACCGATCACCGCCCTCGGCGGGAAAGCGGGACTGGACGCACTCGAGACCTCGAATCCCGACATCGTGCTCAGTGACATCCGGATGCCGACGATCACCGGCATCGAAGTCCTGGCGGCGGTGAAGGCGCGGGATCCGCAGCTGCCCGTGGTGCTGATGACGGCGCAGGCGTCGATGCAGAGCGCCATTCAGGCGGTCAACGAAGGCGCGTACTACTACATCCAGAAGCCGTTCCGCAACGATGAGCTGGTCGCCATCCTGCGGCGTGCGGCCGAGCACCGTCAGCTGAAGATCGAAAACGTCACGCTGAAGCAGGAGATTCAGCGTCGCGATCGCAGCAGCGCGGGTGCGAAGCCCACCGGCAACAGTCGCAGCTGGCTGAAGGTGCTGGAGATGGTCGAAACCGTCGCGCCAACGGATTCGACGGTGCTCATCACTGGAGAGTCAGGCACCGGCAAGGAGGTCATCGCGCGCTACCTGCACGATCTCTCGCCGCGATCTGACAACAGTTTCATGTCGATCAACTGCGGTGCCCTGCCCGAATCGCTGCTCGAGAGTGAACTGTTTGGTCATGTGAAGGGATCCTTCACCGGCGCGGTGAAGGATCGCGCCGGGTTGTTCACCGCAGCCAACAAGGGGACGTTCTTTCTCGATGAAATCGGCGAGACGACGCCGGCGACCCAGGTGAAGCTGCTCCGCGTGCTGCAGCAGCGTGAAGTGATCCCGGTGGGTGGCACGGAATCGCAACCGATCGATGTGCGGATGATCGCTGCGACCAATCGCGATCTCGAGGATGAAATCAAGCGTGGCAGCTTTCGCGGGGACCTCTTTTACCGCCTGAACGTCATCGCGATTCACCTTCCGCCACTGCGCGATCGTCGTGATGACATCGGCGTGCTCGCGACAAAGTTTCTGGCGCGGGTGGGTGGTACGAGGCACGAGCATCCACTCACGCTCACGAGCGACGCGCTCGACGCGATGCAGGCGTACGACTGGCCGGGCAACGTGCGTGAACTCGAGAATGCGATGGAGCGAGCGGTGATCCTCACCACCGGCGATGCCATTGACGTCGAAGCCCTGCCGGAGCGCGTCACGGCGCGTCGCGTCGAACCACTGGTGGCGGAACGCGTGATTGTGAATCCCACGCTTGATGCGATCGAACGGGCCTACATCATGTGGGTGCTGCAGAGCGAGGGGGGCAACAAGAGCCGCGCTGCCTCCACGCTCGGCATTGACGCCAGCACACTCTATCGCAAGCTCGCACGCTACGAGACCGACGTCTGACGTCGGGTGGGATGCAGGGATGGGCGACGTCTGTGCGCATGGTGCGCACGGACGTTTGTGCTTCGGCAGACAGGCGGCGAGCGCTCAGCCGCACACCGGTCGGCGTCGGGACCAGCGATGCCACATGCGATGCCACATGCGATGGCACATGCGATGCCACGTGCTATGTCGCAGGGGCGCGATGCATCGCGGTCGCGAGTGGGCTCAGACGCGTGCGTTACCCCGTGCGGCGTGCGGCCGTTCACGTGGACTGATGCTCCGCGCGTCGGCACCGACCACGTGTGCCCCTGGCTCGCACATGTGCAACGCGCCGAGTGAAACACGGCCGCGCAGGGGAGTGATACGGTACCTGACAGATGCAGCGCACCGGAATCATGCGGCGGGGTGAATACCGTGCTGCGCGCGCGCGATGATACGCGCGGAACTTCGGTTAAGCGGGTCGATGACGGCGCTGCAACGATGTCGGCTGACGCCGGCACTCCGCATCGGCGTCGCTCACCCGATCCGGAGAACGACATGGATACGCTCACGAGCGCCCGACGCTCACAGCACGGCTTCACCCTGATCGAATTGCTGATCGTCGTCGTGATCATTGGCATTCTGGCGGCGATCGCCATCCCGAAGTTCAACAACACGAAACGCCGGGCAAATAGGTCGGCGGGGATCGCAGACCTTCGGAATCTCGCCACGGCTCAGGAGGGCTTCTACGCCGATAGCGACCGGTACGGGGCACTCGCAGACACTGCCGTGATGCGTTTTTCGCTGAGTCGCGGCAACACCGGGCTGGGCATCGCTCTGGCGGGCGCTCCGCCCGGCTCATCCGGGTGGAACGCCGTGGTGTCGGTCCCGGGCGGCAGTTCCTGCGGGATTTTTGTCGGAGCGGCGCCCGTGCCTGGTGGCATGCCCGCCGCGACGCCAGACGGGGTGCCCGTCTGCTGGCCGTAAACATCGGACGCCCGTCTTTTCGCACCGGACGATTGAATTGCAGAACGCCCACTGTGTGGCGAAAAGCGGCTCTCAATGGAAGAGCGTGCCGCTTTCGAGGAAGCATAAAGCGTTGAATTGTATGGGTTTACATTTCGAAATGTCTGCGGCAACAGCCTTGCCATAGAAGAGACCGAGCCGATTGGCAGTGTGCCACGCGGTGACCGGTCTCTCACTACGGAGTTGCACCAATGCGAAGCGGCATGAAGAAGGGCTTTACCCTGATCGAACTGTTGATCGTCGTCGTGATCATCGGCATCCTGGCCGCAGTCGCGATCCCGAAGTTCTCGAACACCAAGCAGCGCGCCTCGCGCTCGGCTGGTATCGCCGACATGCGTAACCTGGCCACGGCGCAGGAAGGCTTCTTCGCCGACAGCAGCCGTTATGCCGCTATTGCGGACACGGGCACTGGCGCCGGCCGGATGAACTTCACGCCGTCGAACGGCAACACGGCGCTGACGCTGGTCGCCAACGCGACGGGCTGGAGCGGCCGCGTGACGATTCCTGGTGCTCAGGCCTGCGGCATCTTCAGTGGCACCGCAGCCCGCCCGACGGGTATGCCGGCCACGAACCCGGACGGCGTGCCGGTCTGCTGGTAATCGCAGCTCGCAGCTGACCTCGGTCGGCTGACTTCTGGCCCGGCGAGCTTCGGCACGCCGGGCCAGATGCGCTTCCAACGGTCTGGCGATCTGCAAAACCCATGCAGGCTGCAACGCCTCCCGCGCCCGGCGACAAACCGAT
>JANNVN010000541.1:0-30327 GCA_031414435.1 Gemmatimonadaceae bacterium
AGCGGGTGCGCGGCCAGCTTGGTCGCGTAGCCGGCCGCCGCGACGCGTGCCTAGAGCGCGTCGCGGGTGAGGCGTGGCGCGTTGGCGGACGTCGTCACGGCTTCGACTCCGGAGACCGCTGCTTGGCGTCAGCGAGCACCGACCGCCCAAACGTCGCAATCGTCAACCCAACCAGCGCCGTGATGACGCCGCGCGTCAGAGGCCAGTGAAACTCGTTGTCTGGCGCGAGGATCCCCCAGGCGCCAATCAGCCAGCCGGCGAACGCGGCACTGCGCGAGAACGTGAGAATGCGGTCAATGAGTGCTTTCACGGTCAATCCTCGTCGGAGTCGGAACGGAAATCGGACTGCAGGTCGGACAGCGGGATGTTGAGGTGCTCAGCGACACGCGTGATGGCGGCCTCCAAGTACTCCATCGATCGCGTGACGCGTTTGAATCGCTTGTCGTCGGATCGTTGGCGCTCCTTGAGCGCACCGCGCATCGAGCCGTAGCCCACCAGTGCGGCTGCGATAGTGAGCAACGCACCCCATTCGATTTGCGACGCGCCAATGGCCGGGGCGTCGGCCAACGCAGCCGTTACGGCGCCGAGGAGCGCCACCCCGAGGGCCATCGTCTTACCGGCGATGAGCTCAGAAGTCGTCACGTTATGCCCAGAAGTAGACGGAGAGGAATCCCAGCGAGGCGACCACGCCACCGCTGCTATCGAGGAGTTGCACATCGCCATCGAGGCGTTGGCGGCCGACTGTGCTGGTGTTCTTGGAGACCGGCGTGCGCAGCGTGGTGGGCACGCTCGGCAGTGCGACCGTTTCCGGCAGATTGCTCCCTTGACGGAACACCGCTTGCACGCTGCCGCCAGCAGGCAGGTTCGCGTAGACCGCTGCGATCTCGAGCACGCCGTCTGACAACCCACTGTCGAGAATCGCGGTATTCGTGGTCAGGATCTGCGTGATGCGTGGTGTCGTATCTGCCGGCGGCGTCAGTGGCACCGTCGGAATCGGCACGATGATCTCTGTGCGGGCCGTGTTCGTGTCGACGCCGAGCGCGAGCAGCGCAGAGTACGCATCGCCCGGGACACGGGTCAGCGTGAACGTGAACCATCCGTTCACGACATCACGTGTCACCGTGGCGCCGAAGGTACTGACCGCCCCGCTCGGCGGTGTGCGTGTCACCGTGGCGCCGACGTTCAGATAGTCCACCTCGACACCAGTGGACAGATATGCGCGGAACCGTTCGATGTGGTCAACACCACTCTGCACCGACGCGAGCCGCTCGATGCGCCCAGGCACCAATGGGCGCACCGGTTCAATCTTGATGGGGAGATACGCACTCACACGGTTCGCATTCGACAGCGTCGCGCCGATGATCGCAGGCTCGGAGGTCTGCGCCGGCTTCGTGATCGTGATGTCCGTCGGCGATCCACTGGTGAGCGACAGCGGGCCAGTCGGCGAGACGGCCGCGGTCGACGGCAGCAGCGAGAGCGTCAGCGTGCCGGCTCCCTGTGGGAAGGGATCCGTCGGAAAGAGGCGCACGACTTCCGTCGTGCTGGTGCCGCCAACGCGTTCGGCCGTCATCGAGAGCGACACGGTGTCGCGGCCCTGCTCCGGCAGCACGTAGCTGCACTCGGCAATCTCGAATCCCGGCGTACGGCCTCGGAAGTACGCCATCCCGTTCCCAGTGCGGAACGCGCGCAGCGGCATGTTCCACGTGCTGCCGTTGACGACTTCCACATTCAGCCCGCCCGCCGATCCGCTTTCCGGCGTATCGGTGCTTGCTGCCAGCCAGACGCGCGAGTCGCTGGTCGCCGGCGTGATCGTGAGCTCGAGGATATCGGTATCCACGTCGCCACCAATCCGCCGCGCCGTGAGCGAGGCCACGGGCTGCCGTTCGCTGGCGCTCAGATCACGCCAGTTGATCTTGGCAACGCCCCACTCAACGGCGGCCAGATCGTTGCCGGTCAGAAAGAAGAAGCCGATACTGCTGAAGCTCCCGCCGACGCCGATCTGCAGCCGGAGCACATACTCGGCATAGTCGCCCGTGCCAGCTTGGCTGCTCAGCCACTCATTGACACCGCCGGTACCGTAGTTATTGCTGGCATAGTTGATCGCGAATCCGTTCGGGATGTATGCTCGGAGCGTGATCACATACAGCGCACCCTCACGATACCGATCAGCGACAAACGCTGTGGTCAGATTCCGCTGCATCGCGAGCGTGAAGCCACCACTGCCAGGCGCCGTACCGCCGCCAGCCGCCTTCGTGATGACCAAGGCCACGCCGCTCGTGTTCTGACCCACCACCGCGCTATACGCCAGCGTGATCAGCCCAGTGGACCCGTTGTCGTACACGACGTACGGTCGCGGCAAATCAGCGCGGAACTCTGGATTGCTCAGCACTTCGATGCCGACGCCCGTGAGATCGCGCGTCGGGATCGAACGCGACTGCTCAACGCGGCCGCCGGCCGAGGTCAGTACCTCGAACCGCACCGTGCCGCTGTTGGCGGCGAGCGGCTTGATGATCTGCACCTGCTGGTCCTGCGCGAGCGCGTGCGGGCCGGGGCCGGAGAAGCCCACCGCGCTGCACCCAGACAGCAGCATGCTGCGCGTCAGCGTGAGGCTCCGCCCACTCCGCTCGTAGCCGCGCACCTTAAACGCGACCGTATCGCGCAGATTGCCAGTGCTGACCGCCTCGACTTCGATGTCTGGCGTCACGGTATCCACGCCGAGCGCCGGCACCACCAGCGGCTCCGTGACCGTCAGTCCATTGCGCACCACCGTGATCGCGCCAACGAACGGCGGCGCCAGCGCGCTAGGCCGGGCGATGATGAACGGCGACGCGGGGAGCGTGGTGAGCACATCGTTGACGCGATACGTCGCGGTGCCGATGACCGCATACGTGACCTGCACCTGCGTCGACGTCTGGAGGTAGCGCACCTCGAGCGATGGCCCTTGTGCGGCGTCGGCCGCATCGGCGGCGTCGGTCAGCTGGAGCAGCCGGGTGCCGACGCCACTGCGATACGCGCGGACGGCGATGTAGACGATTGTCCCGGGCGCGTACGGGCCGACACTCGTCAGCACGCTCACCTCGACGCCATCCACCCGCAGCGAGCCGGCGGCCGCATCGACCGTCGCCGCACTCGGCATCCCGCTCGTACTCACCGCCGCGCGTAGCGAGTCCGAGCCGTCGGGGCCGGAGACGAGAATCGACAACGCACCGGCGCCGTCGAACGCCGTGCTCGCACTGAGGTCACCCGCCAGAACAACAATCGGCGCGTTCGGGATCGGGCGTGGCCGCCACGTCACCCGCGCCAACGACCCGCTCAGATCTTCCGGCTTGTCACTGAGGACAATCGCGGTATCGCCCGGGACCAGCAGGTTGCGATCGACCTGCACGATGCGCGCGAGGCCATCAATGTTCCGCTTGGGCAGCACGACCCGCGCGGTGCCACCCAGCGTCACGGTGCAATCCTCACCGAACGTCACCGGATCGAGGCGCGCGAGATCGAGGAAGCTCACCGTCGACCGCAGACGCGGCATGGCGTTGGTCTGCAGCGCCTGGTTGATCGCCTGCCACAACAGATTCCCACCCGAGCCTTCGACGAACGGCAGCTGCGACGCGGAGCGGGTCAGCTGCGCGCTCTCGATGATGACCGTGGCCCCCGCGGTGCTGTGCTGCACCACGCGCAGGAACGCGCTGGTGATGCCGGCCGCGAACGCATCGATCCCGGTGAGCCCGAGATCCGTCGGCACGTTGAGTTCAGAGTTGGTCGCGAGATTGCCGCCGAGCGGATAGACCTTGGTGCCGCCGGCGGTGGTGGCCACCAGCTCCACGCGCACCTGGCCAGCCGTCACCCAGAGCGTGACGTAGCCACTGAGATACGGCCGCTCGGCTGTGGTGACGATGCTGGCCGCCGGCGTCGCCACGCCCGCGCCAGCGCCACCCGTGACCACCTGCAGGGCTGACACGCCACGGCGGATCTGCGGGCCCGTGGTGAGGCGGCTGAGCGTCACGGTGCCGATGGTCGTCCACCCATCCGGTGGCGTGCTGCCAGCACCCGCCCAGGCGCGCAGCACACTGTTCGGGATCAGGTTGCGATGCCCTGGCAGATCCGCGCGTTCGATCGTGCCGGCAATGCGGCTGAATTCTCGCACCGCCGGCGGACAGGGCAACGCCAGCAGGTCGTCGGCCGCCGCATCGACCACGCGCACGAGATCGCCGATCGTCAACGCCGGCGTCATCCCACATTCGACCTGCTGGGTCGCAAACGTGCTCTCGACGATCGGCATCGTCGTGCCGTTCGGCCGCTCCAACTGGAAGCTGTCGAGCTGCGCATCGTACGCGATCGGACCGGTGCCGCCGTTGACATCGGCCAGCGTGACACGATTCCCGTTGACGGCCGTGACCTGCCACACCGCCTCCGCAATCGTGCCGGCTTCGCCGTCAAGCACCGCGCCCTGCGCCGTGATCACCGTCGCATGCTCACTCAGCACCTCATCCTGCCGGAACGTCAGCAGGTTCCGCGCGGCCCGGAGATCGAGCACCGGGCCATCGACGCCCACCCGCGCCAAGACATCGATGGCGTAGCCGCCGATGCCGACGCGGCGAAAGGCCAGCTCCTGATCCGGTGCCGCGATCAGTTCCAGCGCCTGCAGCGGTGTGCTGGCCGACAGGGTGAGGTCGCGCACCGCGGTCGAGGTGACATCCCCGCGCGTGACCCACGACACGCCGAGCGCCTCGAGTGGGGCGATGACGAGATCATCGATCAGCACCGGCAGCGTCTGGCCCACCCGATCGATCTGCAGGCGCACGCGACCGTCTGCCGTGCGCTCCTCGACCAAGCCGGCCTTGCCGAGCAGCAGGTGCGGCCAGCCGGCGGTGAACGTCACCACCGCACTCGTGTCGTCGCGCGTCACATCCGTGACCACCCACTCATCCCAGCGCGTGTCATTCTCCCACACGCGCACCACGGTCCACTGCGTCAGCGCCGTCGACGCCTCGGCATCGAGCGGCACCTGCGCGGTCAGCGTCGAGTTGAGGCCGAGCAGCCCGGAGGTCGCGGCCGCGATCACCAGTGGCCAGATCGCCAAGCGGCGGCCGCCGGCGCACTGCAGCGCCGACCACACTTCGAGGCGCCGGCAGCGGGTCGCGGTGATCATGCCCACCGCCGCGCGTACTGCACCACGCCGACGCTCTGGCTGATCGCGATCGTCGGCCAGGCACTGGCCGCGTAGTCGCCGTCGGCCACCGCATCGAGCACCGGGAAGTCACCGGCAATGAGCGTCGAGAGCACACTGATCGCGCCCTGCCGGATCGTGCGCGACGCCGAGTCGATCGTCACCGCCACACCCGGCGTCAGGCCGGCCAGCTGCAGCTGGGTGATCACCACCCCCAGCGCATTGCGCAGCGTGACCGAGAGCACGGCGCCAGGCGTGGCCAGCGTGATCACCGGCAATGAGGGCGCCGTGCCGAGAGGCATCGCCGTCGGCGTTGGGCCCACGGCGATCGACTGCGGCGTCATGTCGACCCAGTAGGGATCGAGCGCCAGCAGCTCAATCGCGATCGGCAGCGTCTTCGCGAGCATCTGCGCCCCGCTGCTCGCCACCCGCGCGCTGATCACCTGCACCGCGAGCTCGCGCGTCGGCGCATCCGCCATCCGCACTGTCACCCGACCACGGCGCAGGACGGCATACAGCGCGTCCCGCTTCGTGCGCACGTCGGCGACACTCGCGCCTTTGAGCACGCACTGCAGCGAGAGCGGGCGCGCCTCGATCTGCGGCAGTGCGAACATGCTGACGCCCGCTACATCCGGAATCGGCAGCGTGTCGAGCCGCACCGACGGCAAGTCGCGGGCGCCCTCGTCACTCGCGAGGTAGAGGCCGTAGGACGCCGTGGCGTCAACGCCGTCAAGGAACAGCGCCGTCACTGCACGATCCGGTTGTCACCGTGATACAGCTTCTCGCGCAGCTGCCGTTCCCGAAGCTGCCGGTCGATCTCGCTGATCATGCTGCCACCCAACGCGCGACCGAACGTGTTCGCGCGGTCGATCGTCTGGCCAGCATCGACGCCGAGCAGCTCGCGCGTCAGCGTCACGTTGATGGTGAGCGCGGCGATCGTGAACGCCGCGCTGCCGGCGGATCCGGCGAACGATCCGATCGACGGCGTCACGAAGGAGGGCAACGTCGGGATCTGGAACGCGGCCGCGATCGCGCGGATGTCGGCCGCGATCTGCGGCAGGTAGCTGAGGTAGCTCACCAGGCGGGAGCCGGTGACTTCCGTGATGCTGCGCGTCTCGTTGAAGCCACCGGTGCCGGTGCTCCCACCGGCCACGGATTCACGCAACCCGCTGATCAGATCCAACAGCTGCTGCCGCGCATCGCTGATCGAGAAGCCGCCGAACTGGTCGAGCCCGAGCGTCCCGTTCTGCACCTGGCTGAAGAGCGCGCGGGTGCGATCGAGCGCGGTCGCGCGCGCCTCGACGCTGGAGAGATCGAGCCCTTCGAGCGCGGACGCGAGCGCCGGGAACCCGGTCGTGCCCTGCGTCAGCGCCGCGATCCGACGCGTGAGGATCTCGAGCGGATCCGTGATGCCGTCCGCCGTGAGCGAATCCTGAAAGCGCTGCAGCGATCCGGTGACGGTATCGACGTAGGCGTTGAGATCGGCCTGCTTGAGCGCATCAGACAACTGCACGATCGCGCCGAGATCGCGATCGAACGTGATCCCGAACTCGGTGAGCAGCGCATTCAGCTCAGCGAGCGAGACGCCGGCCTGTCGTGCGATCTCCGCCGGCTGGTCGCTGATCCGGGTGCCGCCGCGCAGCGAGTTCAGGAAGCGCTGCGGATCGCTGACGACGCGGGAGATTCGCGAGAGCGAGTCGCCGGAGACAGTGAGGCTCGCCAGGTCGCCGATCTTGAGCGTGAGATCGCGCAGCGCCTGCGTGTTCCGGCGCTGCTCGTCCTTCCGCGCATCGAAGGCGCTCCCGATGCCGGCCACCAGCGACAGGAGTCCGGACGCTGCACTCGCCGCGGCCGTCAGCCGGGCGGCCCCACCGAGAGCGGTGTTGTTCGTGGTCGCGTCGCGCTGTGCCTTGCGGTACTCCGAAAAACTGCGGCCGATCAGTGAGAGATTCTGCAGCGTGCGGCGCGTCTCGTTCGAGACCCCGCCGAACGCGTCGGCCAGCGCGATCGCGCCGTCGACGGCGCCGAAGATGGCCGTGCGCAGTCCATCGCTGGACTCCTTCACCTGATCAATCGAATCTGGCAGCGCGAAGACATCACCGGTCAGCGCCGCGCGCGCCCGGCCAAGCTCGAGCAGCTGCTTCTCCAGCAGCGCCTGGGCTTCGAGGTTCTTCGTCTCGGACTTCTTCAGCATCAGATCCTGTTCCCGAATGCTGATGCGTGCCAGCGCGCGCGACTGCTCCTCCTGCTCGGCCTGTGCCAGCACGGCCGCCGTCGTTGTCGCATCCTGCTGCGCGTCGAGCAGCTCACCCTGCAGCGCAGTGAAGCTGTTCAAGCGCGACTGCAGGCCCGCCTTGGTTTCAGCGCTGATCGCATTGGAGGCGAGCAGCGCCTGCACTTCCTCGACCGTCTTCCCGATCGTGCGCCGGAGCGCGCCGGCGACGCCATCGAGCGCCCGCGTGGTCACGTCGTCGAGCTCCACCAGCAGCTTGGCGGCCTCCTCCCGGATCTTCGTCCGCTGAGACTCGGCCGCCTTGACGGCGGCGCGCTGCTCGGCCGTCAGCGGTGCAGCGGGCTGCGCGCGTGCCGCTGTCGGAATCGCGCCGCCCGTGGTCAGGTCGATGCCGTTCAGATTCCGCAGCGCAGAGCCGAGCGTCGGCCCAGACAACGACGAGTCGAGCCCAAGCCCATTGCGACCGGGCCCACCACCAGACGGCCGGAACGGCGTGGCGACGTCGCTGACCAGCAGCTTGTTGATCAGCGTGAAGCCGAGCGCATCGTCCAGGAACGCACTCGCCGCGGCGACCTGCCGATTGATGGCACTGGCGCCGGGCGTCGTTGGTGCGTTGTTGATGCGTTCGAGGATCGACGCCACCGCCTGCAGCACCGGCAGCACGCTCGTGTTCAAGCTCTCACCGAACTCGGTCCACGCCGCAGTGAGCCGGTTCCGGATCACCCGCTCCTGCGCTTCCGACGATCCGTTGACGAGATCGAACGCCTTCTGCGTAGAGCCGCTGGCGGTCGCCATGTCGGCCAGCACGGACTGATAGACGCGACCACCTTCCGATAGCAGGCCCAGCGCCGTGTTGAACGCGGTGGTGTCGCTGAAGAGCGCCTTGAGCGCGTCGCGGCTGCCGCCCGAGTCCCGGTCGAAGTCGGTCAGGAACTGAAGGAACCCATCGCGCGCCAGGCGTGACGCGTCGAAGTCCTCGGCCAGCTCCCGATAGTCCCGCTTGAAGCCTTCCGTCGGCGCCTGAATGTTGATCAGCGCGGAGCGCAAGCCTTCCACCGCCGTCGACGTCCGCACACCCTGCAGCGAGAGCGTGGCGATCGCACCGACGGTCTCCTGAAACGAGACGCCAAGCGCCGAGGCCGTCGGCGCCACGTTGCCGATGCTGGCCGCGAGCTCATCGAACCGGACCTTGCCACGGTTCACGCCGACGAAGAGGATGTCGCTCGCCTGCTCCGCGTCGTCGATCGATCCCTTCCACGCATTGGTCGCCGTCGTGATGCCATCGACCGCCACACGGGTCGTGGTGAATCCGGCGACGGCCGCGAGCGCCGCAACCCGGGTGTCCTTGATCGACTCGGCTGCGCTCCGCCCACTCGACTGCAGCTCGTAGTTCGCCTCGACGACATCCGTCAGCGACTCGGCCAACGGCGTGTTGCGGAACGTGTCGAGGATCCCGTCACGCACCGCGGTGAGATTCTGCTGCGCATCGGCGCCGAGGGTCTGAATGCGCGTGAGTGCGAACTCAAACTGCTGCCCGCTGCGCTGCGCGGAGACGCCGAGTGCCACGACCGAGGCGCCGACGGCCGCGATGCCGAGCGGCAGCGACCCAATCAGGGGCGTCAGTGTGGCCGCATCGGTGGCGAGCTGTGAGAACAGCGATCCGCGCCCGCCCGGCAACGCGGCCGAGGTGCGCGCAAACTGCTGCAGCGTGGTCTGCGACTGATTCAGGGACTTGTCGAACTGCGACGAGTCCAGCCGCATCCGCGCGAGCAGGTCGGTCGACCTCACGCGTCGCGCTCCACCGGCCGGTGCCGATCGCCGGCCAGCCGCGTCATCGCGAGCACCTTGTTCAGGCCATACGTGACCGCGAGCTCACCCGGGTCGACATGCGCTTCCGCGCCGAGCGACTCGAACAGCCCGGACCACGACGGCCGCCGGCCGTTGTCGCGCGCCGCGATCGGATCGATCAGCACCTGCAGTGCCGCTGTCTGCTGCGCGAACGTCGCGATCGCGCGGTGGATGTGCAGCAATTCCAGCGACGACAGCGTCGACACCGACTCCGGTACGACCGGTGCCGGATCGCGTGCGTCGAATGGCAGGCCCGCGCCTGGCGTGATCCACGTCCAGACGATCAGGTGCGTGACGTACGCCACCGCCTCCGCGACCGGCAATCCATCGTCGATCTGATCGAGCGTGGTGCCGTCAGCCGTCAACGCCACCAGCCGCGCCGTCAGTCGATTCAGCTGCGCGTCCAGAATCAGCAGATGCGTCAGCGTCTGGAAACTCTTGTCGTACACGGCCCACGACCCATTGCCGATCTCCGGCAACGGCACCGGCGCCTGCCGCAGCGACCGCGCGACGAGGGCGTCCGCCTGATCATGGCTATCAGCCGTCCCCGCACTCCCCGCGCCGCTCACCCACGCGCGCAGCTGGCCGTAGCAGCTCAGCCAGGCGTACACGTCCTCGTGGTCGACCGGCACGATCGCGGTGAGCTCAGCCTCCGACACGACGCGACGCGCCCGCAGCTGCGTCAGCAGCGGCGTGCACGCCACATCGAGGTCGGCCGCCGTGAGCATCAGCGCGTCACTCATGCCGCGTACTGCACGAACTGCACACCGCTGCTCGGCTGCACCGAGTACGGCAGCGAGGTCGGGTTCTGGCCACCGAGCGCGAGGCTGAAGTTCGCCAGATCCTGCGTGCAGCCCCAGAGCGTCAGGATGCAGACCGTGTTGTCCTGGGTGACGCCTTCGAGGTAGATCGCCTGAATCGTCGACGACAGCAGCGCTTCCGACAGCAGCAGCGCGTTGGACGAGATTGCCGACTGCGGGATGCCGAGCGACCGCGCGATCGCTGACAAGTTCAGGTCATGCACGCTGAACGTCATGGCCGCCTGCGCGTTCTGCGGCTGCATGCCGACAGGCAACACCCGGTTCTCGACGATGATCGGACTGGTGCTGCCGCCGACGTCAAACGTCGCGCCACCCTGTGCGACCGCGCCGAACGCCGTGCGCAGCGCCCTGATCACTCGCACGCCGACCGCCTGATCCCGCAGCAAGGGGGTGCGCAGCGTCAGCGTGTTCGTGGCATTCGACAGCACCCAGTGCACTTCGAGCGTGTCCTCCGTGCCGAGGATGATCCAGTCGTTGTTGAGGATGTCGGTGGCCGACGTGAGGAGCAGCGTGGTGGCACCAGCGACGGCCGCGGTGGCCACCGTGGTTGCCGCCACCGCGGCATCGGACACCACACCGACCGCGTTCAGCTCCTTGAACAGCTTGCCCTTGGTCGCGCGGAACGCCTGGCTGGCCACGAACACGGGCGCCGAATCGAACTGTGCCGCCGCGCCGATCAGTGCCGCGCGCATCGGCACCGCGCCGTTCTGCGCGCGGGCCAACTGCATCGAGACCTGGGTGTAGTCCATGTTCACGCCCCAGAACTCGAACACCGTGCTGGTGCCGTCCTGCCGCTTGGAGACCACCGCCAAGGACAGGTCATTCACCGAGTCGACGGTGCTGAAGTCGGTCGTGAAGGTCTTCACGTTGGCGAGGCTGGCCCCGGTCCCGACGATCGACGTGCGCGGGATACCGCAGCAGAGCGCAAAGTTCTCAACCGTCGTGCCGAGGATCCGCGCCGCGAACGAGCCCGAGGCGTTCCCGATCAACTTGCCGAAGCTGATGAAGCGCATCGACGAGAACTGGTCGGTCGATTCGCGCGACATGGTGAGCGTGACGTCGCCATCAACGTCGCCGACATCCTCCGCCACCTGGGCCACGACCTGGACGCCGATCGCATGGGAGCGGCGCAGCGGGCGGGCGAGGGTGAGCACTGCACCGGCGACGTTGGCGATGTCGATGCGTTCGATGTCCTCGCCGTTGTTGATGCGGGCGGGGCCAATGATCGCGTTGGTGCCGGAGACGACGGTGATACTGGACACCCCGGCCGCGTAGGCGAGGGTGGTGGTGGAATTGAGGACGCTGCCCGTGGCATCACGGAACGCAACGAGTTGCGTCGGGCGTCGAATGAACGTGCTCTTGATCGCCATGGGCGGGGTCTCGGCTTACGAAGTGGGGGGCGGGTACACGTCGAGCGCCCAGCCATCGTGCGCGCTCAAGTGCACTTCCAGGAGATCCATCACCAGCCCGCCATCGAGCTCGGCGCGGCCGCTGTGATTCGAACAGAGGTTGTCATCATCCGGCACGACGACGTCGACACCGGGAATCACCTGCAGCTGCTCGGCGACGTAGCCTTTGAGCTGCGACTTCAACACGCGCTCCACGTTGCGGAGCAGTTGATCAGCCATCACTGCGATGTCGTGTCGCGGGGTCTGGCCGACCTTCACCCGGGCGATCACGCGGATCCCGATCGTGACGGACGCGTAGCCATTGCTGTACGGCAGCGCATCGCTCTCGCTGGTGCCCATTCTGGCAATCACCAAGCCGAAGGGCGTGCCCTGCAGCACCGTCGAGGGCAGCGTCTTGTTCGCCAGCCAGAGCTCGCGCGTTTCGTCGAACACCTCGACCAGCGGGACAGCGGGCCAGTCGGGAAAGCGGTTCTCCTGCCCGGCAATCGCATTCACGCCGAGCGTCGGATGCTTGAGCAGATCCGCGACCCAGCGGACGCAGATCATGCGCATCAGCCACGCTCCGAAAAGACGCCCCAGATATCCCAGGCGGTATCGTGGATGCGGAGCGGCCCATGCTGGACTTCCAACGAGCGACCACCGCACACGATGACGTCACCCACGGCCACATCGCCGAGGGCGTCGTGTGCGACGATCAGCACCTCGCCTTCCTGTTGCACCTGCACATCCATCTCGGCACGCAGCTCCGCGGCGTCAACGAAATGCACACCGAAGATCGTCGGCCGCGACGCCGCCCACGACGCGTGCCGCGTTGGCTCGCCGAACAGCTCGAGCCACGCGTCACGCGCCTCCGGCGGCAGTACTGCCTTCACGCGCGGGCCCCACCCTTCTGCTTCGCGGCAGCCAGCTCGCGCGTCAGCCGATCGATCTCGGCATTCGCGGCGGTGACGTTCTCCGACAAGGCGTCATGGGACGCCTGCAGATCCGCGTGCGCCAGGGTGAGCGTCGCCAACTGCGTGGCCAGCTGCTCGGCCGCTTCATTGGCGACGGCTGGCATCGCCATGTCGGCTGCGAGGACCGCCACGCCATTGTCCATGAGGCGCTGTGCTTCCGCCGCATCGAACTCCGCGACGCTGTGGGCCGCGAAGACCGAGACGCCATCCTCGACCTGTTCGCGCAGGTAGACCTGAATCCGATCACTCATGGCGTCACCTTCGCGCGCAGCGACGCATTGGGGCGACGGCCGGCCACGATCGGCGCGCTCTGCGCCAGGAGATACGTCGCGGACGGGTTCTTCTCCTTCCACGACTTCATGAACACATCGCCTTCGTAGTACCCGTCCGTGCCATCCATCGCGTCGTCGTCCTCGATCGCGCCATGGAACTGTCGACCATCGATCGGGCCGACGAAGAGCACTTCGCCAGCGCCCATGAACTTCTGCATCACGCCCGCCGCATCGCGATACGAGTCGTTGTAGTACCAGAAGTTGAAGGGGCCGAACTGTGCGAACTTGTAGAACTTCTCCGTCCGCGGCGAGAAGTTGGCGGAGTCCGTCGTACCACGCAGCGTGGAGTCGAGCAGCTTCTCGTCACCACGCGCCTTCAGCCGGTCCATGAACGCGGTCTTCCCCGTGCCTTCCATCACCACGTCGTACAGCGGCGCGCCGTCATCCGCGTCTTCGGCTTCGCGCGAGAACGCCTCGCACGCGGCCAGCGGGTTGCTGGCGCTGTCCGTCCACAGCGCGACGCCGGCGAGCGTCTTGGTCAGCGTCGACAGGCGGCCGAAGTCAAGCACCTTGGTGCCATATCCTTCGCCTGTGATGGTCACCTTGCCGGTACGCAGATACTCGGCCGCCATCAGCTCCTTGCGGCGCTGCACGGCCAGCAGGCCACGCTCGGCGTTGCGCGCCAGGACTCGCCGGCGCCGGGCTTCCGGCGAGAGCGAACCGCCAGCCGCTTCCCCAGGCAGGCGCACCAGCGATTCGCCGGCGCGCATCCGATAGAGCTGCTTCACGTACGCCGGCTTGATCGACGTGGCGCGCGAAATCTCGGACTCGACCACCTTGCCGGCGACCAAGGGCGACACGAGCGGCGCGATGGTGAGGTCGTCGGTTTCGGTGTCGAAGTACACCTCGAGCGTGTCGAACGTCTGCACCGTCGGGAAGAACGTGTTGAGCAGGAAGAGCGCCGGGCGCTTGATGCGCTCGACGACACCCATCACCGTGGTAGTGTTGAACGGTTCCATGGTTAGTAGACCTTGGAGATGGACTTGAGGAAGATCCCGAGCTGGCGCAGGCCAAACCGGATCGAGGCGATGGTGTGTCCGGCGCCGAGCGTCAAAGCATCGGGGTTGAACTGGCCCGTGAAGCCGACGTTCGCCTTGCGATCGGCGGCATCGGCCGGGATGTCGTGCAGCAGAATCGCCGAGGGCGTCTGGCTGCCGTCCACCGCCGCAGAGGCGGAGAGCGTGTACTTGTCCGAGGCCGTGATGCGACCGAGGACGGTGCCGCGCGTGTACGCGGCGCCGAGCAGCACCGTGACTTCGTCATCGGCGATCGGCTGCGTCCCGCTGATCAGCAGATCACGCGTCGGACCAGTCGAGAGAGCAACGTTCGGGGCGGTCATGCGCGGGCTTCCTTCGGCACGTGGGCCATGATCGCGTCGATTTCTGCGGCGTCAATCGACGCGGCAGCAGCAGGACGCTGGGGAGGGGCGAGTTTGCCCTGCAGGGCGCCCGAGTGATCCTCGAGCGCGGTGATCTTGCCGGTCTGCTCCGCGCGCACGGCACGCAGCGCCGCGACGGCAAACGTCTCCGCGCTCGTGCCGTCGGTGATCGCAGAGCTGATCTGTTCGGCGAGCACCACACCGGCGAGTTCGAGCAAGGTGATCACGCGCGTGCGATCGGCGGCGAGCACCGGCGCCAGTGCGGCTGCAGAGGGTGCGACGGGAGGCGCAGCGGCAGCTGGCGCGGGAGGAGTGTCAGTGGCGCCCGGAGTATCGTCCGTGGTCACCGCCGACGGGTCAGTCTTTTTCGTCATCGCTGGATCCATCGAAGGCGACAGCGCGCGCGCCGCCGCTGGTGAAGTCCCGCGAAGCCGTCGCGGGTCGGAGCGCAGCGCGGCCATCGCCGCGAGCGTGTCTTCGCATGTACCGAGCGCATCGATCAGCCCGGCAGTGCGCGCATCGGCGCCGACGATCATGCGGCCCTGGCCATAGTCGGCGAGGACCTCGGCCGACGTCACGGCGCGCATCGATGCGATGTGCTCGATGAACACGGTGCCGAGCGTGTCGACGAGCGCCTGATAGTCCTCGCGCCCCATCGGTGTGCCGGGATCCGGATTCTTGTGCGGGCTCACCGACGAGATGAACTCGTACTCGGTGATGCCCATCTGCTTGAGCATCTCCGACATGTCGTACATGCCCATCATCGTGCCGAGGCTGCCCACCATCGCGGACGGATTGGCCACGATGCGCTCGGCCGCGCACGCGAGGCCGTACGCGGCGCTTGCCGCCATGCCATCGACGTGCGCCCAGACCGGCTTTCGCGCACTGGCCGCGCGCACGAGCTCCGCGCACTCCTGCATGCCGGAGACCTGGCCGCCGGGGCTATCGATCGTGAGGAGCAGCGCATGCACTTCGCCGGAATCGAGCGCGGTCTGCACATCGATCGCGATGCGCGCGTAGGTGGCCACTTCGTAGCCCCTCACCTGCCAGTCGAGATCATCCGCGCGATACAGCACGCCCATCACGGGAATCAGTGCGACGCCGGCACGCACCTGCATCAACCGGCGGTCGGTGTTGGCGCTCGGCGGGTCGCCGGGTGTGCCGGTGACACCCTGCACGAGTTGCCGATGCAGGCTGGCCTGCAATGCCTGCAGGGCGGTCGGCAGAATCGCCCAAGGTGCGGCCAGCGCAGCCAGTCGGTTATGCATTGGCGGCTGCCTCTTCACGCGTCGCCACCGACGGCTCGGGTGCCGGGCGCGACGCCGTCGCGGTAGGCTCCGCGGCGAGCGGCAGACGCAAGCGATCCGCTTCTTGCGCCCGATGTTCCTTCACCTGCTGCGCGTGGTTGGACTCCCAGCTCTCGCCACTGTAGTCCGCGGTCTCTTCTTCGTGTGTGGTGATGAGCTTGTCGAGACGGATCTCAGCGGCCCGCGCTTCATCGAGCGGATTCATCGAGCCGGGAATCGGCCCGGACCACGCGCGATTCAGATACGCCGCGCGGGCGAGTGGATCCTCCGCAAAGCGCGGCAGACGCAGGATGCCGCGCAGCTGCAGCACGGTGAAGAACATCTCGTAGACCGGGTTGCAGAGATTGGTCTCTTCATCGCCGCGCACGCTGTAGATCGTGCGGAACCCCTCGTTGACGGCACCCTTGGATGCTGAGAAAGACGCGGTGAACGCTCGCAGGATGAGTTCTGGCGGCAACCCGATGCCGGCGCCGAAGCGCTTCACACCGGAAGACCAGAACGGATCGAACTGCGGCGACGGCCGCTTCGACTCGACCGCCTCGTAGGTCTCGTCGTCGTACATGCTGATGCTGTTGCCTGAGCCGAGCTTAGGCGGCTTCGGCAGCCCCGTGGCCTCGATCGACGTCGCGATCAGCGCCCCGGTCTCCGGGTCACGCGCCGTCAGCATCGTGTTCTGCAACAGCGTCGAGCCACGCGGCGTCTTGAAGATACCGGTGAAGATGCTGTCGTTGATTGCGGTGGTGAGCGCGCTCTCCGAGAAGTCGGTGAGCCCCTTCAGATCTTCGAGCACCGGCGCGAAAATCGTGGTGCCGCGCGCCTGGCCGGCGCGCCGACGTCCGCACTGATGCAGCACCACGCGCGTGGTGCCGGCGAAGATCGGCACCCGGACCCAGGCGTCCGGGTTGTTGCTGCCCTGCAGATCATCCGGATAGGCGGGCGCGACATGAATCGCGATCGCGACGCCGTTGCCGTCGAACTCGACCCCATCGACGATCTGTCCGGCATCGGCTGGCACGCGTGGCGGCGTGCGCACGAGATCTGCCTCGATGTGCTGCAGCGCGAAGCCGTAGGGCCCCGGCGCGTCAAAGCGGAACACCACCCAGTGATCACCATTCAGGAGGCGCGCCGCGAGGCTGACGCGCTGCTGTTGCCCGAACGTGGCGCTCTGATCGAACGACGATTCGCGGCTGTTGGCCCACAGCGTGTAGTGCCGCATGAACGTCGACGACAACGCCGTCGCGGCGTCTTCGCTGATCCCGAGATACCCGTAGTCGATGCGCGGCATCGGCCGGAGGCCCGTGCCGATCACGCAGGTATCGAACGTGATCATCGCCGAGGCGGCGAGCGCGAAGTTGCGCTCGGCATCACGACCGCGAGAGCGCAGCGATTGCTGATCGCCGACCGTGTCCGCGTTCGGACTCTGCGCGCGCGGGCCCCATCCGCGCGTGTTGGGTCGCTCCTTGGCGCCGGCGAATTGCCCGGCGTCTGCGTATCGGTACGACTGCGCCGCGCGCGTTGCCGCGATGCGGGTCACGGCCCGCTGGCGGGCACGGCGCTGGGTGGGAGTCATCGGGCGAGCGGCTCGATGACGGGTCCCCGGGACACGACCGGCAAGCTGCCGTCTTCGCGCGCGAGCTGCTGATACTCCTTGCGGAGCTCGCGAAGCTGCGAGAGATCGGAGGCGCGGAATCGCTGGCCGCGCACTTCCACTTCCGCGACGCGCTTGCTGACGATCGCAAAGATCGCGTCATCAATGGCGGTCAGGATCTGCAGCGGCGAGGGCATGGGGCGCAAAAAAGCAGGCCATGATGCGACACACCGCGCGCCAGGACGGCGCGAAACCTTCGGTGCTCGACATCAGGCCCGCTCGGGGCGCTCTCTGGCGAACGATCTCGCCAGCCCTACGGCCCGCGTGGGGCGCTGCGCGATATACTGGGTTGTCGCTGTGTGTCGCGCAAGGCCCCTCCGTGTCACCGGGGGCGATCGCGTCCAGGCGTGGACGGCCGTTCAGCCGCCACGGGGAACCGCGGCAAGCCAAGGGCCTTCTGTGCGCGGAGCGCGTCGCCCTGCGCCGCCACCTGCGCCACCAGCTGCACCAAATTGTGCCGCACGACATCGCCCAGCTGGTGCAGCGCGCAGAGCGCCATCATCTCCAAGTCAGGCCACTCGTTGCGCCCGGTGGTGATCCACACCTCCTCCATCACCGTGGAGTTCCGGTAGATCGGCTGCGTGACCTTCTTTTCGTTCTCCCACTGCGCATAGAAATCCGGCGGGAATTCAGGGCTGTCGTCCGGCGTGAGCTTGAAGTGCATGTGCCCAAAGCCGGGCTTCTCGATCCGCAGCCGGCCGAACACCGCATCCTTCGCGGCGTACGTGTTCATCAGCACCAGGCGCACCGCCTGATCACTCGCCTTGCCCATGCGCACCATGGCGCTCCGACTCGGCCGATCCTTGCCGCGAAACGTCTTCTCGCCGCGTGCGGCGTACACGTTCCACGCCGTGCGCGCCTTCGAGAAATCGTACACCACCTGGCTGCGTTCACCGTCGGCAGCGTCGATCAGCGTGATGGCGGGTGCGAGCGCGACGCCGGCTTCATGCACGTACACGCCTTGGATGATCGTGTCGAGGCGATCCCACACGGTCAGCTTGCCTGGCACCGCACTCGTCACACTCGTGTCGCCTTCGAGGCGCCAATGATGAATGCGCCACGACTCTTCACCGGCGCCCCAGCCCACCAGCAGGACTTCAAGCCACTGGCGTTGCACGTCGACGGTGAGCGTCAGCACACCGACACCCGCCGGCACTTCGGCGGCGTAGATGCGGCGGCGATCGCGCAGAGACTTTACGACAATGCGCTCGCCACTCCTATCTTCGAACGGCTCACCAAAGCGGGTGTTGAAGACCACCTTCAACTTGGCGGGATCCTTCCCCGCCTCCAGAAACTTGGTCACGATCTTCGGCCAGGCCATCTGCTCGGCGAAGCTGACGAACCCCGGGATATGCCACGACGGCATCGTGGCCTTGGGGTTCATCGCGATGTACTCGCCAGCCGTCACCAGCGACTCCTTCAACTCGTGCGGAATGCGGTGGCCGTGCGGACACACCGCGTGCGCGGTCTCGGGATGATGCTCCGTGGTTTTGTCCCAGCGAATCAGCTGCCACGACAGCACGAACGGCACGCTGCAGGACGGGCAGCGAATATGCAGCTTCTGCTGATCCCCGGCGAGGTAGTCCTTCCAGCCACGACCGTGATCGAGCGTGGGCGTGGTGCCTTTCAGCTTGCGCACCGCGTGATCACTGCCGGTTAACGCTGAGCGATCGAGCAGATCTTCCGGGTCACCCTGCTTCGGATCGTTCTCAAAGTCATCGGTCTCATCGAGCAGCCGATAGATGCCGGCGAAGGACTTCAGGCGCTTCACACTGTTCGCCCCGAAGATGCGCAGGCGATAGCCCGAGGTCATCTTTTTGTTCAAGAGCGTCGCATTGGCATCGCGCGACCGCGCGGACGCAAACGCGGCGGCGACGATCGGGCTGTGCTCCAGCAGCGGATCGATCTTGTCTTTCGAGAAATCCTCCGCGAACACGTCGCTCGGCACGAGGATCGAGATGGAGCCAGGGCGCGCGTAAGCGGCGTAGGCCGTGATGTTGATCAGAATGCTGTCGGTGAACCCGAGCTGTGACGCCTTGGCCACCGCGCCTTCACTGAAGCCCCGACTCCAGAACCGTTCGAAGATGGGGCGCAGATAGGGAGTCTGCCGCCAGCGGAACGGTCCGCACAATTCCTTCACCGTCGGTGCGCCTAGCACGCGGATCTGCTCGATCGTCTCCGAGGGCGACAAGCGCTCGCGACGCGTGAAGTACTGCGCCGCCAAGCGCTGCATCT
Organism: Gemmatimonadaceae bacterium; assembly: GCA_031414435.1. GTDB lineage: Bacteria > Gemmatimonadota > Gemmatimonadetes > Gemmatimonadales > Gemmatimonadaceae > JACMLX01. Next base: position 19,332 of record JANNVN010000541.1, read on the forward strand.
CGCGGCGGTAGCGCTCGCGCTGCTGCGGCAGGACCTGCAGCCACTCACTCACGCGGCATCCTCAAGGACGTCCTCATCGCTCTCCGGATCCGCGTCGGCGATCGCGCCGTGGATCCCGCTGATCAACGCCTCCTCCTGCAGCTGCAGGAGCAGCTCCGCGCTCTCGGCGTCGAGCCCCCGGATGCGGAGTGTGGCCATCCACTGCTCGGGCCAGGCGCGCACGATCGCCTGCAGACGCGCCACCAGCTGCTCGTGCATCTGCTGCATGTACGCGCGCGGGACCAGCACCTCCTGCTCCTGCGCCAGCTTGAGCTCTTCGCGTTTGCGCTGGACGCGGAGCAACGCCGCGCGCTCCTCGTCGAGGTCGAGCTTCGCTGCGTTCCCCTGGCCGCTGCCGATCGCCTCCGCGATCTGATAGCGCAGGTACGCATGCAAGGACTCGGGCCACGGGTATTCCCGCCCGCGCTTCCCGGTCCGAAACCGGAGGACGCCTTTGTCCCCGAGCCGCGCGACGTGGCGCACATCGATGTCGAGCCCTTGGGCGACCTTCCCGGGACCGACCCATTTCTCAAGTGTGGCAGCCATCGGCCGTCGGACACGGACACGACATCAGCTGCCGACCCGTCTGTCTGCACAAACAGCAGGGGTCGCCTTACCCACGTTCGAGGGCCACCCCCGGCGGGAGGACCCGGCCTGTTTTGCCGGTCGTCCATTCCGCAGGGCAGCTGACAGGCCATCGGAGTGGACCGGGCACATCACGACCATGGTTGGGCCGACCGCGCTCGGCTTCCAGAGCGTGACCGAACCGTCTGCGTGGCGCACCGCGTTGTCGAGCGTACACAGAACACACTTCATCAGCTCCGCCGGAATAGCGCGCGGTCGACATCCGCCAGGTCGCGCTGGCGCTGCATCCGTGCAGGGTTGAGGATAAGTGCGAACATGCCTTGGAAGTTCACATTGATGCGGGCTGCCATGTCGCGCTCGGCGTTCGGGAGGAACTGGAGTCGGTTGTCGATCTTGATGCGCTTCGGCGTGGCGAAGAGCAGTTCGAGAACTGTGCCACCTGCACCGGGGCGCACCCGGCCGCCGTACAGCTTCGAACCTCGGCGTGTCCCCTTCAGTTGCGGGCCAAGGCCTTGGACGCGCCGAAAGATCCCGATCGGCGAGCCGTCGTCTCGACGCAGGATGAACGCCATACGGTTCTCGCGCGCCCTGAGGCCTCGCTTCGAGCCTCGACGATCCGGCGTCCGGTCCTGACCGAACTGTCGTCCGCCACCATTGAGCGGCGCGTCGATGAGCCCAAGCGCCTTGGGATACGCCCACTTCGGCAGCAGGTCCCGCACGTCAGGCTTGAGCGACGAGCCGGTGACTGGGGCGTAGAGCAGATTGGCATTCGTCCGACCTGACGGCTGGACGCGGTCCGTACCATCCTCGAAGGCGATCAGTGAGACAGCGCGGCGACCCAGACCACCGCCTTGATTCACCGAGGTGGACGCGTTCTGCCGGAGGCGATCGCTGATGCCAAAGCTGATGCTGAGATCACGCTTCGTGGCAAACTTGACCAGAGTGAATGACGCATCGAAGAATTGATCTGATTGCGCGCCGCGACGGATGAACTTCTTCGCCGCACGCCGACGACCGATGCGCGCGGCCTCATCACCCGTGCGATTCAGGGCCAGCGCCGCGGCAAAGGGGATCTGTTTCGCGATCTCGCCAGGCAACATGCCTTCGATCTCGAACGTCATGCTGATAGCGCCGGCGTTCGTGCGGGTGAACGAGAACATCAGGCAGCCTCACTGCGCGACGGGACGAGCACAAACCGATTCCAGACCTTGCACTTCGTGCACTTCACCCACAGGTCACTGCCGGTGTCCTCCGGCATTCGGCGCGCTGTGGTGCTGAAGTCTGCGGTCATCGGCATCACCAGCACCAGAGCATTGCACCGTTCACCTGGCCGCTTCTGATGCGGGTGAGGCGCATGACAGAAATAGTACTTCATCGTGGTCGCGCGGTCGCGAGGGCAAGGTCGGCGACCGACGCCGAGGTGAACAGGTGCACACACGCGATCACGATCGCATCTCGTTCGTCAGGGTTCCGACCCGCCTCAGTCCATCGCGAGAACATCGCTTGGCGGTACTCCTTCTTCGCGCCGCCAGGCGGGATGTCCACCACCACCGCACCGCTACTGCTGGCCGCCGTCGCGCGAATGACGCCCAGCGCCTGCCAGAACTTCATCATGGCCACCGCATTCACGTTCTCTCGGCCCTGCCCCTTCGCGTGATCGGAGCGGCCGGGATTCGTCGGCACTTCGATCGCGATACACCACTGATCACGGCTGCCGGCTGTCTCGAGGTATCGCGCGTGCCAGGTGGCCAGCAGGGCGGCGAGCTCGCGTTGGATCGTCACGAGCCGAGCCGTCATGGTCAACGAGGCCTTGGTGCGCACCGTTGCCACGTCGCGCAGCGTGATAGTGCCAGCGGTGCGCGACAGCCACGCCACACCGACGCCGTCGAGGCCAGGGTCGATCCCGATCACATGCTCCATCACGAGCCACGCTCACCGAGTGTCAGCGTCGGCGCCGTGGTGGCCAGCACGCCCCACATGAGCAGGTCGTGCAGCCACCCCTCGAGCTGCTTCGGCTTGGCGGAGAGAAACGGGAAGAGTGCCATGATTCGGTCGGTGGTGAGCGTCTCGCCGGCGCGCAGCCGCCACACCCAGTCCGCCTGGAGGGTGTTGGCCCTCGAGTTGATCCGGCGCAGTTCGCGGAGGATGGCCTGCAGCTCTTGGTCGCGCGGGAAGTCGGCCGTCATGAAGGCGGCGAGACGATCTGTGGTCGTCTGGTCCGTCATCCCGGCACCCTCCGGAACGACAGGCACCATACCCACGGGTTCAGATCCCACGATCCGGCGCCGTTGATCGACCCCCATGTGTCGCGGAATGCCAGTTCTGCGTTGCCGAACATGCGCCCGCCAGATGACGGAAGCCCGCTCCCGTCAGAGTTTGGGAAGCCCTCGGCCTTGGCGTCCGCGCGCCCAATCTCCTGCAGCCGCTGCACGCGGACGTCGGTGATCTCGAGCGTGATGCGTGAGGCCCATCGCGGCATGAAGATCGACGGCCGCCAGCGTCCCCCGAACGCAGAAAGGCCGAACGACTGACCGCGCCACGAGTCGTGGCGCATTGGGATACCCTTGTGGAAGACGCCGCCGTGACGCAGCCAGAAACGGCCGCCGCCGCCGTCACCTGTCCACGCGCCGCACTCCCCGTCGGCGCGATATGCGACAACGCCCGTTTGTTTGCTCGCCCACGTCTCCCGCACCCAGAGCCGATCGCCGACGCCGCCGTAGGGGCAGCGCAGTGGGATGCACAGCCTGCCACCGTTCACGTGCGCAACAATCCCACCGTAGCCATCCGCTCCACCTTCCCAAGCACCACCTTTCGCGACGGCCTCCTCCACAAAATCGGACTCAATGAGGGCAGGTAGTTTCACGGCTCTCCGCGTCTGCGTCTTCTCGCCGGCGAGAAGCGCTCTGACCATCGGTGCGGACATCAGGATTGGGCGCGCTTTAGTCGGGCTCATACCAGCACAGCCATTGCTGCCTTGCACGCGGCGAACCGCTCCTGGATTGCGCAGAGCAGCGCGGCAGCGTGTGGGTCGTACCCGTGCCCCATGTCGAAATCATCAAGCCCGGCCTTGCTGAAGATCTCGTAAGCTCTGTGCGGGCTGAGCGTTTCGCGCTCTTCATCGAACACCGAGTCAAACGCGTCGCGGGCGACTTCACGAGTGATCGCGTCGCCACGGCGGGCTTCGACAATGCGGCGGCGCAGCGCATCGTACCCCTGCGCGGGCTGCCAGTGCTTCCGCAGGAACTTCGAGCACAGGTAGTCGCCGGACAGCGTGCCGCTGAACCAGCCCTCCCCATAGCCACAGCAGGAGATCACCCCATCGTTCGCGTGCGTGTTGCCGGGGCACCAGTCGCCCATGATGACGATGCCCTCGACCGTGAACACGATCAGGCAGCTGTTCATCCGGCGGGTGCTCGGGTTCTTCAGGTAGTAGCTGCGCAGCGTGCCATCGGGGCTCTCGGCCTGCAGCTCAAGCTGGTGGTCCTTCCACCGCTCGCGCAGGTCCGCCAAACACTGATGAAAATCGCGGGTCATACCAGCACCGCCTGCTTCGTCACGAAGCCGTTGAGTCGTTCGACCGGTGGGAGTTCATGCGCCAACGCGTAGCCGGTCGCCTTTCGGCCGCCAGGGCGCGCGAACTCAAGTGCGATGCGCACCGCCATGCGCTTGGCGTCGCCTTGGTCGCCGTGTTCGCGCAGTTCCCGGTCGATCGCACCGGCGACCGCGCGCAGCACGAGCGGTGCCGGCGGGAACTCCATCACGGCCGTGCCGTGCAGTGCGAGCGCCAGCGATCGCGCGGCCGCCTGGCCGACGCCGATGAGCCCAGCACGCCCGTCAGCCCCGGCGAGCCCACGCCGGAGCTCCTCGAGCAGCGGTTGATGCGCCTCGAGCCCGCGTTTCTGGTGCATCGCGAAGGCGCGGAACAGCGCCCGTTCGATGTCGACGCCGGTGCCAGCGGCGCGGAGCGCGTCGACGACGTCTGGCACGTCGGCCTGCATCCAGGCGACCGGTGGCTCGACGGCGAGGATGTTCTGCTCGGCGAGCATCGCTTTGAGGTCGGGCACCTCGCGAGGCTGTGCCGGTGGTCGTGGTGGTCGATCCGTGGCGACCGCGCCGGACGCGCCGTCGGCGCGGCTGGCGGACGGTGTGGTCGCCGCCGTACGTGGTACTTCTTCGTAAGAAGAAGTACTACGTACTTCTATTAGCTCAGCGTCCGCTGAGCGGTCGCTCAAGCTGTTGTCAGGCAACGCGTTATCCGGCGCCAGTTTTTGCAGTGTGCACGCAACCGACGTCATTCCGTCGTTTTCACGCCGCATCGGCTCAGCGGGCGCTGAGCGGTCGCTCAACGCGTTGTCAGGCTTGGACTTTGCTCGCTTCGTGCGCGGCTTCTTCGCGCCGCGCGTGAATCGCTGCTGCTCGCGCAGTGCGGCGCCGCGATTCGCGGCCGCCACCGCCTGGGTGTACTTCTTTTCGCAGCGCTGACGCTCCGGCAAGAGCCAGACGGCAATGAGATCATCCCCATCGCGCTCCCACAACTTGGAGTCGATCAGCTCCTGGCAGATCGCTTTGGCGTCGAGCTTCTCCTTCCGGCAGCGGATGGTGAGCCGCGAGCCATGAATGCGACACTGGCCGCGTGGGTCGAGCCAGGCATCATCCGAGAGGGCGTGATGCTGGCCACGCGCCACGCTCGAGAGGAGGGCGCACTTCATGGCGACTGCCGCCACGTCGTAGGCGTAGTAGGTGAACGCGCGGGTCAGTGCCGGCGGCCGCGTCGTGGGATCCGTGACTGGAGTCGCCATCAGCTGGCCCTCAATGGATCCGGGAGCGATCCGGGCAGCGCATACATCGCGATGCCGGCGCGCCCTGGTCGCGTGCGAATGATGCGCACGATCTCGGCGCGGGCGAGCAACGTCGTCATCGCCGGCGCCAGGTCGGTGCTGAGAAGCCCCGTTGCACGCTGCAGATCATCCATGGTCATTGGTCCCTCACAGGCCTTGAGCGTCTGCACGACGCGATGGCGGTGTTGCTGCGCGATCGGCACTGGGGTGCCGTCGCGGACGTGGGTGCGCACCACCACCTGCCGGCCGAAGCCCGGCTTGAGTGGGGGCGCCTTTGGACACTGCGGCAGCACCGGTCGCCCGTCCCGCATCAGGAAGTCACTCGGCTGCACCTTGCACGTGCAGTCGAGACACATCTCCTCGATGCGGGTGACGACCAGCGCCGGCGCGTCCTCTTTCGTCCGCACCACATTGGCCTCGAGCTTGGCCGCCCAGTCGTCGTGCAGGTGGAACAGCTGCAACTCCCCCTTCCGCCACTTCCCGGGATGCGGGACCGACTGGCCCAGTACGGTGCAGAGCCGGCGCGCATGCGAGAACGACAGCTGGATCTCGATGGCGAGATCCATGGCCGTCATGCCACCAACTGGCGCCGCGCGCAGCGCCTCGGCCGCCCGCTCCAGCGTCCGACGCGGGAACAGCGTCGTGATCGTCGTCATCGCGCGGGCTCCGCTGGTCGGGAGTCCGCAATCGCCTGGTGCACGGCCGCGCGTGGCACCCCTTCCGTGATCGCGATGCGCGACAACGTGTCAGTGAGCTGATCGCTTCGCGCGCGTGCCGCTTCGGTGATGGCGGTCAACACCGCCGTCATGTAGGCCGCTGACGCCATCAGCCCTCCCGAAGGAAGATCGCGACCGCGGCGGCGATGATCACCAGCGCCAGCCAGCCGAAGAACCGCATGATCGCGCGCGCGGTCATCGGTGTGCCTGCCACGCATGCACGATGAGGAGCGAGAGGCCGTACACCAGCGCCAGATACAGCACCTGACTGATCGGCGCGAACCAAAGGAGCGGGCGTTCATCTTTCCGATCCGAAACGACCCATGAGCCCACGAAAACCCTGACGGACCAGCGCATGGCGATCGCACCCCAGATCGACAGGGCCGGCAGCACAGGGAAGTAGTGGGACAGCACGACGTTCCAGACGAGCTGCGTGCTGAGCGCGAGCAGCCACCAATTGAGTGGCGACAGCGCGAGGAGAACCGCGCAACCGAGCACCGCACGATCTGGCGATGGCGTGGTGTTCTGGCTCATGAGCGCGCCGCCTTGGCAGCGATGGCCTTCAGACACTTCTGGCACGTCACAGCACCGCTGTCAGGCCGCGTCACGTACCGCTTCTTCCACCCGAGTGGACGATCGCTGCGATCGGTCTGGCAAGCCGCACGCACGCGACCATCTGCGCGCATCTTCACGGCTTGGTGCACCATCGGTGCCAGCGGGGACGGCGAGGCGCGTCTCGCTGGCTCTGTGGTCGAGAAATCGACATCGCTGCTCATCGTGTGGCTCCTGCAGTGGCCGACACGCGCACGGTGGGTTGTGGGAGTGGCGCGACGGGCTGCCACTGGAGCGCGCCCAGGCCGCCGATCACCTCGGCAAACCAGAACCGGTCATAGTCATCGCGCGCGATCGCATAGCCGGCGGCGATCTCGAAGGTCATGATGGTCGGGCGCTGCATGGCGGCGAGTGCATCGATCGCTTCCTCAGCCGCCGTGGTATCGCTTTCGAAGCGTGCAAGAGAGAGCCGTTCCTTCACCTGCTGCGCAGCGACGGAATCCCAGCTCTCGCCGCTGTCGTGCGCGTCCTCGAGCGGGAGCTCCGGCTGCGTCTCCACATCCTCGGCCTCACGCGCGGTCTGCGGTGCCGAGAGATGGATGGCGTTGAACGCCCGGACTTCCTCGCGACAGGCGTGGGTCGGCACGAAGTCGACCGCGGCCCACTTGGCGGCGAGCACCAAATCGCGGAACTCCATGGTGCTGAGCGCCAGCTGCGCCATCACCGCCAGCGACTCGGCCGAGTACTCCTCGAGCCGCGCGGTGAACAGCGGCGGGAACGGCTCGTCACGCAGCGCCATCGGCCGGACGCGCGCATGCCGCGGATCCTGCTCGTACGCCCACAGGCCGACGATCGGGTAGTACGCGTAGATGCCGAACAACTCACACGGCACCGGGTCATGCGCCGCCGGCGGGCGGTTCCGCCAGCTGGCCAGGGTGTTCGACGCGCGACCCCAGCGCACCGCGAGCTCAGACTCGCTCAGGTAGCCAGGGCGACGCGGGCCACACGAGGCCTCGGCATCCCGTGGTCGGTCGGCGGGTGAAGCGATCAGCGCGCTGGTCATGGGCACACCACGCATGTCGTTCCATCGGTCGCACGCGACCGTTCGCTTCGGGCGTGTTCGGGTCCACCAGCGACCATCGCGCGTGAGGCCGTGACGTGTCTCCGGACCGCAGATCCCGTCTTAGGATCTGGTACCTCACGGTGTCCGGGTTCGAGTCCCGGCGTTGGCATGATTGCAGCACCCACGCGTTGCGCTCGGCGACAGCCGTCGGAATCCGGCGTCTCGTCGCTGCAGCGGCGAGAGGTGCGCGAGGGAACCTCGCACCGTTTCGGAAGCGACCCCTGAGGCGCTTCTCCGAGTCCGAACCGTCCGAGGCGGGGACCATCCGAGGCCGGGGCCGTCCGAAGCGGGGACCATCCGAGGCCGGGACCGTCCGACGCAGCGAATGCGGTTCCACTCGCTCCCCTCTCGCCCGGCCCCCCAGACCGGGTAGCTTGAGGAGTCGGGAGCCCGGTGCCGTCGACGGCATCTGACCCGTGTGGCTCAATTTCGGAACTCCATGCCCCTCCGCGCGTTCAGTATTTTGATGTGTCTGGTACCCACCGAGCTCACCCCCGACCGCCTGTCCTGCGATGAGTGACCGTGATGCGCTGGTGTGCCGGCGAATAGTGCGCGAGCATGCGCGCACCTTCCATCTGGCCAGCGTTTTTCTGCCGCCGCCGAAGCGGCGGGCCGCCTATGCCCTGTATGCGTTCTGCCGAGTTGCGGACGACATCGTCGACCGGGCTGACGAGACGCGCAACGATCGCGAAGCGACCGCACCCCCGACAGCAGTCGGCGCGCCGGCGGCACTCGCGGCACACGAGGCCAAGCTCAAGGATGCGCTCGCCGGCACGAAATCCGACCCCGTTTTCTGCGAACTCGACCGGGTGCTGCGCGAGTTTGGCGTGCCGGAGTCCGTTCTTCGCGAGCTGCTCGATGGTGTCGCAATGGATCTCGGGCCGGTGCGCTACGAGACCTGGGCGGATCTCTCAGCCTACTGCGAAGGCGTCGCGAGTTCCGTCGGCGAGATGTGCACGTACGTCTTTGGTGTGCAGGGCGGCGCAGACGTGCGGCGGGTTGCGCTGCGCTATGCGCGGACGTTGGGGCTGGCCATGCAACTGACGAATATTCTGCGTGACGTAGGCGAGGACGCGCAGCGCGGCCGGTGTTACCTGCCAACTGAAGACCTCGCCGTCTTCGGCTTGACTGCCGCTGAAATTTTGGGCGGGACAGTGGTGGCCAGTGACCCACGCTGGCAGCAGTTCATGCGTCAGCAGATCGCGAGGGCGCGATCGCTGTACGAGGCTGCGATGCCTGGAATTCCACTGCTGTCACCGGATGCCCAGCGTTGTGCGTGGGCGTGCGCGATCGGATACAGCGGCATTCTTGGCGCGATTGAAGAGATTGGATTCGACAGTCTTCGCCAGCGAGCCCGACTTGGAACGCTGTCCAGACTTCAGGTGCTCTGGAGAGTCTGGCGATCACGTCTGGTTGTGCAGAAAATCCGAGAGCTTCCGACCTCTGTTGGACCGCATCTGGAGTGGGAGCCGGCAGGCAGTGCCGCGACCGACGACCTGGTCCGACTCGCTTGAGCAGGGCTCGCGCTGATTTGACGATTGCTCCATTCCGAGACAAGCTGGTTGTGTCTCGCTTTGCTTCGACTCGAGGGTATGCACGGTGACAGTTACTTCTGAACTCCCCGCCGACGACAACGCGCCACTGATGCGGCTCGCGATGGCTTGCCTCCTGGCGCACAGCGCGCTGACCATCTTCTCTGGCTTGGCCTTCGCAACGTTTCTTTCGCCGCCGGCGCCGGCATGGTTGCTGACGCCGCAGAATCAGCAGATCACGGCGTTTGGCTTCAAGTGGGGTGGCCAGACGACGGTCGTGTTTGGCGCGCTGGCCGGCCTGCTGCACTCGATCGGCCGACTCGGCAAGAAGTCTGCGATCCTCGTCTTCATTGCCAGCTTCGGGATTTCGCTCGGTTCGGAACTGCTCGGCACGAGCTCGGGGTTGCCGTTCGGGCCATACAGCTACACCAATCAGCTGGGCTATAAGATCCTCGGGCTGGTGCCGTTCAACATCCCGACGTCGTGGTTCTTCATGTTGTACTGCTCATTGGCCATCTGTGGCCGGTTGCTCCCGGCGACCGACGATGGGAAGAGTCGCTGGTGGTGGGCGTTGATCGCCGGCCTCGTGCTGACGGCGTGGGATGTCTCGATGGATCCGGCGATGGTGGCCAGTGTGCACTGGCTGTGGCACCTGCCGCCGCTTGAGGGGATGCCGCTCTGGAAAAACATCCTGATCGGCGGGCATTTCTATGGCATGCCGCTGACGAACTGGCTGGGGTGGTTGTTGACGGGCATCGTCGTGGCGCGCGTGATGCTGGCGATCGTGCCGCCGTCGACATGGGCGAAGAAGGTCTCGCCCTCCAACTTCCCGCTCGGCCTGTACGCGGTGAACGCGGTCCTGCCACTGGGTATCTGCGCTGGCCGTGGCTTGTGGGGGGCATTTGTTCTGGGCGCGATCGCGATGGCGCTGCCATTGGGTCTCGCGCTCTGGAAGCGACCGCGAACCGCCAGCAATCCGCAGCGCACGCCTGGTTCCCTTGGCGACATCGCTGTCGCCGGGCGCTGATCGCAGGGGCGGCCGCCGGTGCTCGACTGGTTGCGCGCGCCGGCCCTGTATGACGCAATTCTGGCGTTGCTGGTCGTTGAGGGCGCCGTTCTCGCTCGACTGACACGCCTCACGGGCCGCGGCATGCCCTTGCCACAGCTGGCGGCATTCCTTGGCGCGGGCGCGGGGTTCACTCTCGCCTGCAGATCGCTGGCCGCGGGATGGCCAAGCTGGACGCTGGCACCGGCACTGACCGCGGCATTCATCTGTCATCTGTTGCACTTGCGCGCCGGCCGCTAGTTGCGGCGCGACTCACCCGGATTTCGTCGTATGCGCATCGTTGTGATCGGAAGTGGATTTGGCGGCCTCTCCGCCGCGGTCAGGTTGCAGGCGCAGGGCCACCAGGTCACGATCGTCGAGAAGCTCGACAAGCCAGGTGGGCGCGCCTACGTCTTCGAGCGTGACGGATTTCAGTTCGACGCCGGTCCGACGATCATCACGGCGCCATGGATGATCGACGACATCTTCGCCAGTGCGGGTGCGAAAACCAGCGACTACGTCCAGATCGTGCCGATCGATCCGTTCTACAACGTGCGATTCGAGGA
>JANNVN010000542.1:0-9249 GCA_031414435.1 Gemmatimonadaceae bacterium
CATCGATTGTCCCCGCGCCGCGTCGATCGCCGTGCGCAGCCGCGGGTTGCCGCCGGGATCGCCACCGCCGCCCTTGGCCGCGACGGTGATCTCGCGAATCAGCTTGGTGAAGATGGCGCCGCGCTTCGCGTCGGTCGCGGCCTTTGCGTGCTTGATCGTTTTCCACTTACTGTGGCCAGCCATTGCAACTCCGTCGGGTCTGCGTTTGGGGGGTCAGCGGCCAAAGATAAGCCTGTTACGACTCGATCAGGTCCTCGACCCGCCCGGCCCCTGGCTCGATATACAGGTCGGTGAACGCACGCGGCGCCGCGCGATGCTTCAGGACGTGGACTTCGAAGGCTCCGGCCACGTCGGGGGCGTCGTCATAGAGCCCTTCGCGAAAGACGCCAACGACGACATCCGCCACGCTGGCTGCGGTGCCGAGCATGCCGAAATCGTGAAGAACGGGGCGCGGCGGTGGCGTCTGCGTCGGTTCGGTTCGCAGGGGAGCGGTCAACACCACGGCCACATCCTGCTCGAGGGCCGCTCGCTTGGACAGTCGTACCGCCTGTGCCTGCGCCTCAGCCACCGGGCTCGGTGGGTGATCAAGGCCGGCCAGGCCGTCGATGATCACGAGGGCCGGCAGTTCGGCGGCCTCGAGCCTGTCGCCCAGAAGTGCCGGTGTGTGTGGCGCCCGTTCGACCGAAATCGGCAGTCGGCGGAGCACATCGGCGGCCGACGTCAGTGCGTCCGCCCCACCAGCGGGAAGGATTCCGGTTCGCATCGCGATCTGCGTCACACCGGACTCTGCCGTAACAAGGCGCTCCCAGCACCGTTCCTCGGTCGACTCATGCGTCAGGATGAGCACGGGGTATCCGGCAACCGCCGCACGGATCGCGATACCGAGCACGAGCGCTGTCTTCCCTGCGCCAGCGTCACCACCAACAACGGTGAGCTCCCCACGGCGGAGGCCGCCACCAAGCAGGCGGTCGAGAGAGGGGTAGCCGGTCGTGATGAGGTCGGCGGCCGCGAGTGGGCGGGCATCGGACGCCAGGCGCTGCAAGACGCCGGAGAGGAATTCACGGCTGGTTGGCATCAGCGCATTGCGGCGAGGGAGGATCGACGGAGCAATCGCGCGAGCATCGTCAGTTCGGCTCGCGCTGGATTGTTGAGCACGGCGTCGGCGGCCTCACGGAGCGCATCAATGGCATCTGCCAGCTGCGAGGGCTCTTTTTCCGCAGCCAGGTCGCAGGCACGCGAGGCGGCGAGTCCGACTTCGAGCGGCAGCGCCTGCGCCGCGAGCCAGCGACGGGTCGCTTCCGCGCGCTGCACCAGTGCGTCGGTATCGCTGAAATCGGATTCGCGCGGCAGCCGAGGCAGGGCAAGCCGGGCGACCATCCAGCAGGCCAGGACGGCATTCCGATCACGCGGCTGTGGCAGGGCGGCCGACTGGGTCACCAGCGCCCTCAGCGGCGCGATGACGGAGGGCAGGAGCGAAGCGGTTCGATTCACGTCGCAAAGCTACCGCAACGCGCGTTTGGCGCGATCGGTGTTCCCGGCGAGCCCAACGGCGCCGCAATGGGGTAACTTGCTCTCATCATGACCCCTCCTGTGAAGGCCGTGCTGTGGGTGGATGACGAGGCCGAGATGCTCGAGGCCCATCGCATCTTCCTGCAGGACAAAGGCTACGATGTCGAGATGGCCCGGAACTCCGAGGACGCACTCGAGCTTTTGCGCCGCCGTCGGTTCGACGTGCTCCTGCTCGATGAGCAGATGCCGGGCAAGCGTGGACTGGAGACCTGGCGGGATGTCCAGGCGATCGATCCGATGCTCCCGGTCGTGATGATCACCAAGAGCGAGGAAGACGGCACGTTGCGCGAGGCCCTCGGCGCGGCGGTGCACGACTACCTCGTGAAGCCGGTCAACCCGCGGCAGGTGCTGACCGCGATCACGCGCATCCTCGACGGGACGCGCCTGCGCCAGCAGGCATTGGCTCGCGAGTTCGTCGAGCGGTTCCGCGCCTTCGAACTGGAAGGGTACAGCAGCGATTGGCGGGGCTGGATCGAACGGACGGCCGAAGTGACGCGTTGGGATGTTGCGTTGGACGAGGCGGGGGAGGGCGGACTTCGTGAATCGCTGGTCGGCCTCTACCCGGCGATGCGTCGCGAGTTTGCGCACTTCATCCGGCGGCAGTACCCGTCGTGGCTCGAGGATCTGCAGGGGGATCGTCCACCGCTGTCCATCGACATCGTCTCGGAACACGTCGCGCCGCTGCTGACGACGGAGAAAGCGGCGTGCTTCATCGTCGTCGACTGTCTGCGCCTCGACCAGTGGCTTGGACTCGCGCCGCTCCTGGGGCAGTGGTTCACGGAGGAACGCTCGCACTACTACTCCATTCTGCCCACGGCAACGCCATACTCCCGCAATGCGCTGTTCAGCGGGCTGTTCCCTGGGGAAATGGCTGGCATGTACCCCGACTGGTGGAAGGAACGCGAAGACGAATCGCTGAATGCGCACGAGCGTCAGCTGCTCGAGCTGCAGCTGAAGGAGCTCGGCCACAACGTTCCGGTGCGCTATCACAAGATCAGCACGCCGCATGAGTCGGAAGAGCTCGAGCGCAAGATCGCGTCTGCCGTGGTGCCGGAAGGGGTGAGCGCTTTCGTGTTCAACTTCGTCGACCTGCTCACACACAGCCGCTCCGACAACTCGGTGCTGTTGGAAGTGGCGAAGGACGAAGTGGCGCTGCGGCGCCTCACACGGCAGTGGTTCGAGCGCTCGTCGCTGTTCTCGGTGCTGAAGGAAGCCGCGCGCAAGAAGATCACCGTGATCCTGACCAGTGATCACGGATCGATTCTCTGCCAGACGCCGGCGACCGTGTTCGCGCGCCGCGACGCCACGCACAATCTCCGCTACAAGTTCGGCGAAGATCTGCGGGCGGAGAAACTGGAACAGGCGTTGTTGTTCCCGAATGCCGACGCACTGCGACTGCCGCGCCGCGGGCTTGGCAAGAATACTTTGCTCGCCGCAGGTGACTGCTATTTTGTCTATCCGACCAAGCTCCGTGAGTACCAGGGGCGCTATCGCGGCGGATTCTTTCACGGCGGCGTCAGCCCCGAGGAGATGATCCTGCCCCTCGTTCGCCTCGTTCCCCGCCGCTGACCGTGTATCGCCGACTGCTTGGAATCCTGTGCCCGCATTCGTGGCGGCTGGCAGCGACGATTGGCTGTAACCTGATTGTGGCGGGGCTGGACGTCTTTTCGTTGACGCTGCTGATCCCGTTCCTGAAGACCCTGTTCGGGATCGACGCCGTCGCCGGACCGCTCGACGCCACCGGTGGCGACGTTCAGAGCATGCTGACGGGCATCGTCGGCCGCTTTGTCGATCCCAGCGACAAGATGGGATCACTGCAAAATGTGGTGCTCCTGATTCTGGCCGTCGTCGCGCTCAAGAATGTTTTCGCCTGGATCAGCGGGCAGCTGGGCGCGGGGCTGCAGGAGCTGGTAACGCGTGACCTGCGCGACACGGTCTACCGCCATCTGGTACAACTGCCGTTGTCGTATTTTCAGCGGACGAAGGTCGGCCAGGTTGTGACGCGGATTCTCACAGACACGGCGCAAACCAAGGCGCTGGTGACCGAGCTCGTGACGCGATCGCTGCAAAGCAGCGCCACGATCATCGTCAGTATCGTCGTCCTGGTGTCGCTGAGCTGGAAGCTGACCCTGGTGGCCCTGGTGCTCGCGCCGCTGCTGACGGGGATGTTGCAGCCAATCCTCAAGAAGCTCCGCAAGCGGCATCGGCGCCTCAGCAATGAGTATGGTGAAATGACGAGCATCGTGCAGGAAGCGGTGAGCGGAATCCGTCTCGTCAAAGCGTCCGGGGCCGAGCCGAATGAGTCGCAGCGCTTCACGGACGCGAGTGGGCGGTACGCCAGGGCAATGACACGCGTCGCAGCGCTCGGTGCGTTGTCGCAGCCGTTGACGGAGGTCGCGGGGACTGCGATCGCAGTGCTCGTGCTCTGGATCGGGGCGCAGCAGGTGCTGGTTGATCGCACGCTCGACGGGGCGGATCTGATCGCCTTCCTCGTGATCGTGCTCCGCATGCTGCAACCGCTCAAGCAGCTGTCGCAGGTGCCGTCCACTGCGCAGGCGTCGATGGCCAGTGCCGAGCGACTGTTCGATGTGCTCGATGAGCGGACGGAGGCGGAGCTCGACCGCGGGACGCTGCCGGTCACGGCGCTCGCCGACGGCGTCACCTTCGAGAACGTCTCGTTCACCTACGGCGACGAAGCGGTGCTCTCGGACATCTCGTTCGATGCGCCGAAAGGAGAGATCGTGGCGCTGGTCGGTGCCAGTGGTGCGGGAAAGAGCACGCTGGTGGATCTCGTGCCGCGCTTCAACGCGCCAACGTCAGGCCGGATTCTGCTGGATGGCGTCGATCTGCAGCAGGTCGGACTGGCATCGCTGCGAAAGCTGACCGGGATCGTGAGTCAGGATACGGTGCTGTTCAATGACACCGTGCGCTCGAACATCGCCTTCGGCGCGCCAGGTGCATATGCGCAAGGCGCGATCGAGTCGGCTGCCCGTGCCGCCAATGCACATCAGTTCATCACCGAACTGCCACAGGGCTATGACACTGTTCTCGGTGAGCGGGGCACGCGCCTCAGTGGTGGGCAGCGGCAGCGGATCGCCATCGCGCGGGCGCTCCTGAGCGACCCGCCGATCCTGATTCTCGACGAGGCGACATCGGCGCTCGACACGGAGAGTGAACGGCTGGTGCAGGAGGCCATTGATCGACTGCTCGCCGGCCGGACGGTGTTTGTGATCGCGCACCGCTTGAGCACGGTCGAGCATGCCCACCAGATTCTGGTCCTCGATCGTGGCCGGATCGTTGAACGTGGGACGCACGGAGCGCTCCTGGCTCAGCGCGGCGCCTATCACCGACTTTACACGATGCAGTTTCGCGAACGGGACGGCGCTGAAGCGCTGACGGTGGACGCATGAGCCGACTGGTATTCCTGCATCCATCGCCGGAGTGGGACGGGCTGGCGCGTGTGTATGCCGAAATCGGCACCGCGCTCGCCGCCCGCGGCGTCAGCGTGGCGATGGCCTGTCCCGCCGACTCCATGGTGGCATCTGGCTGCGGGATCCTCGATATCCTGCCGTTCGAGGACCGAGGAGCCTGGTATGCTGATGGGCTTCGCCTTGGCTCGCTGTTGCGTGAGTATGGCAGTGACGCCGTGGTCGTTGCGGGCGATCGGGCGCAGCTGATGGCTGCCTGGGCAACGCGCCGGGCCGGACGCGGCGCAGTCTTCCGGCGGATGCGAACCGGTGTCGCGAGCCCCATCACGATGACGACGCGCCTCGCGGTCCGCCTCGCCCCGACCTGGTTCGTGCACAGCTCGGCGGCGGACTCCCGGGCCGCGGAGCCGGTCAAACGATTGCGCGGTCGGATCATCGCCGATATCGCGATCGACCCCGTGCGGTTCGAGCGGGTCCTTGCCGCGCCCACACCGATTGGCACGATCACCATCGCCATCGTGACGGATCCGGAGTCACAACGTGCCACGGCGTCGGCGTTGCGCGCGGTAGCCGCGATGCGCACGCGCGGCCACGCGATCAGGGTGCTGCTGCTTGGGACGCCGGCCGACGTGAACGAGGTGCGTGTGCACGCCACATCGCTCGGACTCGGCGACGCATTCACGCTCCTCGGCAATCCGGTTGATCGTGCGCCACTGCTGGCAGCGGCGGATCTGGTCTGGGTGGTCGCCGATCACGACGATGGAGGAATCGCCGTGCTCGATGCCATGGCGCTCGGGAAATCGGTCATGGCCACGCGTGGGACGATGGCTGAGCGGTATCTGCGCCACGGTGAGACCGGGGTCATTGCGGAACGTGACGACGCGTTGGCCAGTGCGGCCCTGATCACCTTGCTGCAGGCAGATGCCGCGCACCTGCGGTCGATGTCGGACAATGCGAAGGCCGACGTCGTGGCGCGGCGTGGGCTGTCGGTGGTATCCGAGGCGTTCATGGCCGTATTGCAGGATGCGGCCGTGGTGCAGGTGGCTGCCTGACGAGCATCGTCGTGCCAGCCGAGGCCGCGCTACGAGCGCCAACGTTGCAACATCGCGTCGAGTACATCGCGATTCGATCGATCGTTGGCATGCTCGGTCTTGCCTCCTTCCGGACCGGCTCGAGAATCGGTGCCTGGTTGGGCGTGCTCGGTTATCGCCTCGGCATCCGGTCACGCGTCGTGGAAACACAGATTGCCTTTGCGTTTCCGGAGTATGACGCGGCGCGCATTCGTGATGTCGCCGTGCAGTCGTACGAAAACCTTGGACGGACGTCGATCGAGGCCGCGATCATGGAGCATCGTTCCCCCGCTGATCTGATCGCACTCTTCGATCAGGTCGACGGATGGGAACACATCGATGCGGCGCTGGCCGCCGGCCGTGGCGCGCTGCTCGTGACCGGCCACCTTGGCAACTGGGAACTCGGAGGCAGCTACATCGCCGCTCGCGGCGCGCCCGTGGATGCCATCGCACGACACATGAGCAACCGGATCTTCGAACGGTATCTGACCCGGGTGCGACAGCGCTTCGGGGTCAGGGTCATCTTCGACGAAGAGGCCGTTCGCGCAACACCGCGCAGTGTCCGGGCCAATCGGGTGGTCGGCTTTCTCTCCGATCAGGGTGTGCTCGGACTGGCCTCCACCTTCGTACCGTTTTTCAGCCGGCTGGCGAAAACGCCGCGCGGACCAGCGGTGTTTGCGCTCCGATTGAACGTGCCGATGGTGTTCGCGATCGCCGTCCGACAGCCGTCGGGGAAGTATCGCCTGATCGTTGAGCCGATCGATGTGCCGCAGACCGGGGATCGCGAAGCCGATACCGTGGCTTTGGTGGCCGACTACACGGCCCGCATGGAACACTGGGTGCGCCAGTATCCCGAGCAGTATTTCTGGCAGCATCGGCGGTGGAAGTGGCAGCCGGATGGCGCGCCCCCGTTGCCGGATGGCATGTGATGGTGACTGCGGCGTCTCAGGGACTGACGGCGGCCGCCGGTGCGCGGAGCCCGCTGCGCATCATGCGGCGCGATACCCGCGCCATCCTTGGCGTGTTGCTTCTGACCATTCTGGCTGCCGCGGCAATTGCCGCGCCGGTGTTCGCCCGGTATGACCCGATCGCGATCGATCTCGGCAGTCAGTTGCTGCGACCTTCATCGACGCACTGGCTTGGGACGGACATTCAGGGGCGCGACATTCTCGCGCGATTGCTGTTCGGCGCACGGATTTCGCTGTCGGTGGGACTTGGCGCGCAGTCCATCGCGCTGCTTGTCGGTGGCACGCTCGGCCTGATCAGTGGCTTCTACGGCAAGTGGGTCGATGAATTCGTGATGCGCGTGGCGGATGTGACGCTGGCGTTTCCGACGCTGCTCCTGCTGATCGCGATGGTGGCGGCGTTTCAGCCGAGCCTCGGTGTCGTGACGCTCACGATCGGGATCGTCGGCTGGGCTGGCGTCGCGCGTCTGGTGCGAGGTCAGGTCATGGTGATCCGCGGGCTCGAGTACGTGCAGGCGGCGCGCGCACTCGGTGGCAGCGACGTCCGGATCCTCCTGCGGCATGTCCTGCCCGCGGTGACCGCGCCGCTCGTGATCGTCGGGACGCTTGGCATCGCGGCCGCCATCATGGCCGAATCGTCGTTGAGCTTTCTGGGACTCGGGGTGCAGCCACCCACCCCCAGCTGGGGCGGGATGATTGCCGACGCGCGTGACCTGTCGCAATTGCGGCGTGCGCCGTGGACTTCACTCGCGCCAGGGCTCACCATCGGGTGTGCCGTGCTTGCCTTCAATCTTCTCGGTGACGCGCTCCGTGACGCCACCGATCCCCGCCAGCTCACGCGCCGCCTGGCGCAGGAAGGCCAACGATGACGGACTTCGTCACTGCACAGCGACGTGAATACCCGTGGATGACGGACACCGATGTGGTCTACCTCGATCACGCATCAACAGGCGCGTATCCGAAATCCTGCGCTGATGCAGTGGCGGAGTATGCGTCGCTGCGGCACATGCCACACACACTCCGCGCCGAGCATTTCTTCGCGACGCTGCAGCGTTCGCGCGAGCTCGTGGCGACGCTGATCGGTGCCCGCGCCGACGAGATTGCCCTCACGACCAACACCTCGCATGGGCTCAACCTCGCCGCGTTCGCGCTTCCATTGGCGGCTGGTGACGAGATCCTGACGGTGGATCGCGAGTTCCCAGCCAATGTGTTCCCGTGGATGAAACGCGCCGAGCGCACCGGCGCCACGATTGTCCGGCTCCCCTGCGTGAATGAGGTGCCGGACGACGCGGCACTGCTCGAGGCGATCGCGACGCGACCGAACGTGAAGGTGGTCGCGCTCAGCTGGGTGTCATTCTGCAGCGGAGCGCGCATCGACATCGATGCGGTCGGTCGCGCTTGTCGCGACCGGGGGATCTACTTCGTCGTCGATGCGATTCAGGGGATTGGCGCGCTACCGCTCGATGTCTCGACGACGCCGATCGACATTCTCTCGTGCGGCGCGCAGAAGTGGCTCCAGTCGCCCTGGGGATCGGCGTTCACCTACGTGCGGCGCGAGCTGATCACGCAACTCGAGCCGCCCGTCGCGGGCTGGATGGCAACGAAGGGCTCGGACGATCTGTTCAACATGCTTACCTATGAACCAGCCTGGTTCGACGACGCCCGTCGATTCGAGGTGATCACGCTGCCATTCCAGGATTTCGCAGGGATGAATGCCAGCATCGAGCTGTTCCTCGAACTCGGCCCCGGTGCGATTGCCGAGCACATCGCCTCGCTCGGCGACTCGCTGGTTGCGTTCTGCGACGCGCACCCGGAGATCCGGCTCGTCACGCCACGCGAGCGTACCCGTCGCGCAGGTGTGTTCGCCATTCAGCTGCCGCAGCTCGACCAGGTCTCGGCACGGCTCAAGTCGCACGGGGTGATTCACTCCGTGCGCGAACGGTGTATCAGACTGGCGCCGCACTGGTACACGACGCCGGCGCAGTGGGATCGTGTGCTGCAGCTGCTCGTCGCCGGCTGATGAAGCTGCGGCAAACGGAATCTGCCTAACAATTTCACCAGTAGCTACTGTCAAATCCCAACTTCCCTCTAGTACTGCACTACCAACTTTTTTGACTGATGCTGTGACTGTTGCGCCTGTCAACTCACTCAACTGGTAAATCAAATCTTTACCAATATCGCCACTGGCTACTTCGCAACTGTAGAGGGCAATTTCTG
>JANNVN010000543.1:0-3145 GCA_031414435.1 Gemmatimonadaceae bacterium
GCACCGAACGTCGCCGCCGCCGGGTTTGCTGCGATCACCTCCAGCTGATAGACGCCGGGCTCGACCGGCCCCAGTTCGCCGGCGTACATGCTGGACTCGCCAGCGTACGTGAGCGGTGCTTCACGCATCACGGTGTTGTTCCGGACCAGTCGTGCCACCACGTCCCGGACCTCCCACATCCCGCCGGGCTGGGTGGGACAGGAACAGAGCATCCGGACCCGTGCGCGGATTCGCAGTGCCGCCGATGCGGACAGCGCCTGTGTGGTGTCCGGGGTCATCAGATCGATCACGTACCCGTGCAGTTCGAGGACGATGCCGTCGCCGCCGATGTCGCGGCCCGGAAGCAGCAGCAGTCGCTTGCTGGCGCGTGCCATCTGGTCCGGATAGCCCAGCGGACCCTCGGCAGAGATCTCGACCATCGTCGGTACCGAGATCGCAACGCGGGACTCGTAGCGCGCGCCATCGGATGCATTGAAGATTGTATCGCCGCGCGTGCGCGAGTCCTGCATGATCCGCTTCGTATCGCCGGTGGCGCCGTCGTGCCTCCCTTCCGCCAGGATGCGGTCGGTGTCCGCATCGCGAATGACGACGCGCACGCCGCCGACCGCCGTGCCGATGAGTTTGGCGTCGTGGGTGACCACGTGTGTCACCACGCGCGTCTCGCGCGGTGCAGCAAGGTCGGTGCCGCGCGATGCAGGCGACGAGGCACATGCCGCGAGCAGGATCAGTGAGGCAGAGAGGATTACGTGGCGATGGTGCATGTATCGGTCCGGGTGAAGCGTGGTGACGAACGGGGGCTCCGTGAATACGAATATGCCGCGACGCATCTGTCCGTGTGTCACTGATGGGTCGCGGTCGCCGCGGAGGGCGCGCGACGGTCCAACACCAGTGCGCGGGACACGATGCTTCGTGATCTCAGGCGCATCCTCTTGCAGCGAGCACAGCGGACCGGCAGTGCCATGCCTGCTCCCGAGTGGGCGCCGGGGACCAAGTTGACCCCCAGTTTCGCGGCGTCTGTCAGGCAAAACGCCGCACAACGTCGGGCGATCCGATTCGGGGGTAGACGCCCAGGTGCGGCGACTCCGACGATGCCGAGCTTCGTGCGAACTGGAGCGTTGAGGGTTTCTGCACAGAGACGGATGGCATGCTCGTCGTCCTTCACCCGACAGACAGGTCTGCTGCGCGCGCACAAGATGCACCGTCAACTCCACGGAGGCAGAAATGAGCATGTGGTTCTCGAATCGCCACGACGCTGGACGCCAGCTTGCCAAACAGCTGATGGAGTACGCCGTCAGGCCCGGCGTGATCGTCCTCGGGCTGGCGCGCGGCGGCGTTCCGGTTGCCTATGAAGTAGCGCGCAGGCTTGGCGTGCCGCTGGATGTCTTCGTCGTCCGAAAACTCGGCGTCCCTGGTTACGAGGAAACGGCGATGGGCGCGATCGCGTCGGGCGAGGTGTGTGTACTGAACGAGTCGTTGATCGCGGACATCGGTCTCACTCGCGCCGCGGTGGACCGTGTGCGATCGGGGGAGCAGCTGGAACTGGAGCGACGCGAAATTGCCTATCGGGGGTCTCGCCCGCCGGTTGATGTGCATGGATCGACCGTCATCGTGGTCGATGACGGTCTGGCCACAGGCGCAACGATGAAGGCAGCCGTGAGTGCCCTCAGAAAGCGGGGGGCGGCGAGAATTGTCGTTGCGGTACCGGTCGCGTCTCCGCAGGCCTGCGTGGAGCTCCGCAGCGAGGTGGATCGTTGTGTCTGTGTTTTGACGCCGCCTGACTTCTACGGTGTCGGCGTGTGGTATGAAGACTTCACACAGACCACGGACGACACCGTTCGAAGCCTGCTCGTCCACGCCGCCGCGTTGCTGCCGGAAGACGCGCGACACGCGACAGCACGATCACATCTCACACAAGAGATGCGAGGTCACGAGGTATGACCCCACTGAGTGAATCACGCGCAGTCCTTGCGACGCTGCGTGATGTCGCCCGACCACTCCGTGGCGAGCCCGATGACTTCGCGCCACTGCTCGATCGCATTGGCGATGCGCATTTCGTGCTGCTCGGCGAGGCCTCACACGGAACGCATGAGTTCTATCGGATTCGCGCCGAGATCACAAAGCGGTTGATCCTGACAAAGGGCTTTTCAGCGGTGGCGGTTGAAGCGGACTGGCCCGATGCTTACCGCGTGAATCGTTTCGTGCGCGGCGATACGAACGATGCCGATGCGACGGAGGCGCTGGGTGGGTTCCGACGTTTCCCGCAGTGGATGTGGCGGAACGCAGATGTGCTCGACTTCGTCGGTTGGCTTCGGTCGCACAACGACGGCGCCATCGGTGCTTCAGCGGCGGTGGGGTTCTACGGCCTGGACCTCTACAGCCTGCACGCCTCGATCGAGGCGGTGCTCACCTACCTGATTCGCATCGACCCCTCGGCCGCGCGGCGCGCGCTGGAGCGCTACAGCTGCTTTGACCACTTCGGTGTCGATCCACAGGCGTATGGCTACGCAACGAGCGGCGGCTTCGCGCTGTCGTGTGAGGCGGAGGTCGTCGAGCAGCTGGTGGAATTGCGTCGCTCCTCCGCGGCGTATGCGCAGCGGGATGGCCAGCGCGCGATAGACGACCTCTTCTACGCCGAGCAGAACGCGCGCTTGGTGCAGAACGCCGAGCGATACTACCGCGCGATGTTCGGGTCTCGCGCCAATTCGTGGAATGTCCGAGACCGACACATGGCCGAGACGCTGCAGGAACTGGTTGGGTATCTCGGACGGACCGGCTCATCACCGAAGGTCGTCGTCTGGGCGCACAACTCGCACCTCGGTGATGCCCGCGCGACGGAAATGGGTCGGTCAGGCGAACTCAATCTCGGTCAGCTGGCGCGTGAGAAGTACGGCGCTGACGCGGTGCTGGTCGGTTTCAGCACGCACAGCGGAACCGTCACGGCGGCCTCGAACTGGGGCGAACCGGCGGAGCGAAAGCAAGTGCGTCCCGCGCTCGTGGGGAGCTACGAGGCACTGCTTCACCAGGTCGGCATCCCGAACTTCTTCATCGACACGGCGGTTGACGAAGACGTACGCTCGCTGCTGCGGCAATCGCGCCTGGAACGGGCCATTGGCGTGATCTACCGGCCGGAGACCGAGCGACTGAG
>JANNVN010000544.1:0-10537 GCA_031414435.1 Gemmatimonadaceae bacterium
GACCTGTTCGCAAACGGGGGGGACGTCAACTCGCTTGCTCCTCGGACTCCCCGCGAACCTCGCAGCGTTTGCGATTGCGGCATATGTCTGGCTGCTCTTGCCAATGGACTGGGCTTATCCGCTGCGATCAGGGGAGACCGAGGCGGCGTGCGGTGGGCCCACGATAGGTGGAGCGTAGACGTTCCACGCCGTCGTTGGGTGGGTCGACGATGGTCACCGACTTTGGCGTCCCCACGCCCATCAGAACTTCGACCACGAGCGGCACGTCCGGCCTCGCGTCACTCGGTGTCGCGCTCGGCACGCCTGCGTATGCACGGCTGACGATCGATCCCAACGCGTTCGGCATCCGACTGCAGGCGATGCTTGCGTTCGCGAGCGCCGCTATTCCGTCACCATCTGAAAGCCTGCGATCGCGAAGTACCGATCGAGCGTCAAGGCCGCGCGTGTGCCGCGCTCAGTCATGATCGCGAAGCTCACGGCGTCGACCATGGAGAACGGCTGATCGGCGTACCGCATGAGCCAGTGGTTGACGGCGGCGTCTTCGAGAGGTGTCGTGCTCGAAACGACGACGTTGGGTGACGCGCGCACCAGCTGCACGAAGCGGAGCCCTGATGCGATTCCGGCGCGCCGCATGATCAGTGCGTGCGACTCGGCCACCACCAGGTTCGATGTCACAATGCGCGCGCGGCGCGCCACACTCGCGCGCAGCGCCGCGCTCAATCGGTCGTGATCAGGGTGCGATCGCACCACGATCGGATACCAGGCACTGGTATCGACAAACAGCTCATCCATCAGTCACGTCCCATCCGACTGCGCCGTCCACGACGCTTCCTCGCCCTCGGCCAAAACGCGATCGTGCTCGCGTGCGGCATCGACTGCATCAGGCTCGTCACCGCCGTTGACGAGGCCGATGAGCCGAAGCGTGGGATGTGCCGACGGGTCCATCTGCTGCAACTCCAGCGCCTCGAGCCCCCGGCGCAACACGTCGGACTTCGACGCGCCGAGTAGGGCGGTGAGTCGCTCGAGTCGCGACTGATCCGCATCGGTCAGGTAGACCTGCGCCGGTTCGCCGACCCGTTTCGATTTCCGCGGATTGTCATGCTTGTCTGTCATGACAGCAAGTTATGACGAAAGCCCAGAGCGGTCAATACGGAATGCGATGCCGCAGCTGGATTTCCTCCACGAGGGCAAAGAGCCCGCGCGGCGCAGGGAGAACGTGGGTCAGGTGCTGCCTTCCCCCGGAAAAGTTGGGGCTGTCGCGACGGTGGAACTCAGAGGCAACCTCGGGGGCCGGCGCCGATTCCGACCGGGCGCGGGCACGATGGATATGGATTTCGTCCACCGTGCGATGATGAGCGGACCGTCCGATCCCGAGCGCCACGCTGGTGGCGGGTACGCACGGCTCGAGCACGAGATGCTCCTGGCGGCGTGACATGGTACTTCCGGTCAGCCTACGGCACCACCGCCTTCGACCACACGAACACCACGTTGCACGGCTCTGCGCCTCCGGTCCGCGGCACACGAACGCTCCGCATCAGCTGTGGCGGGACCTCGAAGGGCGTGCGATACACCTCGATCCCGCCCAGCGATTCCACCGAGACGAAGCGATCGAGTTCGTCACTGCCGATCTCCCAGCCGTCGAGGAACACACGGGGAGGGCACTTGAAGCTCCCGGCGATCACCGGCCGGCCGAACTGCGTGTCGATGACGCGCATACCGGGCGCGCGCAGCACGGCATAGGACACCAGCATCTGCCCGCGACTGCGCACCTCGTCCCCGGTCTGGAAATAGCCCAGCCCTCCCTTCTTCGCACGCGCCGCATACGCGTCGCCATCCCGTGAGCCGGACGCATAGACCTTCACGCCATCGAGTGTGTACGCCCGCTGGCGCATCTGCACGGTCACGCGCGCTTCCACGTTCGCGCGCAGGTCCACTGCCATCCGATACGGAGAGAAGCCAATCGCAATCACCTGCACCGTTTGTGTTCCCGCTGGCACACCGGCGAGCCGGAATGTTCCGGTGGAATCGGTGACAGCGTAGTCGCTCTGCGTCGCCGCAGTTCCCACCCGTGCGCGCGCGCCACGCACGGGCGTGCCATCAGGCGCGAGTACGCGTCCAACGATCCGCGCCGTGCGCGCCGGTTGCGGGATCGTCTCCGGTTCGCTGCCCGCTGCGACGTTGCTGCCTGGGGTCACTGATGACACGAGCAGCAGGTCGCGATGCAGCAACGGAATGTCTGCGGCAAACTGCACTTCGATCGAGCCGGAGGAGTCGCGTGCTGCGCTGTCGACAGACACACGCGTCGAGTCTTCTTCCGCCACCTGCAGGAACACCGCCACGTCGGTCGGGACACCGCAGAGCAGATATCGCCCGTCACTGCCGGCGAGCGTCGACACCTTCGCCGTGCCCGGCCGCATCACGCCGGACTGCATCAGCAGCTCGCCCCATCGCGCCGTGACGCGCGCCATCCCGCGGCCGGCGCCGGACTGCGCGTCCAGCACCCGTCCGATCATGCCGCCCGTCGTGTCAGTGCGCGCGCCGCAGAATTCTCTGGCGAGGGTGTTGGCGCTGGGGAGGGCGATCGAGGCGTCGACGATCGTGCTTCCGTCTGCGATCGTGAGGGTGCGCGTGACTGCATCCATGCCGAGCGAATCGAGGCGCGGGTGTGTGAAGCCGAAGATGTAGATGCCCGGAGTGACGCCGTCGATCCGGAAGGCGCCGGTGGAGTCGGCGCGTGTCGTGCGGCCGGCGGACCAGGGGGCGTTCTGCAGCACCAGCTGCACACTGGCACCGGCGAACGGTGTTCGGGTGAGGCTGTCCGACACCACGCCCCGCAGGGTCGTCTGCGCGGCGAGGGTGGTGGCGCTGATGGTTGCGAGGATCAGCGCAACGAGGTGTTTGGCGGCGAGGGCGACGGGCATGCGGGCGGTGCGACGGGAGTACGGAAGGATCGCACGCTCGAGCCGTGTGTGCAGCGGCGGTGTGTCGTTGGTCACGGATCCCTTACAGGTGGCAGGTGCGGGGAAATGTACGCCGATTGGATCGAAGTCGCCGCTTGTGGCCTGGAACCGAAGTTCGGGAAGCAGTCGCCGGTCGGAGCATCCCGGCTGGCTGCGTTGAAAATCCTCGCAATACCATAGTGCGCGGCGACTCCGTCGCGTTGCAGCAAGTGAGTGGCCACGTCATGCAGAACGTGCGCACGCCGAGCAGCGAGCTGGCATGCTACATGTCGTTTGGCAACAGGAAGCTGAGTGCATGGTTTCTGAGCCTAACGGCCGCGGCGCTACGCGTCTCGTCGCTCGTCGATAGCGTATCGTACTACGACTGCAAGACCGCCGCCGCCTGGCGTGTGCGCGGTGCCGATTTGGCACACGCGTACTCCGATTCCGTCATCGCGCTGCTCTCGCCGTCGCGTATTGCGAGTCTGCCGACACCACCATGGTCGTACGAACTCGAGATGCTGGCGTACGCGTATGCCAATGTCGGCAACTCATCCGCAGCGCTGGAACTGGTCACACGCATCGTCGACGACGGCCGGCGTACGGCGGGGCAAGATACGTTACCCACGGGCTTCGACGCAGATAACATTGCATCGGTCTACGCCGCGATCGGTGATACGGCGAGTGCCATGCGATGGCTGAAAGTCGGAGTACGGCAAGGGTATTCCGTGCACTGGTACAAGATGAATGCGCGCCTGCAATCTTTGCACGGCACAGAAGCCTTCGCTCGCTTCGTTCGCGAGAACGATCACTGATTGACGCGCTCGCGCTCGGTGTAGACGGACATGCATCGGGACTCTTGCAGCACGTCATCCAAAACCTCGTTCAACCGATAGACGGATGAAATAGGCTGAAGCGGTCTGCTACACCCGAAAGCGCGACGACCAAACAGCGAACTCGCTTGGCCGAATCCCGTACCGGGAGACCGACCCGTCGTGAAGGCCCAGCAGCAGCCCCAGCGCCGTGTCCGCGACTGCCGTCCGATCTGCGTCCGGCACATCGTGATTCGCTGCCAACGCGAGCAAGGCGGCCCGATCCGGAGCCGTTGCGGATGTGACGGTCTGGTGGACGATCGCCGTCAGCGCAGTGCGATAGCCTAACCGGATCGGATCCGGCTGTGGCATCGCGTCGCGGACGACGCGATAGTGCGCGCACGACCGCTCATAGGCGAACACGAAGACATCGCGCAACAGTTCGACCCGATTGAACTCGTAGACGGCGAGTGTCCCGTCAACGTAGGCCTCTTCCGGTGTGCCGACAAACGACATCGGACAGAGATTCTGCCGGATCAACGGGACGTTCGCCGCCAACCGCGACGTCCGCTTGTTGACGTCGGCGAACGGCTGGAGATACGGCAGGTGCACCATCACGAAGAAGGCCTGCTCGTACGCGTCCGGAATGGCCGTCAACGTCTCCAGCAGGAGCGTGAGCAACTCGTCGAGCTGCTGAGGAATCGAGAGCGGCACGAACGCGGTACCCGTGATCCCCACCATGCGGCTTCGCACGCGCCCCTCGTCCTTCGAATCACCCAGCAGATTTTCCGACAGCGCGGCGTGCAGGTTCAGGATCGTATAGCGGTTGAATGCAATCTCCTCCGCTTGGTCAACGAGCAACTCGATGGCCTTCTTGTGATTGAGCAGCATCTGCGCTTCGACAGCATCCTTGCCCTCGGCCCGCGTGCCAAAGGCCAGCAGATTCTCGGTATCGAGTCGGGTGTAGGTATTGCCCTCGAGCCGACTCGACGCCCATGCGAGATCGATCAGCAACCGCTCGAAGATGCCGTGGGCGAACGTCCCGGCCGGCCGCTCCTCGGTTGAGGTGCGTCCGATGTCGTGCAGGTGACGTCGGATGGACTCGGGGAGGTACCAGCTGCGTCCCGGCTGGTAGCTCCGAAGGAAGGCCTGGTTGTAGCCGATCGGAGGGCGCAGGCTCAGCGGCCGCTGTATGAGCGTGCGCACGGCCTGGGCGTCGGGTGTCAGCGGAGGGTAGTCCTCGATGCCGACTGGAGCTGTTCCGACGGCCGGAGCGGGGTGCGGGATGTAATAGCGCGTCGCGGGTCCTCGCCCCTGCATCGCGATCTGTCCGCCCACCACCAACGTCGCGAGTTGACGGGTGACTGTTCGTCTTGACTGCACCGGGAGCCCAGCCGCGGAAATCAGCGCCTCGAGCTCGGTAATGCCGAGCCCGTCCGGATGGGAACGCACGAGACTTTCGATTTTCCTGAGCATCGGACTCGGCTCCGGTGTCATCGCATTGGGAATCAGAGTGGCGAGCGCTGCTGGGACGTAGCCGAAGATCAGGACAGATCAGGACAGATCAGGACATACTACAGCTACTCGCGCCAAACAGAACCCTCTGACTCGCGAGACGGCCTCATCGTTGGGGAATCCGGAAACGTTTTGTAGGATCCTGCTGACCATGGCCCACCCGCGCTGGCGCATGCCCATGGGCGCCGCCACAGTTGCACTGCATCCCCAGACCAGCGAGAGAAGAGAACGCGCCCAACTGCTCACCGGGAAAACAGAAGGGCCGTAGGCCGGCGTGTCAGACCCGCAACACGCACCGCCCAGAGCCCTTCTGCATTCGCCTTCACCCACCCCTGCAGTACCCCCTACAACACCGTCTGCAGATCCTGCACCGCCTTCCTCAGCATCTTCGCTTTGCCATCATCACACCCACCACGCGTATCCGCCTCCAGCGACCCCACCAGCTGCGACAACGCCGCTGACCGATCAGCCCCCGACCCACGCTCCGCACTCGCCAGCGACGACCGAATCGCAGCAATCCGCGCCCCATTGAAGCACCCCTTCCGCTCCAACTGATCCGTGAACGCCCGCGCCAGCGCAAAACTCGGCGGCCACTCGATCTTCGGCTGACCCTGCGCGTTCAGGTAGCTCCACTGCACCGTCTTCGCCGCGTCGATCTCGTTCTGCGACACGAACTGGCTCGGCACCAGCTCCGCGACATCCATGCCGCGCGCAATCTCGGAGCTGATCATCTGCCCGTTGTACCAGTACACCGACCAACTGCCACCCACCACCACACGTGACGAGTCGATCGGGCCGCGGTCGAACGACGCAATCTCGAACGGCTTCGCCGGATCGCTCCAGTCGAACACCGAGATGCCGCCCTGATACCACGACTGCACCATCACGTCGCGACCAGGAATCGGAATCAGTGACCCGTTGTGCGCCACGCAGTTCTCGGCGCCGGTCTGGATCGTGGGAATCTTGTAGTAGCTCTGGAACTTGAGCTTCCGGTTCTCGATGGTGAAGATCGCGTTCGCGCCCCACTCCGGCTTGTCGCCGGCGCGACACTTGGGCGACGTGCCACCACCCCATTCATCGGAGAACAACAGCTTGGTGCCATCGTTGTTGAACGTGGCCGAATGCCAGTATGCGAAGTTCGAGTCGGCCGCAGCATCGAGACGCACTGGGTTCACCGGATCACTGATGTCGAGCAACAATCCATGCCCTTCACACGCACCACCGGCCAGACCGAGCGCGGGATAGAGCGTGATGTCGTGGCACTGCGAACGATCGGAGGCGGCACCACTGGCTGACGGTGCCGCAGCGAACAGGCGATCAACCACGCCTTGGATCGAACCGCGCACCGTCGCGCTGTCGGCGGCCGTCGCGGCACCACTGCCACCACGCGCCTTGACGACACTGTCCAGCGCAGCACGAGCCAGCTGCGGCGGGACCACCATCTCCATCCCCGACTGCGGATTCCTGGCGGTGAATGCACCACGCGCACGGGCAGCAGCCACGGCCGCCGACGCCGCACTGCGATCTGCATCCGACGGGCCATGGCTCGTGCTTCCCTTCAGACCGGCAAAGATGTTGGCGCGGCCCACCACGGCAGCCTTCGCCGGATCGGCGAGCGGCACCTTGATGATCTCGATCCGGAGACGCGACGACCCTGGATCATCACCGGCGAGGTTGCCTGCGCACCCCGCCAGTTCATTCGGCGAGCGAATGCCCGCTGAACCAGACACGTAGATGTAGACGTTCGCCTTGTCCTTCGGATCCTCGAGCACCGAGTGGGTGTGCGATCCGCGACAGGTCTGCACATTGGCCACCAGCTTGGGCGCCTTGATGTCCGAGATGTCGAACACACGCACACCACGCATGCGGATCTGGCTCACCGTATCGGCCACGCCGCCCGGCATGCAGTCGACGCGACCGTTGTTCGCCTCGACCGACATGAACATCAGGTTCCGGTACACCGACACGTCGTTCTGTGATGCCGGGCAGGGATAGGTCGTGACGACCGTCGGCTTGGCCGGATCGGAGATGTCCCAGATCACCACGCCATTGAAGTTCCCCTGCACCGCGTACTTGCCGGTGAAGGAGATGTCGGAGTTCCAGGCGTTGTTGAAACCCGCTGGCGATACGCCGCGGGCCAGCACCTTCATGTGCGACACCGCTTCCTGCGCGTCATACAGGCCCGGCTTGAGACCAACGCGGCCGTCGTTCGCCCAACTGGCTGTCGAGTTTGGCTGCGGCGCTGCCGACGGCGTTGGCTTGGCACTGGCGCATGCCGTGAGGCCGGCCACTGCCAGCAGCGTAGTGAATCGACCGAGTCGTACCAACGTGCTCGGCGGGAATGAACGGGACAGTACCATCGGGATGCCTCTGGGGGTTGATGATCGATACGGGCGGAGATCCGCAGCATGAGACTGCGCAAGCACGGCCACCGGTTTACTGCACTGTCTCCGAATTCACCGGATGAGTGCACTGTCACCGAATCTCTCGGTATGGTGCACTGTCACCGATTGACCCGGATTAGTGCACTGTCACCGTATCTCGGAAATCTGGCGGCGGTGCACTGGTCGCGCACCCACGGAGGCCGCGATCCCGGTCGCGGGCTTCCGCCACCGAAACCGATTCGCAGGCTGGCGGGTTCGTCGACAGCCGCTATTGCAACGAATTCTCATCTTCTGGAGCACCTCTACATGTTGTTCGAACCGTACGTCATGGGCGGCCTGCCGCTCAGGAACCATCTCGTCATGGCGCCGATGACGCGCAACCGCGCGACGACTGATCACGTGCCGACACCAATCATGGCCACCTACTACGCCCAGCGGGCCAGCCTCGGCCTGCTGGTCACGGAAGGCACGAGCCCCGCGCCCGACGGGCTAGGGTATGCCAGAATCCCCGGTCTGTTCACCGCCGAGCATGTCGCGGCATGGAAGCCGGTCACCGACGCCGTGCACGCGAAGGGCGGCGCGATCTTCGCGCAGCTCATGCACACCGGCCGTGCGTCGCACGTGGCCAACATGCCCGCCGGCACGCGCGTGGTTGGGCCGATGGCAGTGGCCATGCCGGAGCCGATGTACACGGACACCGAAGGCATGCAGCCGGCAAGCCTGCCGCACGCACTGACTGAGGCGGAGGTGCGCGCCGTGGTTGCCGAGTACGCACACAGCGCGAAGTGCGCGATCGAAGCCGGATTCGACGGCATCGAGCTCCACGCCGCCAACGGCTACCTGATCGAGCAGTTCCTGAACGCCAACGTCAATCAGCGCACCGACGGCTACGGCGGCAGCGCGGACGCACGCAACCGGTTTGCGATCGAAGTGGCACAGGCGACGGCCGACGCCATCGGCGCGGCGCGTGTCGGGATCCGGATTTCACCGTACGGCACGTTCAATCATACGGGGTCGTTCGAGGGGATCGACGAGCAGTTTGTGTCGCTCGCGCAGGCGTTGAGTGACATCGGACTGGTGTATCTGCATCTGGTCGATCACGCATCGATGGGATCGCCGAATGCGCCCGAGTCGTTGCGCACGGCGCTTCGTTCTGCTTTCAAGGGCACCTTCATCGCGTCGGGCGGACTCGATCGCGCGAAGGCCGAAGCGCTGCTGGCAGCGAATCAGGCCGACCTGGTGGCGTTTGGCCGTGCCGCGCTGGCGAATCCTGATCTCGCTGATCGCCTGGAGCAGAACGCCGAACTGAGCGCACCGGACTTCTCGACGTTCTACACGCCGGGTGAGGCAGGGTACACTACTTACGCGACGCTCGCGGCGTAGTGCAGTGCGCGTCCCGCCGACGCACTTCGGTCGGCGGGACACGTTGCACCCCGGCGCGGAGGTCCGCTGGAGTCTGGGCGGCGCATCACTTCAGCGTGGAAGTTCGCTGCAAGCCGAGCAGCGTATCACTTCAGTGTAGAGGTCCGCTGCAAGCCGAGCGGCGCATCACTCCGGCACCGGCGTCCGCTGCAATCTGAGCAGCGCATCCATCGCGGCATCCGCCTGATCCTCTGGCACAAAGAGATGATCGTGCCGAGCACCGGCAACGACATTGCAGCTGATGCCGGCGTCTGCCAGGGCGGTGGCGAAGGCCGCAGTCAACCCGACGGCATCGAGCGCCGAGTGCACGGTGAGGGTGATCCAAGCGCAGCGGAGCAGCGGCGCGAGATTCGTCTGTTCCGCATACACGGCGTCCACGATCACCGACACACCCTCTGGCTCGCGCATCGACGCGACGATCCGATCCGGGTCCAGCGCCTCACCCGGTCGCGGTGTCGCGAACACGAAGGTTCCCGGATTCAGCACCGGGTGCATGCCACGAATCAGGTCGCGAAGATTGTGTATCGGCTCAGCGTGCGTCATGCCCTTCCCGTGTTCGCAGGAGAACCGTTGCAAGGCGATCGCGCAATAGCTTTGACCAGCAATGTGCCGCGCGCCGTCCTGGCGCCTGATGCGTCGGCGTGCTCTCTGATTCTCGATTCCACACCACTACGGTGGGGTCGGTAGCAGATCCTCGCGCCGGATGTTGCCTTTCTGCGCGTCGAACAACGCGGCAAGTCGCGTATTTGATGCCGGAATCCTCGTCACACCAGCCGGTCCGCCGAGTGTGGCCAGCAGCAATTCGCCGGTGGGTGTGAACACGAATGTGCCGACCCACTGTCGCTGCAGCGTGTTGAAACGCGCCACGCGAAGCGTCCCACGCAGTACGATCGTCACGCTCCAGTTCAGCCAGCTGCCACGATCGTTTGCCAGCCCGTACATCGAAAAGCGATGCGGTTGCGAGTCGGCCGGGATCGCGAGTAATGCCGGCACCAGCGCATCCTCGAATCCGTCGAGAGCGATCGCCCACGGATGTGTCGGTGTCGCGTTGAGCGAGTCTTTCGATCCCGCGTCAATCAGGAACCCGCGGTTCACGACGAACTGACGACGGGTGGGGCCCACGTCCTGTGTTGCGGTGCCCGGCTCGACGAGAGTGGCAGCGACGATCGCAGAATCCTTCCAGACGGTTCGCAGTTCGTCACGCCAGCCACTGCGTCGGACCTGGCGCACCACCAGCGTGTCACCGCGCCACTCGCGCCAATGCAGCGCAACGGTATCACGCGGGGTGCCGCTGACGGTCAGCTCGCCACGACGGGGAAAGCCGAGGATCTGCGCGGCGACGGCCGAATCGACTACGCGCTCGACACTCGCGAAGTCCACACGAATCGGTACCGTGTCGCCAACGGGGTGAGGTGGGACCCATCCGCGACCGGCCAGTTTGCGTGTCCGTTCGCGGAAGACGACG
>JANNVN010000545.1:0-17616 GCA_031414435.1 Gemmatimonadaceae bacterium
TCGACAGTTCCAGCCTTGGGCGTCTGCGCAAACAGCGGCGCTGCGCTGATCGCAAGCGCGAACAGCGAGCCCGCCGAGCGCAGGCGAACAGATAGCGTCATGCCACCTCCGAAGGGGTGTTAAGTGCGAGATACAGCTAAGAGCCGGAATAGTCACCCGCTAGCGCCGATTGCGCTAGCGGTCCGGAACTTATTGGTACCGCAAGGGATGGGCCGAAAACATGCCCCTCCACCGGCACCGACGAACGGCGTCCGACCAACACAGCGAAAAATGGGCCATTCGAGCCCGTTCTGCCAGTGATCGGAAGCAAATAATCACCAGCAAAACAGCCGAGTTCGGCAGTCTCGCCGCGCCGCGACGAACGGAGTCGCAACGAAGTTACCGCGATCAGTATCGACGCGTCACAGAAATTCAGCAGTCGCGCTTGCTTGCCGGCGCGTTCCGGCTGGTGCCTTCACGCCGACGCGGCGCCAGCGCGTCAACACAATGCCGGTGGCACTGGCCATGACTCCTCCCGAAATCCAGCCGGGCAGGCTCCCACTGGCGTCGCCCATATTCGCAGAACCCGAAAGCAGTACCACCCCGACCCAGCCCGCGATCAGCAGCAGGTGTCCCATCACCTTCTGCCGCACACTCGCGTGCACCGCCACGGAGATCAGCATCCAGCTCACGAACGGGATCAGGAGACGGGTACCACCCTCGTGCAGCAGCCGGAGAGACTCCGGCGTGCGGTGCGCTCCCAGTACCGCGGCGATGGCTGCGACCGTCGTCAGAACCACTACGAGTAAGAGCTGGGCGGTCATCGCACCCACGAGTCGTCCGCAGATCAGCGAGACGTCACTGACCGGCTGGGCGTCGAACAGCGCGTCCGACCGTTCCTCGCGCTCGCGCCAGACCAATTCGCCGGCGTAAATCGTCGCGAGCAGAATCAGAAACAGTTGCGAGTGGAGTGTCAGCGCCGCCAACGTGTGCCGCGTGACTTCCTCTGATGTCGCACTGCCCTGCACATCGAGGAATACGTGCACGCCGACGTTGACCGCCCCGAGCGCCGCCAGCACGCGCCAGCCGGCGTCGCGCAGCATCCACCGCATCACATAGCGCGCGGTCGCAACCGCGCCCTGCATCGGTGTGGCCGGCGCACCGCGCAGGATCGCCACCGCATGCCGCGATGGGGCAGTGGCCGGCGCACCGCGCAGGATCGCCACCGCATGGCGCGATGGGGCAGTGACCGACACGCCACGCGTGGACGCCATACCAGCGTGCATCGCATCGCGTGATCCGAAACCGATCGCGACAGACGCGCCAACTGCGCCGAGCCCAAGCCAGATCGCGCGATTGGCGAGCAGTCCGGCCGTGATCGGCATTACACGCGAGGCGCGATCCGCATCGCTCCAGTCGCGGGTAGCGTGCAGCAGCGGCGCACTGCCGAACGGATCAGAGAGCACCGGCACCCAACCCGGTCCCGCGCCGCCAGCCGCACCGGCTGCTGCGCTCCAGAGCCAGATCAGCACAAGCCCCAGGCCGACCAGCACCCACAGTCGGCCACTCAGGACCCCGGCGCCAAACTGCAGCGCGCCAACGCTCAGCATCGTGGGCAGCACGACCAGCATGAACGGCGGTACCAGTGCCACGAGAGCCGTTGCCACGCTGCCGCCTGCAAGCACGGCACCGAGCAGCAGGCCGACAGGCACCGCAGTGTAAATCAGGCAGAGGATGAAGAGCGCGGCGGTGAGTTTGCCGACGAGGTACTCGCGCTCTGTCAGGCGCGTGATCGCGATCAGAGCGGTCACACGATCGGTCCTGTCGCGAAGGACGATCGTTGCCGCCACCATCGTCGTGATCACCTGACCGAAGGCCGTCAATGCCGTGCTGGCGAGCATGATCGACCATGCGGCGTCCCGCGGCACCGCGCCGCGATCGCGCACGAGATCCACAGGACCGCTGGCCGTGAAGGCGGCACCGAGCAGGGCGAACACCAGCACGTACAGCACCGTCAGCGGTTCGCGTCGGTGTATGAGGAACTCCAGGCGCACCACCGCTGCAATGCGCCGTCGCGCCGCGACCGTCATGCGGTTGCCTCGGCATAGACATCCTCGAGCGTTGGCTCAGCCAGTGCAAACGGTGCGCCCGGCGGGGCATCGGCGATGATGGTCATTTCGGTGGCCCCGCTGACCAGAAACTCGCGCACCACGCGACCCGCGCCGCGCGCTTCCGACGCGTCGGCACGCGACAGCCGTGCCCGGAACACGCGACCACGCAGTGCCGCAGTCAGCGCATCCGGTGTGCCCGATCGCACGACGCGACCCTGATGCAGAATGACAACCGAGTGGCACAGTGCCTCGACATCCGCAACCAGATGGGTCGACAGAAGGACGGCACGATCGCCCGCCAGTTCCAGCAGCAGATCGTGCACGCGATGGCGCTCTGCCGGGTCCAGTGCCACCGTGGGTTCGTCGACGATCAGCACGTCGGGTGCCCCGAGCAGCGCAATGGCAATGCCAAGCCGTTGTTTCGTGCCGCCCGACAGCGTCTTCACCGGGCGAGCGCGATCCTGCCAGAGATTGAGCCGCGCGAGCATCGCCGCCACAGCATCCCGGCGCGTTGTCGCTCCGTCGAATCCCTTCAGGCGCGCGAAGTGATCGAGCAACTCCAGCGCCGTCAGCGTCGGCGGAAATCCGAAGTCCTGCGGCAGGAACCCGAGGTGCCCGCGCGCCCGCGTCGCATCAGCGAACGCATCCTGACCCATGATCTCGACCGACCCCGAATCCGGACGCTGCAACGTGGCCAGCACACGAAGCAGCGTGGATTTTCCGGCGCCGTTCGGCCCCAGTAACCCCAGTACTTCTCCGCGCGACACGCGCAACGAGACGCAGTCGAGCGCGATCAGACCACCGCCATAGGTGACCGTCAGGTCGCGAGCGACGAGCATCAGCGTCGACCTGGCGCCATCACTCCTTGTCGTCGTCGCGGTTCGTCCCGAGCACGAAGTGCAGCACACTTGCCGTCACACTCACGACCAGCGACCCGAGAATCGCCGGGACGATCCCATCGACGTGAAAGCCGAAGCCGAGTCGACCCGCCAGAAACGATGTCAAGAGCAACATCAGCCCATTGATCACGAAGAGAAAGAGTCCGAGCGTCAGCAGCACGACCGGGAAGGAGAACAGTTTCAGGATCGGTTTCACGATCAGGTTGACCACCGCGAAGACCAGCGCAACTCCGATCAGCGCCGCGTAGTTGTCGCCGGAGAACGACATGCCTGGCACGAAGCGCGTTGCGACCCAGAGCGAGAGGGCCGTGACCAGTAGCCGGAGCAGAATTTTCACGATGCGGGCCTGAGTGCAGGTGTCATGGTGTGCCGAGCGTTCCGAGAAAGTCGCGCAGCAACTCCCCCCAGATCGCCGGCTGCGAGTGGGTGCCGTGCCCGCGCGTCTGCGGGGTGATCGGCAGCAGGACGAACTTCACGAACGGCATCCGCGCATCAAGCTGCTCGGCGAGGCGCAGTTCCGGCGGATTGACCTCATCATCCTCGGAGTTCACGTGCAAAACCGGGACGCGAATCTTCTGCAGGTGCGGCGACGGATCATAGTCGCTGCTGGCGTCGAACTGGTAGAGAAAGTCGTTCGCATCGGTCGTACCGATCCGTGAGTCGACATAGGCGCGAATCACGCTGTCGGCCGCATCGCGCGTGGGCGCCTGGCGCTGCTGGACCAGCGGGGCCGTGCCCATCATGAACAGGATCTGCAGCGCACTGCGAAGTCCGGCGCGCGGCGGAGCCGTGTAATCGCCGGCGCGCCACTCCGGATCGAGACGGATCGCATCCATCGCCAGCGTGCGCATCATCCGATTGCGCCCGGCGATCTGCGTTGGCACGCACGCCATCGGCGCCAGCGCGTCTGCGGCGCCGGGAAACATCCAGCCCCACGTGAACGCATGCATGCAGCCCATCGATGTCCCGATGATCAGGCGCAGATGGCGCACGCCGAGTGCTTCGTTGAGCAGCCGGTGCTGGGCGGTCACCATGTCGCGGTACCCATAGCGCGGAAAGCGCGCGCGCAGGCCATCACTCGGCTTGGACGATCCGCCGTGTCCGATGCCGTCGGGCAGGATGACGTAGAACCGGTTCGAGTCCAGCGGTTGGCCCGGTCCGAACAATCCACCCGCGTAGGTCGGATTCAGGAACCCCCGGCCGGTGCCCCCGGTCCCATGCAGCACGAGCACGGCATTCCGGATCTCCCCGTCGCTGCCGCGTCGAGGCAACCCGAGTGTGGTGAAGTGGATACGCAGTGTGTCGAGCCGGCCGCCGGACGCGAACGCGAAATCCGGCAATCGCGCGTCGCCCTGCGTGCCGACCGCGGCCCACGGATTCCTCGTTGGCTGCGCATCAGCCGAGGCGACGACTGCGATGACCAGCGTCACAATGCGGAGAAGGGATCTGAGCACGAGCATCTGCTGTGGCTGAGGTGAGGAGCGCCGGCCGCCCCTGTTCGCTCAGGGTACGGCAGTCGCTGCCGTCCCCGCGCGGACGGCGGCCTGCCGGTCGAGCACTTGACGCACCGCCTCGAGGAGCTCCTGCGGTGTAAACGGCTTCTGCAGGAAGCTCCGGGACGCCACGTCGCCGATCGCCGGAGGAAAGCTGCCCGCGGTGTAGCCGGAAACGAAGAGGACGGCGGCGAGTGGCAGATACTGCCGCGCCAGTTCGACCATTTCCCTCCCCCCCATCTCCGGCATCACGACATCCGATACGATCATGTCGATGCCCTCGCGCTCACGCCTGGCGACCTGAAGGCCATCCCGGCCGTTGGTGGCCTCGAGGACGCGGTATCCAGCCGTTCGCAGCGCACGTGCCGCCGCAGCGCGAACCTGCGGTTCGTCTTCCACGAGCAGGATCGACTCGGTGCAGGTTACCGTCGAAGTCGGTGTGATCCGCCACTTGAGCTCCGCGACCACGGGCAGCACGCCTTCATACCGTGGCAACAGGATGAACACAGTGCTTCCACGTCCCTTGGCGGACTCGATCCAGATCACGCCGTGATGCTGTCTCACGATGCCATAGCACATCGCGAGACCCAGTCCGGTGCCCTGGCCAACGGGCTTCGTGGTGTAGAACGGCTCGAACACATGTGAGAGCGTCTCTTCATCCATGCCCTCGCCCGTGTCGCTGATCACGATCTCGACATACTCGCCCGGGGGCATGGGTCGCGGCAGCACGATCGCGCCCTCCTCGATGGTCCGGTTGCCGGTGCGAATCGTGAGCCGGCCGCCGTCGGGCATCGCGTCACGGGCGTTGACCACGACGTTCACCAGCACCTGTTCGAGTTGCGGCCCATCTGCCCTGATGTACCAGAGTGCCTCACCGAGGGTGACGCGCAGCGCAATGTCAGGGCCCACCAGGCGCGCGAGCATACGCTCCATCGCCGAAACGCGTTCGTTCAATTCGATCGGTTGCTGCGACACGGGTTGACGGCGGGCAAATGCGAGCAGCTGTCTGGTGAGCTGCGTGGCACGCTCACCCGCCAGCTGTATGTCGGCCAGATCCGCCTGAACCTCATGCTCCGGCGGCAGAATATCGCGCGCCACGGACGCGCTGCTGAGCACGGCGGTCAGCAGGTT
The DNA here is from genome assembly GCA_031414435.1 of Gemmatimonadaceae bacterium. Taxonomy (GTDB): domain Bacteria; phylum Gemmatimonadota; class Gemmatimonadetes; order Gemmatimonadales; family Gemmatimonadaceae; genus JACMLX01. The sequence goes on from JANNVN010000545.1 coordinate 5,614, forward strand.
GTTGAAATCGTGCGCGATGCCGCCAGCGAGGCGGCCAACGGTATCCAGTCGCTGCGCCTGCTGCAGCTGCTGCTCGAGCTTGCGGCGTTCGGTCACGTCGCGCGCGACGATGACACCACCAACAATTTCCGCCCCGTCGCGCATGGGACGGGCGCTGACATCGAAGAACACCGGTGCGACATCGATCAGCGCGATTTCTGACTCGAACGTCTGATCCACGCCCCCCAGCAGCGCCGAGATACGTCCGCGCCACTCCGCCGATGACTCGCCGGCGAGTGCATCGAGCACCGGCATTCCCTCCCGTGCAGCGACTCCTCCGTGGCGAAGGGCGAACCGCTCGAACGCGTGATTCCACGCCACCAAGCGAGAGTCAGCGTCGAAGACCGCGACCAGATCAGGAACGGCGGCCAGCGCCGAAACCAGGCTCGCCCCGGTCGCGCGCGCGCGACGCTCAGCCGCCAGCTGACCTTCGGCCGCGCGAGCAATTGCCGACTGCTCATACTCCACCTGCGCAATTGCCGCTCCGATGCCAAGCGAGGCCATCAGCAGAATGTCGAGCAGCGGCATCATCTGCAGGAGGGGGATGACCGTGGGTTCCAACGCTCCGACATCTGGCACAGCGAGCAGCGCGGCGACAAACCGTTGGAATCCGATCAGGATCAGAATCGTCGAGACCCACCGCACACCGAGCTGCGGGCCGCTGACCCGGGTGCGCAGGATGAAGTACGCCGCCGCCAGCGCGGCGAACCCGGTAATCATCGACATCAGCCCCACACGGACAATCAGCCGGGCTGCGACCGACCCCGAGCTCGCGTCGTCTGGCAAGCCGAACGCAGGCGCGAGCGCCAGAATCGCCGCAGCGACGACCGCGATCACCCACGCCCGCCGCGACCGGACGAGCCTGTCGTCGCGAGAGAGCGCGAAGGCACCCATCAACAGCAGCGCGCTGTGGAGATAACCGGCACCTTGCGACAGCCAGCTGACAAGCTCGCGAATCACGTTTTCTGCGGCCGGGTCCGTTGCACGCAGGCCGACGGCCAGCATTCCGGCGCCAACGTGCACGGCCTCCGCGAGCCAAGCGCCCGCCCAGAGCCGCAGGAAATACCGCGGATAGGTTCGCCCGAGCACGAACAACGCGCACGACAGCAGCAGAGCGGTCGCGGCCTGTGTGGCCACAGCAGAGTACAGTACGAAGTAGGACGGACGCATGACGCACGGCCCGAATTGGAGACGCGAGTACGCCTGAGGACAGCTCGTTGTCTGGTACAATCCTCCGCATAACGTACACGAAGTACGCATGGGAACCCTTAGGATATTCTCATTCGCAGCCGGTGCGGTGTCGCACCCGGCCCGGTGTCACTCAAACATCTGGAAAGTAGCATTATGATTATTTACGAAGTGACCACCGAAGTGGCGCCGGCCGGCATCGCGACCTACGAGGCGTACATGCGCGACACACACATTCCCGAGGTGCTGTCGACCGGGTGCTTCGCCGGCGCCACCATCGCCCGTTCGATTCCCGGCCGCTATCGGATCCGGTACGCGGCGCGCAGCCTGGATGTACTCGACCGGTATCTCGGCGAGCATGCGGCGCAGTTCCGGGATGATTTCGCGCGGCACCTCGGCTCGAGCGTCGAGGTGACGCGCGAGGTTTGGACCGAGTTGCAGCACTGGGACGCGACACCGAAAGCCGCGCCCTGACGTGTCGCAGCGTTTGCCACCACATTACGGGACGCGCCATGTCAGAGCTGCGCGCCGCCTTCTCACGATATGAGTCCTGCCATGCGCCTTGCACTGCTTCCCGTCGGCCTGTTGACCCTCTGCGTCGCGGCGCTGCCCGCGCGCGCGCAATCCGCCGCCCCGCCTGCACCACCGGCCCCTATCATCGCCATCCTCCTGCCCACCAACGGCGCGACGGTCACGAGCCCGGTGACGGTACGATTCCGACTCGTGAATTATGGCGTCGCTCCCGCCGGGACGAACGTCGAGCGCACCGGCCATTTCCATCTGCTGATCGACAATGTGGCGGGCGCGGCTGGGACAATCATCCCTGCGGACAGCATGAACATCCACTTTGGGAAGGGGCAGATCGAAGTGACGGTGCCGGTGCCACTCGGACGACACACACTGCGCGCCGTGCTGGGCGACTATACCCACAAGGTGATTGGCTCCGAGCTTGTGTCGGCGCCCGTCACGATTCGCGTGGTGAAGCGCCGCTGACAGCTTTGAAACGAGCGTCGGGCAGCAGTCGGCCGTCAGGGTATCCCGCGGTCGACCACGAAGCTTCTCACACCGCCGCTGGTAATGCCGTCGTTTTCATTGTGCCATCCGGGCGCACCATCCGCGGTGGTGCGCTCCGCACATCGACGTCACTTCACGAGCGGACGATACGGTGCTGCACGACGCTCTGTTCGTCTGCTGGGTTGGGCGCCCAGATCTGACCTTCGATCGCTGAGGCTGAATCAACGGTCGGCCAGTCGGCGCCGGACTGAAGCACACGCGACATGGCCAGCGCCGACAGTCCGGCGTCGAACGCATCTTCCGAGTGTGTCATGGCGTCCCGGAAGTCCAACCGCACGTCGCGAGCGGTCGAGAGATATGCCGATCGCGTGGCATCGTGACGCTTGACCACCGAACCGGTGAACAGTCGCGGATAGATCTCCACTGCCGTGTGCGTTCCCGGTGAATCAAAGGGCCAGATAGACCAGCCATCACGACGCAATGCCTGAAGCAGCGGCATCCCGCGGACGGTGCCCGTGCCGACTGATCCTGCACCGCCAAGCTGGAGCGTCGATTTCGGCTGCCCCGCTGCGGCCCACTGGCGTTCCGTACGCCGGAGCCCGTGATCGGGATCGTGCGCGCGACGTTTCCCGGCGCGCCCCCAGAACGGCGGTGCGCATTCGGCGAGCCATTGTTCACCGTCGTCGCACGCGGCGCGCCAGACTTGATCGATCGTGCGCCATCCCCGCTCGGCTGCGAACCAGGCCGGAAAGCCGAAGGCAAAGTCGAGTCCGACGAGACAGGGGGCTGGATCAGCTCGTCGCAGCGCGAGCGACTCCCCAACGGCCGCGCGGCTCCCCGGCATGTCGAGCGCGGTGAGGATTCCGTTCGTTGCGCGCGCCATCCAGATGCGGGCGCCGCTGCCCTGCAGCGCCCCCGACCAATCGACGGCAAGACACTCCACGTCGGTCTGTGCCGTCATGCGTTGCTCTTCAGCGGCGACGCTTGCCCGTCAGCGCGCCGAGGAGTGACCGCGTCAGCGTGCCCGCAATCGTGACGGCGATGGTGCGGGCGACCGGCGATCGCATGAAAGCCCCGAGCGCTCCTTCCTCTTCGCGCACCGTCTTTGCGGCGCTCGCCTTCGTGGGCTTTGACGCTGCCTCCGCCGCGTCTTCGCCAGTTTCGGCGGCCAGGGCCGCCGCGTGTTTCTTCTCGAGCACTTCGCGCGCCGACTCGCGATCGATGGCCGTCGCGTACTTCTTCGCCTGCGGCGTCTGCAGCCGGGGCGCGACCTCCTCCGGCGTCAGTGGACCCATACGCGACGACGGCGGCACCATGTGACAGGCGAATGGCAGCGTCGGCGTGCCTTTGGCGGTCAGCGTGGAGACCAGTGCCTCGCCGGTTGCCAGCGATGTGAGCGTCGCTTCGATGTTGTAGAAGTCCGTCTTCGGGATCGTGCGCGCCGTGGACCGGAGCTGCTTTTCGTCATCCGGCGTGTAGGCGCGCAAGGCGTGTTGCACCCGGTTGCCGAGCTGTCCAAGCACCGTCTCCGGGATATCCCTCGGGTGTTGCGTGATGTAGAAGACACCGACGCCCTTCGAGCGTATGAGGCGCGTCACTTTCTCGATTTCGTCACGCATCGAATCGCTCGCATCGTCGAAGAGCAGGTGGGCTTCGTCGAAGAAGAACACCAGTTTCGGCTTCGCGACATCACCGACTTCCGGCAGGGTCGCGTACAGCTCCGCCAGCATCCAGAGCATGAAGGTCGAGAACAGTGCCGGCTTGTCCTGGACGTCGGAGAGCGCCAGCACCGAGATCAGGCCGCGCCCGTCGCGCTCGACCGAAAAGAGGTCATCGAGATCGAACTCCGGTTCGCCGAAGAACTTGTCGGCGCCCTGGCCTTCGAGCCCGATGATGTTGCGCAGGAGCACACCGACGGTCGCCTTTGACATCCCGCCGTATTCCTTCAGCTCGGCGGCCCCGTCTTCCGTGAGATACTGCAGCACCTCACGCAGGTCACTCAGGTCAAGCAGCAACAGCCCCTTGTCGTCGCAATACTTGAAGACGAGTGCCAGCACGCTGGACTGTGTTTCGTTCAGCCCAAGCACCTTCGACATCAGCAGTGGCCCGAAACTCGACACCGTTGCGCGCAACTGTCCGCCGGTCGCACCAGTCAGCGAGAGCAGTTCGACCGGGAACGACGACGCCGTCCAGTTGTAGCCGGTCGCTTTCGCCCGTTCGTCGATCTTTGGATGTGGCTGTCCGGCCATCGCGATCCCGGCGACGTCGCCCTTCACGTCCGCGAGGAAGACTGGCACCCCCTGTGCCGACAGCTGCTCAGCCATCAGCTGGAGCGTCTTGGTCTTTCCCGTGCCCGTGGCACCCGCGATGAGGCCGTGGCGAGTCATCATCGACAGCGGCAGTCGAACGAGCGGCTGGGGGTCGATGGCGCCGTCGTGAGTCACGGCTCCCAGTGTGATGCCGGGCAGGTCGGTCGGGAATGCGGCCTTGGCGGCGGCGATGAGGGCGTCGTTCATGGCGCAGACGATTGGGGGAGGACGCGAATCAGGGGCCTCTGGTGCTTTCAGAATAATACCGACCTGCCGCGCGCACCGCCTCCACTCGCCGGCCTCACGCACGCCGCCATGGCACGGCAGCCCGAGGAGCGGTGGTCCGCACCGGGCAGCAGTTTCGCTCATTGGGCCGTAACAACTGAACTCCGGTCGCGGGCGACGCGCCGGCCACTGGGCCAGTGGTCGATGCGTCACTGTGGCGTGCGGCGGTGGGTTACGTCGAAGCGTTCGTGGAGCGGGTTCGTGCGTCTCGTCAGGGCAACTAGTTTTGGGCCTTGGCGCTTTGCTTTCGGTTTGTTGCTCTTGGCTTTTGGCTCTTGGCTCTTGGCTCTTGGCTCTTGGCTCTTGGCTTTCGGCTTTTGGCTTTGATGTTTGGCTTTTGCTTTTCGCCGTTCACCGCGCGGAGGCGGCCCAGCGCTTTGCATTCTCCCGTTTCCCGCGTGTCCGTGTATGCTGCTCGCCCTCGTCGCGCTGTTTCAGATCGCTGGCCCGTTGGAATCGGTCCCGAACGCCGCGCAGGCGCCGGCAGCCGAACCACCCCAGATTTTCTCTGGACGAGCCAAAGCGCTGAATGTGCGGGCGGTGAAAGTCGATACGACGATCGCCATCGACGGGGTGCTCGATGAACCCGTCTGGGCTCGCGCTGCGGTCCTGACCCAGTTCTCGTCATACAACCCGGTCGATGGCCGCGCGGCGCAGGATTCCATCGAAGTGCGCCTCTGGTACGCAACCGACGCCATTCATATCGGCGTCCGCGCGTGGGCGCCGCCGGGGACGGTCCGTGCAACACTGGCCGAACGCGACAAGATCGCCAATGACGACTGGGTCGCGATTTCCTTTGACACCTTCAATGACCGTCGGCGCGCCTTCACCTTTGCGGTGAATCCGATTGGGGTCCAGGCCGACGGAATCCTCAGCGAACAGGGTGGCATGCCAGGCGTCTCGCGGGCCGGACTGCAGCGCGTGGATCTGACGCAGGACTTCGTGTGGCAATCAAAAGGGCGCCTTCTCGACGACGGGTTCGTGGTCGAGATCCGCGTTCCGTTCAAGTCGATGCGCTTTCAACTGGGCGACGGGCAGGACTGGGGGCTCCAGGTCGTGCGACAGACACAGCGCTCCGGGTATCAGGACACGTGGGCACCGACGTCGCGCGCAAACCAGGCCTTTCAGGCGCAAGCGGGCTACCTGCGCGGCATGCGCGGGATGAAGCGAGGCCTGGTGCTCGATGTGACACCGAATGCCATCAGTCGCGTGAATGGCTCACCGCGTGGCACGGGGTGGGGCTACTCATCGAGTGCGGAAGCGAGCACTGACGTGCGTTGGGGGGTGACGAACAACTTTACAGTGAACGGGACGGTCAATCCCGACTTCAGTCAGGTGGAGACGGACGTCGGGCAGATTCCCGGCGACGTTCGCTTCGCGCTCTTCTTCCCGGAGTTGCGCCCCTTTTTCGTCGAAGGGAGTGAGCAGTTCGACGCGCCGAACCAGCTGGTGTACACGCGACGTATCGTGCAGCCACTGACCGCCGTGAAGCTGACGGGGAAGGTGCCACGGACTGATATCGGCCTGCTGAGTGCAGTCGATGAAGCGGCGCCGAATGGTGACGGCATCAATCCCGTCTTCAACATCCTGCGCATCCGCCGCGACATTGGCGATCAGAGTAACGCCGGCTTGCTCTACACCGATCGGACCGCAGGGGCGCGCTTCAATCGCGTCGCGGGCACCGATGCACGCTTCCAGTTCCGAAGTGTGTATAGCATCGAGTCCCGACTCTTCGGGAGTGCCACGCGCGATGCCGCCGGGCGGCGCGACGGCGCGCTCTGGGAAGTGAACACGGGCCGCACCGGTCGCTCGTACGGCTATCGCTACGGCATTGCGGCGATCAGCCCCGGCTTCGAGACGCAGTCGGGGTTCGTCAATCGCAATGACTTCGTGCGTACGAGTATCAATCAGCGCTGGACGCGATTCGGCAGGCGCGGAGGCTGGTGGGACCAGCAACAGCAGTTCCTCTCCGCCAACGCCCTCTGGACCTACGACGACTTCCGGAAATCCACCCGTCCACTCGAAATCCGGGGCACCATCGACAACTCGTTCGTGCTCCGTGGTGGCTGGCGCGTGAACATCATTCCGGAACTGCAGTCGACCGGTTTCGATCCGCGGCGCTATGCGCGCATCGGCACGCTGTCAGCGACGCCCGGCGACACGGTTGCGTTCTCAGTGACGGCGGAGCGGAAACAACTCTTCAGCACAACCGTCTCTGCCTCCACGCCACAGTGGCGGCGGCTGGGCGCCACTGTGGCCACGACCGTCGGCCGCGAGACGGAGTTTTTCGAAACCGCCGTCGTCAACCGGCGCGATGTGGAAGGCAGCGTCGATCTCAGGCCCACACCCAAGGTGCGCATTGGCGCACTCCTGCGCTATCAGGTGTTCGATCGCGCCAGGGACGGCACGCCATTCAGTACGCAGTTCGTGCCGCGACTGCGCGTGGAGTACCAGTTCTCACGCGCGCTGTTCCTGCGCGCCATCGGGCAGGCAGAGTTGCGTCGCCGAGATGACTTGCGCGATCCGCGAACGGAGCAGCCGCTGTTCTTCCGCGAGTCGAACGGTACCTGGACGCGGCGCGTGGCAGTCCGGTCCCTGATCGGACGGGCGGACCTGCTCATGTCATATCTGCCAAGCCCAGGCACAGTCGTGTTCGTCGGCTACGGCTCCGCTGCCGATGCCAGCGCGACTCAGCGGCCCTACGATGCGGAGCGCACCTCGGACGGCTTGTTCGTCAAGGTCAGCTACCTCTTCAGGGCAAAGGGGACGACCCCCGCCGCGGCATCCCCAGTGCGGTAGCTGTCGACACAGGTACGTGCGAATGTGGCTGCCGACGCGCTGCTGCGACAACGTGCAGCAGCCGTGCGAAGCGAGCTCTGTCGCCATCAGGGTCGCCGTCGCAACACCGCTTCCGACCGCGCTCCAGCCGCGCACGGCAATTGCTTTTTGTGGCAGGGCGTGATCGACCTGCAGGCTGTCGATCGTGAGCCACGTCTGTCTTTTGCGCCCTCTCCCGCTCTGCGATGTCCACAAATCGATCTGCTGCCGTTCGCGTCCCCACACGAGTCGCCCGGCAATTTGCGTCGGCACTTGTTGCCGCCGCTGCACTTTCTGCCTGTTCCGGCGGCGGCAAATCAGGGCCTGTTCGAGTCACCGAGCCGACGCAGTCGGTCACGCTCAGCGTCACCGGCAGTGGCACCGGCAGCGGTCGTGTCACGTCGGCGCCGTCGGGCATCAGTTGCGCGCTGTCGGCCGGAGCCGTAAGCGGCACCTGCTCTGCACGCTTTCCGGCGGGCGCCGTCGTCACGCTGCAGCCGGAACCGGGTGCGACATCGGTATTCCTCACTTTCGGCGGTGACTGCGCTCTGGCGTCCTGCCAGATGGCGATGGAGGCACCACGGACTGTCACGGCGACGTTCGTGCCGAACTTTCTCGCGATCGTCGCCAACGCGGCCTCTGTCGGCGGTGGACGAATCGTGAGCACGCCAGCGGGGATTGACTGCATTCTGAATGGCACGGCGCCAGGTGTCGGATCATGCAGCAGCAGTTATCCGGTCGGCACCGAGGTGACGCTCGCGCAGGAACCCGTCGCCGGCGCCATTTTCCATGCCTGGAGCACGAACTGCACCGGCAACCCGTGCGTCGTCACGATCAATGGCCAACGCACGGTCGATGCAACGTTCCGGACGCCGCAATCACCGGGTACGCTCGCCCTCGGCGGATTCGGCACGGGGGCCGGCACCGTCACGAGCATTCCTGACGGCATCAACTGCAACATCGCGGCGGGCGTGGCGACTGGACTCTGCTCGGCAGTCTTCGCTGGTGGCATGACGGTTTCGTTAAATGCCGTCAGCATCGGAAGTGCGGCGTTCACCGGCTTCACCGGCGCCTGCTCCGGCACGGTCTGCAATGCCGCCATCGCCCCAGGCGTGACGACGAACGTCGGCGCCGGCTTTACAGCGGCGTCGATGCCCGCCACACTCGTCATCGCTCCGACGGCTGGATCGCGTGGCGGCGGTACGATCACAAGCGCGCCGGCCGGAATCAACTGCACCATCAATGATGGCGTGACCACTGGAGTCTGCAGCGTCACCTTCACCACGAACACGAACGTCACGCTGTCGCAGATCCCCACCGGGAGCAGCATCTTCCAGGGGTGGAGCGGCGAATGCATCGGCAATCCGTGCCAGATCACCGTCGCACAGACGCACGTGGCCGAAGTGACCTATCGCTCGCCACCAACCGGCATCGTCGCGATCACTGGAGTGGGCTCCGGTTCCGGCACCGTCACGAGCGCTCCGGCGGGCATCTTCTGTACCATCACCAACGGGGTGGCGGGCGGCGGGTGCAGTGCATCCTTCGATGCCGGCGTCGCAGTGACACTGAACGCCGTCAGTGCAGGCACTTCGGCGTTTGCCGGATACACCGGAGCCTGCAGCGGGGGCACGTGCACCGTCATCGTGACGTCAGGCGCCACGACCGCGATCGGGGCGGGCTTCGCTGCATCCATTCCCACCACGCTCAGCGTGCGCCCCTCACCGGCGTCGCGCGGGTCCGGCACCATCACCAGTTCACCCGCTGGCATCAACTGCACGGTGAACGACGGAATCGCCTCTGGCGTGTGCAGCGTCGCACTCCCAATCAGCACGATCGTCACGCTCACGCAGCTGCCGGCAGGCGGCAGCATTTTTCAGGGGTGGAGCGGTGACTGCGTGGGCAATCCATGCCAGATCAGCATGACGCAATCACGCGTCGGAGAGATCACGTATCGCATTCCACCACCGGGCATCGTCACGGTGGCGGGCACCGGCACCGGCAACGGCAGTGTCACCAGCTCGCCGAGCGGCATCTCGTGTACCGTCACAGCGGGCGTCACGAGCGGCATCTGCAGTGCCACCTTCGATGCCGGCAGCACCGTCACGCTCATCGGCGGGAGTTCGAACAACGGCAGTTTCGATGGCTTCACCGGCGCATGTACGGGTGGGTCATGCGCGATCGCCATCGTCAGCAACGTGACATCAGCCGTCAGCGCGGCATTCAGCGCCGCACCGCAACGGCTCACGGTGACCGCCGGCCCCGGCTCGGCCGGCGGTGGCGTGATCACCAGTTCGCCCGCCGGAATCAACTGCGTGCTGAGCGGATCGACCACCAGCGGCAGCTGCACCGGGTTCTTCGCCGCCAACACCGTCGTCACGCTGCAACAGACGTCGACCGGCAACGCGGTGTTCGCAAGCTGGGCCGGCGATTGCACCTCAGACCCCTGTCAGCTCGCAATGACACAGGGGCGGACCGCGCTGGCGATCTTCCAGACGCAGGGCATTACGCTCAGTGGTGGCGGGACTGGTAGCGGCCTCGTGACCAGCGTGCCCTCCGGCATCAGCTGTACGATCACCAATGGTGTGACTGGCGGAACCTGCGTCACGACGTTCCCGCCAAATACGGTCGTCTCGCTCACGGCGACTCCATCCGGCCTCTCCTCGTTCTCGGGATACTCGGGCGCGTGCAATGCATCGAACTGCACGCTCACCATGACGCCAGGCACCACCAACAGCCTCACGGCACAGTTCACCGCCCCACCCACACTCACGCTGGCCGCCACAACCGGATCACAGGGCGGTGGTACGCTGACAAGTGCTCCAGGTGGCCTGTCGTGTACGCTGAGTTTTGTCGCGGCTAGCGGTGCCTGCACCTTTGCGTACGCGCTCAACACCATCGTCACCGTCACACAGACGCCCACGAACGGCAGCGTCTTTCTCGGCTGGTCCGGGGCCTGCACCGGCAGTGGCACCTGCCAAGTCCCGTTGACGGCATCACGCTCCGTTCAGGCGCTGTATCGCCTCGCAGTGCCCGGCTCCATCACGATCGACGCCGGCAGCGGCACCGGCAACGGGATCGTCTCGAGTTCACCAGGGGGGCTCGCCTGCACAATCGCCAATGGCGTCAAATCCGGTATCTGCCGCGCGATCTTCCCCGTGGGATCCACCGTCACGCTGATCGCGAGTCCGAGTTCCGGGTTCTCCTTCGCCGGGTTCACCGGCTCGTGCACCGGGACGACATGCGTGCTGACCGTTCCGGAGAACGGTGACCTGACCGTGACAGCCAATTTCACACCATAGCGAAACGGCAGGCGACACGCGGGGCCAACGCAGCCTGAAGGATGACGGTCCGCAGCCTCCCCTGGCATAAATTCACGCCACCGGTGAGCCAGGCGTACGGCCCAGCGACCGACGCCCCCTGCCCCTCCCGTGATGCGCTCGCCCAGCCCAGCACCGTCAAGCACGCCGATCGGGACCAGATCGTTGCCAGCAGTCCTGTGGCAGAGCGTGGGACTCGGCGTGCGAATACTGGCGATGGCAGTGGCAACCGTGCTGGTGTTGCCCTACGTGTTCGTTCCGGTGTACAAGACCCCCATGACCACACCCTTCGCCGGACCGGTGCTCTTCAACCCGTATGCAACGACGCAGCCGCAGTGGCAGCGCGCGAACTTTCACGCGCACTCACGCGCCTGGGGTGGGGTGACGTCGGGGCATCAGAGCCCGGCGGAGGTACGCGCCGCCTACCTCGCGAAGGGGTACGACGTCGTTGGCCTGTCGAACTATCATCTGATTTCGCGCGTTCCGGGGGACAGCAACTTCCTTCCGGTGTATGAGCATGGCTTCAGCATCAAGAAGACCCACCAGTTGATCATCGGCGCGCGATCAGTGACGGCGATCGACTTCCCACTCTGGCAGACTACGTCGGCCAAACAGTACCTGCTCAACGCCATGCGTGATACCGCTGCACTGACCGCCATCGTTCATCCATACCTGCGGACCGGCTACGATACCACGGAAATCGCGACCCTTGGCGGCTTCGACCTGCTCGAAGTCCGGAGCCACTGGTCTGACGCATCGGCCTGGTGGGATGCGGTACTGACCGCCGGAAATCCGGTCTGGGCAATCGGCAACGACGACTCGCACAACGTCACGAAGCCACGGGAGGTCGGCGTCGTCTGGACGATGGTCAATGCGCCGACACCGCGTGCCAGCGACATCATCCCGGCGCTCCGCCAGGGGCGGATGTATGTCGTGTCGGCTGCTCCCGGTACCTCGCCTGCGGCGCTGCAAAGCGTGACGACGCAGGGTGATACGATCACGACCCGATTCGATCAACCCATGGAACAGATTCG
>JANNVN010000546.1:0-7223 GCA_031414435.1 Gemmatimonadaceae bacterium
CTGGAGCGGCGGCGCCTCAGTCAGGAAACGGGCCTGAGCGGCGACACGGAAGCGCTGCGTGAAGTGCTGGTGAAGATCGAGCAGATCGCGCCCGTCAGCAGCACGGTCCTGATTGAAGGGGAGAGTGGCACCGGCAAGGAGATGGTCGCGCGTGGCATCCATCGGCTCGGGCCTCGCCGGAACAAGCCCTTCATCGGCGTGAACGTTGGGGCGTTGGCGGAGACGCTGCTCGAGAGCGAGCTGTTCGGCCACGAAAAGGGCGCGTTCACCGGTGCCGCAGAGCGGAGGCTGGGACGCTTCGAGCTGGCGGATGGCGGGACGCTATTTCTCGATGAGATCGGGGACATTCCGCCGTCGACGCAGGTGAAGCTGTTGCGGGTGCTCGAGGAGCGCGAAGTGACGCGGGTGGGCGGTGTGCAGAGCATTCCGGTCAACGTGCGCGTGATCGCAGCGACGAATCGACCGCTTCGCGACCTGGTGGAGGAGGGATCGTTCCGGTCGGACCTGTACTATCGCCTGAACGTGCTGAGCATGTACCTGCCGCCGTTGCGCGAGCGGAAGGCAGACATCCCGGTGCTGGTCCGCCGGTTCATCGCTGAGTTTTCGCGGCGACACGACCGGGCGTTCCACGGCATCTCGGCCGAGGCGATGGAGATGCTGGCGCGCTATTCGTGGCCTGGGAACGTGCGCGAACTACGGAACCTGATCGAGAGCATGGTGGTGCTTTCGCCCGGCCATGAGATCGGCGTGGCGGGGATTCCACCGCAGATTCGCGATGGCCTGACGCGGCTGCTGCCGGTACGGCTGCCCGCCGTGCCTGGTGGCAGGGTGGCGGGCGATCCGAATCAGGTGATGGGTGCGGCTGAACTCGAGTTCATTCTGCGGAACCTGGTGGAGCTGAAGGTGCAGGTCGAGGAGCTCCGGCGTCGTTTGGATCAGGCCCCGGTAGCGGTTCCGGCGGAGGCGCTTGTGGCGGGCGGGGCCGTGGAGGCGCAGAGCGCGCGGCTGGCGAACTCGGTGGAAGTTGTGCCTGGGATGACGATGGCGCAGATCGAGCGGGCGGTGATCGAGGCGACGTTGCGGGAGACACGCGGCAATCGTCGACGTGCAGCCGAGCTATTGGGCATCGGAGAGCGTACATTGTACCGCAAGATCCGCGAGATCGAGGGTGGCGACATTGTTGAGGACGCCAACGCTTGATTTATCCTGACTTGTGGTCCAGCTTGCAGCGCAGATAACGGCCGGGGCTGATTCGCAGCGCCAGCCGGAGCTTGTGTTCGCTCTTTTGCACTTCCACCCGCGAAAGAACGTGACCGTGTCAGTCTTTCAATCCGCGTCTGGCGGCGGCCCTACACGTCCGTCGGCGATCCACATCGCGCGTGCCGAGGAGTTACTCGGTACGCTGCCTGGCGTTGTGAGTGTGCGCATCGAGGCATCGCCGAGTGGTGATGTCGATGCGATACATGTACTCACGTCGGTGGAAATCGGTCCCAAGCAGACCGTGCGCAACATCGAGAGCGCCCTGCTGGCGCACCTGGGGATGCGTGTCGACCATCGCAAGATCAGCGTGGCGACGACGGTGGACGCGCCGCGGATCCGTCTGACGCCGTCGGCGGTCGATGCGATTGCCGGGCCCGCGCCATCGGCGGCGGCGGCGCCGAGCCCTGTTGTTCTATCCCCGGCGGCCGATACTGAGAGCGCTGGCACTCGGCGATATGTCTTCGACGACGTCGAGGTGAAGCGGAGTCGCAGCGGACTTGGATGTCGCGTGACGTTGCGTCGGGGTGACGAGTCCTTTGAGGGCGAGGCGGAGGGGCTGGAGACGGAGGCTGCGCGGCTTGAACTGGCTGCGCGGGCCACGGTGCTGGCGATCGCCTTTGCGGAAGGGAAGTCGGGGAGTCTGGCGCTGGCGGGTGCGCAGCGTGTAGACGCTTTCGGCACGGAGTTTGTGTTCGTTGGCGTGACGGCGCGCCAGGGCCGGGATTCGGTGTTGTTGAGCGGAAGCTGTGAGATCCGCGACAGTGCCGAAGTGGCTGGAGCGTTGGCGGTATTGGATGCGACGAATCGGTGGTTGGAGGCGACCCGGTAGGGTTCTGGGCAGCCTCAGCGGGAGACCGACGGCGTTGCGTGTAGTGGTGACGAAGTCACTGCGGGCGGCGGGAGAGGGAACTGTCGGTCACTGGCACGAAAGGCGCGTGTGCAAGTGGAAAGCAGAATGAGTTATCCCCCCGTCCTCGGCAGAGCGGAGTTGAGCGGGTACGGCCAGTAGTACGAGCGGAGCCCACTGACAGAAGCAGTCCGACGCGAGAGCGAAGGGCTGACGACGGAAGGGAGGTGACGCAAGATGGGTTTCTGGGCCGCATTCGCAGGTCTGATCGCCGCAGCTTTTGGCGGCACGGCGAGCTGGGTTTAGTTCTTTGGTGGTGAGCCCGAGGCGGGGGGATCATTTTGAATCGCTCGACGAATTTCGTAGTTGCAGCCACTTCGATCTTGGGTGCAGGATCGCTTTTGGCGCTGTACCTGGTCGATCCAGCGGTCGATCCCAGAGAACTCAACGCTGCTGTTGCCTTCGCGGTTTTCTCTGTTTTCGGCGCGCTCATGCCCTATGCGCTCGCGGAGCGTGTCTCCGGGGCAGCGACGTTCGTCACGTTCATCGCTAGTGTTGTCTTGGCGCCGTCATGGGTGTCAGTCGTAGCCGCCATCAGTGTCGTGCTCGTAGTTCAGCTGCTTCAGCGAGCTGCGAGAATCAAGACGATCTTCAATATCGCACAGCATGCGTTGACGCTGTCATGCTGTGTTGCAGCATATTCGCTATCCGGCGCAAAGGGTGCTTCTCTTGGCGGAGAGATAAGCCCGTTCGGGCTAGTTGCTGCTTTCGCCGCATTCTTCTTCGCCAACTCAATTGCGGTTGCAGCAGTTGTGAGCGCTGATACGCGTCGAGGGTTCTTCGGTCCTTGGAAGGAAATCGTCGGGAGCCTTTTCTTTGACCTGGTTGCGCTTCCGTTCACATACGTATTCGTGAAGATCTATGTTGAGTATGGAGTTCTTGCGACATCTGCCGCAGCTGCGCTAATCCTTGTTGTTCGGCAGCTGAATAGCACGAACGAGGAGTTGCATCGCTCAAACAAGGAGTTGCTTGAACTAACGGTTACTACACTTGAAGCGCGTGACCCATACACATCTGGTCACTCTAGACGGGTTTCTCAATACTCGAAGATGATGGGCGTGTCGCTGTCGCTGCCTGCGAAACGGATAGAACGGCTTGCAGTGGCGGGATTGCTACATGATGTGGGCAAGATCCATGAGGTCTTTGCGCCTATTCTGTCAAAACCCGGCAAGCTAACGGCCGAGGAGCGCGCAATCATGGAGTCCCATCCGATCAAGGGTGCGGAGCTGGTGCGGATCTCCTCTCATCTGCGTGATACCGTCGACCCCATTAGGCACCACCATGAGGCTTGGGACGGATCAGGATATCCGGACGCGCTAGCAGGTGAAGCAATTCCTGTTTTCGCACGCATAATTGCAATCGCCGATACGATCGATGCGATGGCGAGCGATAGGCCGTATCGTCGTGGCCTGTCCGCTGCAAAAATCCGTGCCGAATTGGTTCGGATGAGTGGCATCCAGTTTGATCCGAAGATGCTGGATTCGCTGATCGCCGCGGGAACGATTGACACGGTTCTCAGGTTGGCGTGTGCGTCACATGATGATGAGTTTGCAGCCGAGCCCACGCTTGCGCTGATTGCCAACGGCTAACCTCCGCGACAGCGGAAAACTTGCAGGCGCAGTCTGAGCGTGCAGTATCAGCGAACAGACTCCGCTCGAGTACTTGTGGTCTGCCATTCGTTCGCCAATTTAGTATGAACTGCTGCTTCACAGCATCGTTCGAATGCGATGGTCACGCCAAGTTCTGCAGGAGGAAAGGCCAAATTGCGCCTTTTGTCTCTTCCAAACGGGAAAGTTGGCACCTTACGAAATCACATACAGAGGTTCGGTCGGCACGCTGCTTCGAGTGGAGTAGGAGCGCTGCGAGGCTAAAGTTTTCGATTGAATGCACGGTGCGGGTTCCGATGCTAGCCTTGAGTTCTTCGAACTCACGCTCATTGGCGCGAGTTGTCCGACCTCGATGCGTAGCAAGCCGGACCCCGAGCTTTGCCCACCGTGGTGTGCCGGTCAGCTGCATCGAGTACGATCGCTCCACGGCTTTTGCGGCCTTTTGAGCTCGAGATACGTCATCTTTGAGCAGCGACGTCCAGAATGTGAAGAGCGCAAGATCAGCCAGCAGGAGCGGCGAGGACAACGAATGGCGTGCCGCGCGCTCTGAAGCGCTGGTCAGATGGGCATCTGCTCCGATTGAGTCCATGCTGGCGATACGGATATCCGCCAAGCCCATGTCGGCCCAGACGACCTGCGAGTGGTACCCGAGTCTGGCGGCAAGATCGCGAGACTCGTGCAACAACGATTGCGCACGGTCAGCGCGCCCGAAGGCGAGCATTGCCTCGGCTGAATTCCTGAAGCCCTTGCACGCCAGCTCGATGTTGCGCACGACGCGGGCTTCCTGCGCAAGAAGTTCTGCGCACTGCAAGGCCTCATTCCTCGCGCCGCAGAACGCGTAGTAGATTAGGTCCGCGCGATACACGTCGAATGGATTCACGTCGGCGGCATGTCGGACAGCCAACACCGCTTGGTATGCCGCGTTCATTGCCGCTGCATCATTTCTGTTGAATGCCACGGATAGCGCCATGACTGCCTCGGCTTGTCGCTTCGCTGGCGTCAGATTGACGTTGCGTGCTCCAGAGAGTGTCGCTGCCAGAGCCGAGGCGGACGACATCGTGTACTCCGTCTCAAGTAGTTGACGGGAAACGTCGGGGAGCGATCTCGGCTTATTGTCGCTAGTCTCCGCGTGTCTAAAGGGTCGCTTGCTATGCGCGCCGCCACTCACAGTGTCGACGATGGAATCAATAGCGTCATTCAAGCTCTGGGAACGCGAACAGCTTCTCAGCGCAGTCAACTCGTAGACGATTTTCTCCGCTGTCTCCGAGCGCACAATGCTGCCGATCTCAGAATGCAGGAAGTTCAGCGCATGGAATTCTTCACTCGCGGCGACATACATACGAAGGCAAGTGAAGCTGTCGCCGGGTATTGCATGTGTCTCTTTCGGTTGGGCGAGTGCAGCCGCGGCGCGAAGGGAATCCAGGCGGAGAATTGATGCCCTGACGCGCGTTTTGGCGGCCTGAGAGACGAGCCTGGATGCGCGAAGGTTCCCCGGCTCGCATTCGATAAGCCCACGAACTTCCAGCTTGTCGAGTGTCTCGAATAGCTGCGTACCGCTCAGCGCCAGAGCTTGTTCGACGATCGAGAGTCGCGACGAACCGCCCAGTCGGTCGCACAGTACCAAGATCCTCCGCTCCAACTCACTCATCTCCCCCACCACTTTCTCCACCGCCACCTGCACCCGCCACGGAATCACATCCGGCGACCCGGGATCCAGGATCAACCCCAGCATCTCGATCCCGTACATCGGATTCCCTTCGGCGAATACCGCCGCACACGCGATCTGATCCTCGGTCGCCCGCGGCAGTTCAGCCGCCGCGTACGCCGACACGACCGAGCGCACCTCCGTCAGACTCATGGGTCGCAACGCCAGCTGCTCCATTCCCGACAGTGCCACCGGCGCCTCGGTCGGTGTATTCAACGTCGACGACGTCAGGACCATCAGATGATGCCGCAACACGCCGCGGCGGTACACCCGGTCCAGTCGCCCCAGCGATTCCACATCCATCCGTTCCGCGTGCTCGATCAGAACCAGCATCGGGGTCTCCTCTGACACCGACGCCAGCAAGTCCTCAATCTCTGCCAACGGGCAATCGTCCGGCGCGGCCTCGCCACTCATCAGCCAGGCCTGAATGGCGTGCAACGCCTCGGGGGCAATGCCTATTGCGCCCGGCTGCTCGAGCAGCCGCCGGGCCAGCAGGCGCAGGGAAGCAAAAGGCGCCGAACTTGGAGTGCTCTCACAGGTCAGCTCCACGATCAGCATCCCCTGCAAGACCGCGGACTTCTTCACCTCGTGCAGGAGACGGCTCTTGCCCGTGCCATCGCTGCCGTGCACGAGGATCGCTGCGCCTCGCCCAGCACGCGCATCGAACAGCCCGGCGATCAGGCGCTTCGCTTCGGAGCAACGCCCCACCAGCGCGCCGTGGTGCAGCGATCCGTTGTTGTACGACACCGCCGGCAACTTCTCCGCGATCCGACGGCGTAAGAGCAGCGAGGGCAGCGCGGCATCCTTGCCGGAACCCAGCCGACCGATCTCCTTGAGATACGCGTCCAGCAGCTTGAGCGCATCCACCTTCGCACCCTGCATCGCGAGCAGCTCGGCGCGCGTCAGCGTCGCCTCTTCATTCAACTCGTCGATCTCCAGCAGCTGCATCGCATGACGGTCGGCAAGCGCGAGCTCACCCGCGGACCGTGCGGTCTGCAGGGAACGGATCAGGCGCGGACGGATCAGCGCGTGCACGCTGATGCGCTGCGCACCAATCCATGAGCGCAGATCCTCGGAGAACTCCGGTTCGTACTCGGGCAACCACTGACCCGACACATC
Organism: Gemmatimonadaceae bacterium; assembly: GCA_031414435.1. GTDB lineage: Bacteria > Gemmatimonadota > Gemmatimonadetes > Gemmatimonadales > Gemmatimonadaceae > JACMLX01. The sequence goes on from JANNVN010000546.1 coordinate 6,599, forward strand.
GCCCACGGGATCGTCCCAGTCGCACGACCAGTGACGCGGATCAAGCCGCAGCCCGTCCTCGCCTGATTCGACCACCAGGCCAAGCTCGCGCGCCTTGTAGACCGTCTGCCGAAGATTGTGCCGCGCGTTGGCATCATCAGCGCCAGGCCACAACGTGTCCATCATCGTCTGTCGTGACGTCATCCGGCCCAACGGTACGCTCAAGCGGACGATCATGGCGAAGAGGCGCTCCGATTCGGGCGTCACGTACACGCCACCAATCTCGATGCGTTGCGCTCCAAGGAACCGCACCCGTGCGATGTTCTTCGACCGATCGTTCATTGGCCCGTCCGGAATGGTGCCGCTGGTTGCCACAGCTCCGAAGCCACCGGTGTGGTCTGACCGCGCCGCCAGACACTGCTGATAATCTGCACCGTCGAGTCACGGCAGCGTCATCCGTCTGCACCCTGCTGCGTACGAGTCCAACGCAATCGGCGCTGAGCGCATAGCGGACCATATACCGACCACTCCTCTTAAGTCATTGCCAGGGTGTCGCTTAAGGTCAGGATCTGGATGGCGTTCAGGCGCGGCGGGCACCCACTCTGCCCGCGGCGGGCAGACCGCCGGGGCGGCGGCTGTCGCGACA
>JANNVN010000547.1:0-5083 GCA_031414435.1 Gemmatimonadaceae bacterium
GGGGACGGCGATGCGGCGGAGGGCTATCGCAAAGTGTTGGTCGGCCCGCTGATCACGCTCACCAACGGCGTCCGGATTGGTGTGGCGTATCGGGACGGAGTTCGTCAGCTCATGGGGACGGAGTTCGTCAGCTCATGGGGACGGAGTTCGTCGCTACACGTCGTCGACCAGTCGATGCAACTCCGCCAGCATCGCCGAGTCAGTCAGCGCGCCCTGTTCCGACGCCTGCGCCAGCCCGCGCAGCCAGTCCCGATACGCCACACCAATCCGGACGCCGTTGGTGAGCGTGATCAGCGGGCCGACCAACACTTTGCGATAGCCCTCCGCCGCATCGCCGTCCCCGAGCTGCTGGAGCACCTCGGCCCTGTCATGCTCGATTGATTCGAGGATTCCCTTGTACTCAGCCAGCTGCGCTTCAACCGCGGCCAGCTCAGCATCGATAACTGCGCTGAGCCCCTCGCCACCGAGTCGATTGGTGAAGAAGAGCTTGAGCAGCAGCGGTTCGCGGCGGACGACCGCGGCGGCTGGCAACACCAGCCAGGCGTCCAGCTCCGCGACGCCGGCGGGGGTGATGCGGTAGAGCTTCCGGTCCGGTCGCGTCTGTTGCTCGACCCGCTCGTGTCCCACCAGCTGGTCCTTCTCGAGGTCCGCCAGAGTCCGATAGATGGCGGCCTGATCGGCGCTCCAGAAGTGCCGGACCGAGTTATCGAAGTAGCGCTTGATGTCATAGCCGCTGAACGGCCTGATGGTCAGAAACCCAAGAATGGCGTACCGGAGCGACATCGTCTGTCCAACGTTGGGGGTTGCGCTCGATCCTCGACTCAGCGAATATAGGAGTGTCTAAGTATATATGTAAAGTCTTATAGTCTATTGATCATATTAAATCGTGCGCTCTTACCGCCCTTCGTTTCGCGCCTTTTGCGCTGGCGGCCGCCCTGCTCTTTTCTGCCTGCCACTCGGTCCCTGCGGTGGTAACGCACCCACGAATCCGCGCCGCTGACAGCGTGGAGATCGCGGCCGACGTGATCCTGCCAGTGGTGGTGCCCGACGGCGGGGTGCCGGTGGTGCTGATCCAGACCCGCTACTGGCGCAGCTTCCAGCTTCGCGGCGGCAAGCGGAAGATCGTGGTGCCAATGGGGCCGCGCGAGGTAATCGTCGAGAAGCTGGTGACGGCTGGTTTTGGCGTGGTCGTGACCGACGTTCGCGGCACCGGCGCGTCTGGTGGCACCTGGCCATGGCCCTGGTCATCTGGCGAGGTTCGCGACATTGGACCGTTAATTGATTGGATAGTGGCGCAACGCTGGTCGAATGGTGCAGTTGGCGCGACCGGGGTTTCGTATGAAGGCACCACGGCGCTTCTGACGGCGGCGGCCGGTCGGCCAGCCCTCCGCGCCGTGCTGGCCCGGGAGCTGGAGTGGAATCTGGTCGACGAAATCGTCGCACCGGGCGGGGTGCGCAACATCGGTTTCGTCAATTCCTGGAGCCGGAGTGTCGATGCCCTCGACCACGGCAAGCTGCCGGAAATCTTCCCGCGTCTGGCGCGGTTCGGCATCCGCGGGGTGCAGCCATCGGACGGCGACGACAAGGGTGCGGCGTTGCAGGCACTGCAGCGGCAGCGGCCGCCGACGGACGTCGCGGGACGAGTGGCGGCCGTGAGGAATGGGAGTGACCGGTTTGGCAGCGACGGTCCGCCGTCGGATTCACTTTCGCCGTCGGGACATGTCGCGGCGCTCGCGGCCACGACCGCCGTGGTCGCCATGTGGGGCAGCTGGTGGGATGGCGCGACCGCCGACGCGGTGTTGCGGGCGCAGCAGCACATGCCGGTGCGTGAAGCGGTGATCGGTCCGTGGGCACATGAAGGGACGAGCAATGCGAGCCCGTTACGAACCGACGACAGCGAACGGGCGACCGTTGATCTCGATGTCGTGGTGGCGTTCTTCCGGCGGCATCTGGTGGAGCGGAGTGCCGCTCCCGCACCGCGTGCGTCATGGTACGTCGCCGGGTCTGAAAAATGGAAGTCGGCGGAACAGTGGCCGACGACCGCGCCGCGTACGCTGCACCTCGTCGGGGAGACACTCGCCAGTGCGCCTGGCACAGGCGCTCCGCGCTCGTTGACGGTGGACTTTGCCGCATCCACCGGAAAGAACACGCGCTGGACCACCGGGCTCGCGCGTCCGGTCGATGCCCCCGATCGCGCCGACACGCGCGGTGTGATCTCGTGGCAGTCCGCCGCGCTGGATGCGCCGTTGTCCGTTTTCGGTGCGTCGGAATTCCTCTGTCAGGTCGCGCTCGACGCGCCGGAAGCGGCGCTGCACGTCTACGTCGAGTCGGTGGACCGGTCGCAGCGCGTGCGGCTGCTGACGGAAGGGGTGCAGCGCATCAGTGCCGGCGTGGCGACGGTGCGGATCCGTCCGGTGGCGTTCGAGCTGCCACCGGGGTGGTCGTTGCGGCTGTCGATCGCGGGTGCGGATGCGCCGAGCTTCGAGCGAGTGCCGGCGACCGGGGGTCAGCGGATGTTGTTCGCGGGTGCGGGGTGCACGCTGACGCTGCCGGTGGTCCGGTGATCATGCCAATCGTGCCCGACGGCATGCGCTTACGCTGAGAGGTTCACCGCTGCGCGCGTACGCTGGCTGCCCGCCACTCCAGAACGCCAAGACCGCCAACGAGGATTGACTCACCGACCAGCTGCGCCATCCCGAACACACTCGCCTTGTCGAACCACACTGCGGCCATCACTGCACAGGCGACGCCCCAACCGATGTTGGCCGCCGCGATGACTCGCAGAAACGGAACCCGGTCGCCAGAACTGCGCATGGCCAACCTGAACGAGACGCACGCGTACGCGAGGTTTGCTATCCCGATCACCAGCAACAGCTCGGCCGGCAGCGCGTACAGATCGCTGAGCCAGCGGTGGAAAGTGAGCATCAGCACGCCGGCGCACGCGCCAGCGATCCAGTCGATCCGGATGAGTTGTTGAGGTCGAATGAGTGTACTCCCCCTCGCGTGGAAAGTGTGTAAGGTGCAGCGAGCCTGAAGGTACGGAGTGTGCTGCCGCGCTGACTCTACGCAGTCCGGTTTTGGGGCGGAGGGCCGGAGTGATCAACTGCAGTGCGAGGGCGGATGAAATGATGGCTGGGAGAGACGGCCGTCGTCGCTCTCGCCAATGCCGCACACGCATAAGCACTACCGATACTCTGGCGATCCTTGGGCGGCGAGCGCGACGGCAAAAGGCGGGACATCACCACCAACAAATCGCCGGAGGAGATCGCAGCCCTTCGCACGCGGATCATCGGGCAGATGGAGTCCGCAGGCCGTATTGCAGACGGCGCCATCGGTGCAACGGAAGGCGCAATCAAGGCGGAAGACAGCGAACGCACCTTCATCCAGCAGGTAGCTGCCAACTTCGCGAAGAAGAACGACCTCCAGCGTCGCAGCATGTTCGCCCAGCAGGGGTGGAGCGAACAGGACGTGATCGCGTTCTGGGGCGTGCCGGAGCGCATCAGCACCGCCGGTGACTCGCGCGTGCTGGTCTACAGCAGCGAAGCCGATGAGCGCCAGACGACTGCACTCGTCGACAAGACCAGTGGGGCGGTCGTGGCCACCCAGACCACCGGTCAGCTGCGCCAGTGTCAGCTCTCGCTATTCATGCGCGAAGGGGGGCGTACGCCAGGCCCGCGCCTGTGGGATTTCCAGATGAGCGGTCAGAACTGTAACATCGACACGATGGTCAGGAATCGGCCCAAGCGCTGAGCTTGTAGAAACGGTGCGCACGGGGGCGTGAGCCTATTCGAGAGGATCCGACGCGTGGTGGAATGAGCGGGTTCAGCACCCGTTCAAGCCTCCCGTGCCATCTCTCTCTGAGGACACCATGCCACACGCCGTAGATCGCGCTCCCTCGGCTGCCCGTCCCGGCGCCGCGCTGCGAATCAGCCGGACCCGCCACCACCGCCCGGTCCGGCTGCTGTTCATCGTCGCCCTGACACTCGTCGTCGTCGGTTGCTCGAAGAAGAAGGCCCCGACGGAGGCGGGCGTCCCGAAGACGACGTCGCGTTCGTCGCTGGTGCCGGCCTCGAACAGCGGAATCATCGAAGCCAGAACCTCGCAGATCTACGCCAACGGTTCGTTGCCGGCGTTGGTCACCGACGACTTCATCTTCACCGGAGCGTCCAGCATCACGAAGATTGGTTGGCAAGGCATCTATTGCGTCCAGACGCCAGGTGCGGCCGCACCAGCCCCGACAGCGACCGGATTCACGATCACGTTCTACGCAGACAATGCAGGGCGGCCGAACGTCGCCGCGCCGCTACAGACGCAGACGTTCACACTGGCGCAGTCGAACCAGACGTTTGACAAGAATGTGTCGGGACTGACCTGCGGCACTGCGGCCAACACCACCTGGCCGTACTACAGCTACTCCGCGACACTGACGACGCCGTTCCCGGCGGCGGCCAACACGAAGTACTGGATCGGGATACAGGCGCTGTCGCCATCCTTCGCGGTGTTCTGGGGCTGGCGCGACGGCGTTCCGGACAACAACCAGTCGTGGCAACTGTTCAACGGGACGTTCACGAGCTTCCCCTTCGACCGCGCGTACTCACTCGCACCATAGGCGGTGTTGGGTCGTCAAAAGCCGGCCAGCGACGAGGACGACGCTGGTCGGCTGCTGCCACGACACCGGTCGCGGTTCACCGGTACACCGACGCCACCATCCGGTACTCCACGCGAGGCTCTGGTTGATCACCGACGCCTGAGTGATGAACGCGACGACCCACCACCCGAGACGATGCCCAACGACTACTGCAGTGGGTACTGGAATTTGTCGCTGTAAGAATCCAGCACCTTGGCAACCGCGAGCAAGCGTCGGTCACTGTACCGTTTGCCCGCCACCTGGATGTTCACGGGAAGGCCGGACTGGCCCAAGCCGATGGGCATGGAGACCACAGGGCTGTTGGTGGTCGAGAAGATGGTCGTGTACGACTGGGTGGCGACGTAGTAGTGGATGTCCGCACCATCCACTTGCAACGGCGTGTCGTAGATCTTGAAGTCGCCAAGCGTCTTGCTGTGCGCATGGTGCTTGAACGCG
>JANNVN010000548.1:0-25650 GCA_031414435.1 Gemmatimonadaceae bacterium
CGCACGGCAGAGCGCCTTGAATTTCGCACCTGGCTCGGAATACCTCTACAGCAACTCCAACTACATCATCGCCGCGGCGATCGTTGCGCGGGCCTCGGGCGAATCATTCGCCGCATTCACCACGCGCCGCATCTTCGTACCACTCGGCATGACGCACACCTCCTGGCGCGACGACTATACCCGTCGCGTGCCGCGCCGCACGGTGGCCTGGACGCCCGACGATGCCGGGGCATGGCATCAGGACATGCCGTTCGAGAACGTGGTTGGCCCCAGTGCGCTGCTCACGACGGTGGGCGACCTGCTGCGCTGGCAGGAGAGTTTCTCCACCGGTGCCCTCGGCGGCGCGCGCTTCGCGGCCGACATGCGTCGACCGGGTGTGCTGCGCGACGGACGTGTGACGGGCTACGCCCTCGGTCTCGAGATCGGCAAGGAGTATGGCGTGGACGTCGTCAGTCACGGCGGATCGACGGCCGGCTACCGTGCCTATCTGGGAGAAGTGCCGGCGACGGGCGCGATGGTCGCGCTGCTGTGCAACAACGGTGCGATCCGCAGCGATCTGCTGGGCCCGCAGCTGCTCGCGATGGCGAATGGCGATACGACAACGGCCGCCGAGGAGTCACCTCCCGAGCTTGGACCCGCCGCACCGGAGGGGCCATTCGCAAAGCTCACCGGCCAGTTCCGCAACATGCGTACCGGCCAGACGGTGCAGGTGCGTCCCTTTCGTGATGGCCTGACACTGAACACGTGGGTCGCCTTTCGCGCCCGAAGCGCGACGGAGTTCGTGAGCCTTGATGGCGCGCGGACTTTGACGGTTACGGCCGTTGGCGCAGGGCGTCCGTCGCGCTTCGGGATTGCGTATGGCGCCGGTGACTTCATCGAGTATGAACGCGCGGAACCTTGGACGCCCGCGACGCCCCAACTGGCTGTGTTTGCCGGAGCATACGCAAGCACGGATGCCGAGGCCTCGTGGACCGTTCGCGTCGTGAACGATTCGTTGCGTGTGCTGCGGCGCACAGGGCAATCGGATGTGATGGTTGCGAAGTATGCGGACGCCTTCACCGTGCCGAGTCAGGGATGGCTGGTGACGTTCCGGCGCGATACGCGCGGTCGCGTGGCGGGGTTCGAGGTGCGGACCACCCGGATGCGGGCGATGGGGTTTGCGCGCGGTACCGCGACCGAAGGATCCTGGCAGACACGATCCAGTCCGTGATGTAGCTTGAAGCACGGAGAACCGACTTGGCGGATCTCTGGCGTCGCCTGGTGAACACGCAGTCGTCACACGGAAACTGTGCATTGCGAGCCTGTCGGAATCGGTGAGGGGCCCGGTGTGCCCGACGTGGTGCCATCGTGAGTATCGATTCGACACCGATGCGCATCCTCCTCGTGTCCGACTATGCCGTGCCACAGGGCGGGGCCGAGATCGCGACGCGTCAGCTACGCGATGGGCTGCTCACGCGTGGGCATACGGTGCGCTGGTTTGCCAGCACCGGCCATCAGGAGCAGGCCAGCAGTGCGGCAGACGTGGAATGCTTCGGCACCACGGGGCCGCTGCGTACCTTGTTTCAGAGTGCGAATCCGGCCGCGTACGCTGGGCTTTCGCGCACCATCGCGGACTTTCAGCCTGACGTGGTCCACGTGGGCATGTTCCTCACGCAGCTTTCCCCCTTGATCCTGCCCGCGCTCAGGAACCGGGCGAGTGTGTACTACGCGCACTGGCTGCGCGCGATATGCCCGACCGGCTCCAAGCTCTTGCCGGATGGTACGGCCTGCTCGCACCGCGCGGGGAGGGCTTGTTATACCTCTGGGTGCCTGCCGGCGCGTGACTGGGCTCCGGTGATGACGCAGCTGCTTCTGCTGCGACGCTGGCGCCATTTCTTCACGAGGACCGTTGCGAACAGCCTCGCGACGAAAGCGGCGTTACAGGCCGATGGGTTTCCGGTGACGGATGTGATTCCCTGCGGAGCCGAGTCCCCGGCGGAGCAGGCGGAGTTCGGGGACGTGCCGACGGCGATCTTCTCGGGACGTCTGACGCGGCAGAAAGGCGTCCACGTGTTGCTGGACGCATGGGCGGAAGTCACGCGCACACTCCCGGGCGCGCGACTGCTGATCGTCGGCGATGGACCAGAGCGCGCCACCCTGGAGCGTCACGCCCCACCCAACGTCGTGTTCCTCGGGCAGCGCGCGCATCACGATCTGCCGCGCGTTGCCCGCCAGGCCTGGGTTCAGGTCGTGCCATCGATCGGCTTCGAGTCGTTCGGGCTGGTTGCCGTCGAAGCGATGCTCAGAGGGCAGGCGATCATTGCGTCACGCGTCGGGGGCCTGCCCGAGCTGGTCCAGGCGGGAGACACCGGTCTGCTCGTCGAGCCAGGCGACGGCGCGGCGCTCGCCAATGCGCTGTGCACACTGCTGCGGGATCGCGCACTCTGCGAACGACTCGGTTCGGAAGGCAAGCGCGCGGCAAATGCGCGGTTCGCGATCGACCTCCATGTCGATCGGTTCATTTCGCTCTATCGCGACTTGCTCCGGCCATCTCGCACGCCGTGATGACCACATCGCAATGAGCACCGCACCGTCGCCGCTTCGACAGGCGCCGTCTGTCCGCACCGGCGCCACGCGAAGCACGCTCGTGGCGTTCACGTCGCAGCTACTGAGTTTTCTGATCAATTTCGCGATCGCCATCACACTGGCACGGCTGCTCAACCCGGAGGATTTCGGAATCGCTGGCGTTGCGTTCGCCATGATCGGGATCCTCGAGTTCGCACGGCACGGCGGCATGGTCGTACCGGTCATCCAGAGCGAGATGATCACCGCTGAACAGCGGAACACGCTGTTCTGGTTCAATGCAGGTCTTGGTCTCCTGCTCGCAGCCTTAGCGGCAGCCACCGCGCCGGTGATTGGTCGCCTCTACGCCGATACGCGCCTGGCGCCATTGATCGCGGCGCTGGGCCTGGTTTTTCTCGCCAGCGGGCTGTCGGCACAGCACATCGCGCTGCTTCGGCGCGACCGCCGCTTTACTTCGCTGGCCGTGTGCGAGCTGACCGCGTTGGTGATCGCTGGTGCAGTCTCAATCGGGGCCGCGGTCCACGGTGCGCAGTTCTGGGCGCTGATCGGTTTTCAGGTGGGACGGGAATTCCTGCAATCGCTGCTGTTCATACTCGCGGCACAGTGGCGACCCTCCTGGCCCACGCGAGATGTCGTGGTGACGCCATTGCTTCGCTCTGGCGGGGTGATGATGCTCTTCGAACTGTTGGGATACCTGAATTTCAAAGCCGACAATCTGATAGTCGGCTGGGGACTCGGGCCAGCCGCGCTGGGGTTTTACAGCAAGGCGTACGAGTTCCTGCTGCTGCCGGTCAACCAGATCATCGCGCCGCTCTCGAACGTCGTCCACTCCTCGCTCAGTCGGCTGCAACGGGACGCGGAGGCGTACCGCACCTTTCTGTTGCGAGCGCTTTTGCTGGCCACCGGGCTCGGACTGCCGATTACGGCCTTTCTCTACGCGAACGCTCACACGGTCATCGTCCAGCTCCTTGGCAACCAGTGGGAGTCAGCCGTGCCGATCTATCAGGCGCTGGCGCCAGCGGCCGCCTCGATGACGCTGACCTGCAGCGTCGGATGGATCTTCCTCTCGCTAGGCCGAGCGAAGCGCCAGTTGTGGTGGTCTGGCCTGACCACAGTCATCACGGTCAGCGCGTTCATCGCAGGAGTGAAGCATGGCGCGGTGGGCGTCGCGCTGGCATTCAGTGTCACGCGGGTCATCCTGCTGGTCCCCACGCTGATCTTCACCTGCGCCGGAACATTCGTCTCGTGGCCAGCGATTCTGGTAACCGCAGCGCGCCCGGCGCTTGGGAGTGTGTGTGCATTGGGAGCGTCTCTCCTCTCGGACACCTTGTACCCTCCAGACGGATGGACCCTGCCCCGAAACGCCCTGGTCTTTCTTGCGACCTATGTACTCTGCTGGATGATGATGCCAACCGGTCGCGCGCTGCTGCGCGAGAGCCTGACCCTGGTACGCAGCCGGACTCAGGATGCGTAAGCGGCTCAAGCTCGGCGTCATCACCGACGAGTTCTTCGATGCGTCCCTGGGCCGCCTCGGCGGCTTCGGCTGGGCCGCACGACGACTCGGTGAAATCTTCAACGGTGATCCGACGCTCGGCGTGGATCTGGTGTACATCGCGGGAGAGCACTACGCCGAGCCGGGGCGGTCGGAAGCGCACGTTCACGGATCACGGGTCATTCTCCGGCAACGCAGCCGGCTGGCAAATCTCAGCGCGATGCGGCGGGAGCACTTCGACCTGCTGCTGACCATCGATTACAACCTCGGCTACAGCGTGTTTCTGCGGTCACTGCCGCGCACGCCGGCGATCGTCTGGGTGCGGGACCCGCGGACGCCGGAGGATGCGCTACGAATCCTGAATGTCCGCATTCCCGGTTCCGAGCGTGACGTTCCGCAGGGATTGATGAGCCACGACGGGCGTTCGCTGGCCCGCATCGCCCGGGAATCGGCGTTCCTGCGCCGCCGGCTGATGCTGGCCACGCCGACACCGCTGCTCGTCCGGAAGCTCGAGGGGGCGTATGGATTCGAGCCGTGGAGTTTCTACCTGCTGCCAAATCCGGTGGGCTTCGAACCGGTCGACTGTGCGAAGAGTGCACGCCCCACCGTCGCGTTCCTGGCGCGGCTCGATCCCTACAAGCGTCCATGGCTCTTCGCGGAGCTCGCGCGACACTTCCCCGACGTCGAATTCCAGTTTCTCGGTCAGTCGCACTTCAGCGGTCCTGGCTCCTTTGACACACCGGACCTCCCACCCAATGTGCGCCTGCTGGGGCATGTCGGCGAGCGCGAGAAGCAACGGCTGCTGTCCGAAGCATGGGTGGCGATCAATACGTCGGTGCACGAAGGGCTGGCCGTCAGTTTTCTCGAAGCGCTCGCGTGCGAGACGCCCTTGCTGAGTTGCGTCAACACAGGGTATGTCGTCTCGCGATTCGGCATCTACACGGGGCAATTCGATGGCAGTGGTGCCGAGGCAATAGATGCCTTCCGAGCGGGCCTGCAGACGCTGTTGGGAAATCATGCACTGCGAGCCGAGCTCGGCCAACGGGGACGCGCGTGGGTCCAGTCCGTTCATACCGTGGAAACGTTCATCCATCACTTCGATCGCCTGCTCGCGGTGGCGGGTGTGAAACGATGACGCTCGTGTCCGTCGTCATCCCGACGCGAAACCGACGGGCGCTCCTCGCCGAGACGGTGGCTTCGGTGCTCGAACAGACGCACACGACGTGGGAACTGATCATCGTTGATGAAGCGTCAACGGACGGCACACCGGGCTACCTCCAGTCTCTGCACGATCCACGAATCAGATCGAGTCGACACGACGAGGTGCTCGGACTGTCAGCCGCGCGGAACACCGGCCTCGCGCAGGCCCGTGGTGAGCTGGTGATGTTCGTCGACGACGATGATCTCCTCCGTCCCGATGCGATCGACATGTTGCGCGGGGCGCTCGCTCGTCACCCCGACGCGCTCGCTGCGAGCGCGGCCTGTCGCCTCTTTCACGAAGACGGCGATTCGGTGCGAGTGTATCGACCCGCGCGCAATGTGTCACGCAGCATCTGGCGCGAAGTGCTCTACGGCTGGTGGTCGAACTCGGGGCAGAACATGTATCGGACGTCCGTCGTTCGCGAGATCGGTGGCTTCGACACCCAATTGCGCGCCGTGCAGGACCGCATGCTGTGGCTCGAGGTGTCGCGGCGCGGTAACGTCTGTCTGGTGCCACGCGTCTCGATGGAGTACCGGCAGCATCAGGGACAGATGACCAGAGCCTGGCCGATCGAAGCCGAACGGCAGCTGATGTGGCTGCGGTTCATTGCGTCACTCCCGCCCACCCTCCAGAGTGAAGGACGCCGTATCCGTCGAGCCGCCGAGCTGAGCGCCGCGGCGGAAGCGGCCCGCGCCGAGGGGCACTTCGTTGACGGTGCGCGCCTGCAGATCGCCGCCTTCGCTCTGGCGCCCCGCCTGCTCATGTCACCACTGGTGGCACGTCCGATGTACTGGAATCTGAAGAAGTGCGTGCAACGGAGGCGGCTTCCGTGAGAATCGCCTTCCTGCTGGGCGAGTTCCCTGCGCTGTCCGAGACCTTCATTCTCGACCAGATCACCGCCCTCATCGACCGCGGCCATAGTGTGTCGATTTTCGCGGAGCGCCGGTCGCGTGACGCGGCGGCACATCCGGCAGTCTTCAACTACGATCTGCTGGCGCGCACACGATACGAGTGCCTGCCACGCCATCTCTGGTCACGCGTCACCGGGTTGCCGGCGCCTTGGCGCTGGTGCCGACCTGCCTGGCGCGCATTGAACGTGTTCCGTTACGGCGGTGACGCGTCGTCACTCCGACTTGCGTGGGCCGTCCAGATGGTTGATCAGCCCGCAGAGTTCGACATCATCCAGTGCCACTTCGGCGCTCTTGGCCTGAAAGCGGTCCGGTTGCGCGAGGTGGGCGCGATCAGCGGCCGTATCGTGACGGCATTTCACGGCGAAGACATCACGAACTATCCACGGCAGTTTCCCGCCGGACACTACGCGCCGCTGTTTGCGCACGGCGATCTCTTCCTCCCGATCAGCGCTCGCTGGCATGACGACCTGGCGTTGCTCGGCTGTCCGATGGACCGGGTGCGTGTACATCGGATGGGTGTGGATCTGGCTGCCCTTCCGACGCGCGTCGCGAGCACCACCGAACGTCGGCCGCTTCGCATTCTGTCAGTCGCGCGGCTGGTGGAGAAGAAGGGGCTTGGCGATGCCATTCGCGCCGTCGCGCAGCTGGGTGGTGACTACGAGTATGTGGTCGCTGGTGACGGACCGCTCCGTTCGTCGCTGGAATCACTGGCACGCGGGCTGCCACTCACCGGAACCATCCGCTTCACGGGGCCTCTGACCCGTCACGCGATCGTCGAGCTGCTCGAGACGACAGACATCTTTTTGGCACCAAGCGTCACCGCACAGAATGGGGATATCGAAGGCATCCCGGTGGCGATCATGGAGGCCATGGCGACGGGAATCCCTGTCGTCAGCACGCGACACAGCGGCATCCCCGAACTGGTCGACGATGCCATCGCTGGATATCTCGTTGCTGAAGGTGATGTGCCGGCACTGACTGACCGACTCACGCAACTGATCGCCGATCCCGCGCTGCGCGCGCGCATGGGTGCCGAGGGGCGGGCGATCATCATCCGGGACTACGATGTCAGGTCACTCACCGATCGCCTCATCAGCCACTATGAGCACCTGCTGTGCGCACCGCCGAGTGCGGACCGCACGCTGACACCGGTGCGCGGTCAATGATGAGCGCCGTCGCGTCGGTGCCCCGGTTCTCGGTCGTCATTCCTTCGTATCAGCGGCCGCACGCGCTCGACGCCTGCCTCGCCGCGCTGGCCGCGCAGGATCTGCCGGTCACGGAGTACGAAGTGATCGTGGTGGACGACGGCAGCGCGACGCCGCCACGCACAGTCGTCGACCGGTTTGCGGCGCAGATGCACGTGCGACTGATCGAGCAGCGGAATGCGGGACCAGCTGCCGCCCGCAACGCTGGCGCACGCGCAGCGTGCGGTGAATACGTCGTCTTCACGGATGATGACTGCAGGCCGGACACCCGGTGGCTCAGCAGCCTTGGCGTCTGCGCTGACACGCATCCCGGTGCGGCGATCGGAGGTCGCATTCTGAATGCGCTTCAGGAGCGGATGACCTCGACCGCCAGTCAGCTGCTGATCGATTTCCTGTACCGCTATCACAATACCGAGCGGACGAGAGCACAGTTCCTCATCACCTCGAATCTGGCGCTGCCGCGTCGCACATTTCTCGCGCTGAGCGGCTTTGATGTCTCCTTCCCCTTGGCAGCTGGCGAGGACCGCGATCTCTGTGAGCGCTGGCTCACGGCAGGCCACGTGATGCTGTACTGTCCGACTGCTGCCGTGCATCATGCGCACGAACTCACCATCAGCGCATTCTGCCGCCAGCACTTCAACTACGGACGCGGCGCGCATCATCTGCATCGTGCCCGGGCGCGTCGCGGTCAGGGTGGCTTCAGACTCGAACCGCCACGCTTCTACCTGCAGCTGATCTTCGCCCCGCTCCGCGAGCCGCTCTCGCTACGTGCCGTCGGCTTGTCGGCGCTCCTGGCGCTTTCGCAAGGGGCGTACGCGGTCGGCTACGCGCTGGAGCGCATGGCATCGCGGGTCGCGAGCACGCCGCTGGTGCGCGCATGACGCGGTCAGCATGCGGTTGACGCCGTCACCGGTGGCTGAACACCAACCCCGGAAGATCCAGCGGCTGGCGCCAGGCGATCATGTCGTGGTCATCGGCGCGGGACCGGCTGGCCTCACCAGCGCGTACCTGCTTGCGGAAGCGGGTTATCGCGTGACAGTACTGGAAGGCTCCGACATCGTCGGTGGGATCTCTCGCACCGCGCGCTACAAGGGCTACCGCTTCGATATCGGTGGTCACCGGTTCTTCACCAAGATTGCCCCAGTGCAGGCGCTCTGGGATGAATGGCTGGGCGCCGAGTTCATCGATGTCCCGCGGCTCTCCCGCATCCACTACGGCGGCAGGTACTTCGACTACCCGTTGAAGGCATTCAACGCGTTGGCCGGACTGGGCATCGTCAATGCCGTGCGAATCCTCATCAGCTACGCGCAGGCCAAGCTGGAACCGTCACCATTCGAGGACACCTTCGAGCAATGGGTCGTCAATCGTTTCGGTCGCCGGCTGTACGAGCTCTTCTTCAAGACGTACACCGAGAAGGTGTGGGGTATTCCGTGCACGGAGATTCGAGCGGAATGGGCCGCGCAGCGGATCCAGGGACTCTCCCTTGCCCGGGCAATACTGTCTGCGACATCCCTGCAGCGACGTGACGACGGCATCAAGACGCTCCTGCACACGTTCAAGTATCCTCGACTGGGTCCCGGCCAGATGTGGGAAGCGGCGCGGAGTCGTGTCGAGGCGCTTGGCGGGCGTGTGCTGCTGCAGCACCTCGCCACGGGCATCGACATGATGGACGGCACGGCGATCGGCGTCGTCTGCACCTCGCCCGAAGGTGAGGTGCGGATCGAGGCCGACCACATCATCTCCACCACTGATGTGCGGTCGCTTGTGCGCGCCCTCGGCGCTCACGCCTCGCCGGCAGCCCACGTGGCAGGTGACAGCCTGCGCTACCGCGACTTCTTGGTGGTCGCGCTCATTCTCGACCGTGAGCACCTCTTTCCGGACAACTGGATCTACGTCCATACGCCCGGCGTGAAGGTCGGCCGCATCCAGAACTTCAACAACTGGAGCGCGGCGATGGTCCCCGAGGCTGGCCGAACCTGCCTCGGCATGGAATACTTCTGTTTCGAGGGAGACGGGCTCTGGCAGGGCTCGGATGCCGAGCTGGTCATGCTGGCGTCGCGTGAACTGGAGTCGCTCGGCCTGGCGCGGGCAAGCGACGTGGTGGATGGATGCGTCGTGCGCGTGACGAAGGCGTATCCGATCTACGACGCCGAGTACAGCCAGCATCTCGAGCAGGTCCGTTCGTCGATCGACCCGATTCCCAATCTGCACACGGTCGGACGCAATGGCATGCACAAGTACAACAATCAGGACCACTCCATGTACACCGCGATGCTCACGATCGAGAACATGCGCGGGGTCGCGATGCACGACGTGTGGGCCGTGAATACCGATTTCGAGTATCACGAGGAGCAGCGCGTGGTACCGGTTCCTGGATCGCGGCCGACGGACGAAGCGCATGCCGCAGGCCACTGAGCCCCCGACGCTCAGCGTCATCGTGCCCGCCTATCGCTGCGCCGCCATGCTGCAGCGCTGCCTGGATGGTCTGGCGGCAAGCGACCTGCCGCGGGCGGCATGGCAGCTGATCGTCGTTGACGACGGGAGCAGGGACGAGACGGCAGCGGTTGCCGCCCGGCTGGCGGACCATGTGGTCACGATTCCTGACGGGCCACGCGGCCCTGCTTTCGCGCGCAACAGCGGCGCACGTTCGGCACTGGGCGAAGTGCTGGTCTTCATCGATGCCGATGTCGTCGTCGCGCCCGATGCACTCCGTCGCTTTGACACGCGATTCCGTGAATTGCCGTCACTCGGCGCTGTCTTCGGTGCCTATGACACCGCCCCTGGCGACCCTGCATTCCTGTCACAGTATCGCAACCTGCTGCATCACTGGGTGCACGTCAGCCAGCCGGGTGATGCATGGACGTTCTGGTCGGGATGTGGCGCCGTGCGACGCACGGTGTTCCTGGCACTCGGCGGATTCGATGCGGCGCGCTACCCAAGGCCGCAGATCGAGGACATCGACTTCGGGTATCGGCTGGTCGACGCCGGCCATCGCATCGTGCTTGACCCCGACATTCAGGGTACGCATCTGAAGCGCTGGACGTTCGCAGCGATGCTGCGCTCGGATCTGTTCGACCGTGCGATCCCCTGGATGCAGCTGCTGCTCCGTCGAGGGGATACGTTCAACGCTGGTCCATTGAACGTGCGTCGGCGCGAGAAGGTATTCACGGTGCTGACGGCGATCGCGGTGATGACTGGCGTCTTGGCGCTCGCAACGCGGGAAGCAGTCTGGCTGCTCGCATGTGCGCTCTGCCTGTTGGTCGTCAGTCTCGGCAACGCCACGCTCCTGGCGTGGTTTGCCCGTACGCGCGGCCCCCTCTTCGCGCTCGGCGCGATTCCCTTGCGCCTCCTCTTCTATCTCGAGAGCGGACTCGGTGCAGCCTGGGCGATTCTGACGCATGACCGCCAGCGGCACCGTCCAGTGCGCCGGCCCGACGCGCTGCCAGACGCCGAAACCCCGGGTGGCCTGCAATGACGCGGGTACCGGCACGACTGCCGCGCCAGCTCGCACTGGTCTTCGCACCACTCGACAAACGGGCGTTCGGTCTGGCGGTTGGTGTGGTGCTGGCGATCGCTCTGCTGTCGCTCACGATCGTGTCACTCTTCGTTGATCCGCATCAGCAGTTTCCGCTGGCGCTGTTGCGCGAGTACCTCCTTGGCTACGCAGTCACCGTCCGCGGCGCAATGATCGGTGCCGCGTGGATGTTCTTCATTGGATTCGTCTGGGGCTGGTTTCTCGCGTTCTGTCGCAATCTGGTGCTCGCAATCTGGCTCATCGCGATCCATGTGCGTGCCGACGTGGCGGCATCGCGCACCTTTCTCGATCACATCTGATCCCGAACTGCCATGGCTCACTCATCTCGCGGCGTGCCCCCACAGAGCGACGACGTTCCACCTGAAGGTCGGGTGGTGCTGGCGCGCCTTCACGCCAGAGCGTGGGGGATCGCGGCTGGGGCGCTGCTGGGGATCACTCTGTTCGTCGCGACGATCATTCTCGTGATCAAGGGGGGCGAGAACGTTGGTCCGCATCTGGGGCTGCTGGCAGTCTTCCTCCCCGGCTACACGGTGAGCGTGCAGGGCGCGTTTGTCGGCTTCGTGTATCTGTTCGTGATCGGCTATGCGCTTGGCCGGCTCACGGGGACGCTCTACAACTACTTCGCGCGCCAGGCGTGACGGCACCGCTGCAGGCACCGCTGGTGAAGGATCGGTCGTTCGCGTTCGCCACGCTGCTGGTCTTTGCCTGTCTGGTGGCAGTCCTCGCCACCTGGCACGAGCCCTGGCACGACGAACTGCAGACATGGCGGCTCGCCATTGACAGCCGCAGTCTGGCGGACCTGGTGCAGAACCGCCGATACGAGGGGCATCCGGTCCTGCCATACCTGCTCTTCCGTGCACTCGGTTTGGCCTCCCGTGCCTGGACGTCCGCCATGCTCGTGCACGCAGTGATCGCATGTGCCAGCGCGTGGATCGTACTGGCACATGCGCCGTTCAGTCGCCTGCATCGGGTGTTGATCGTCTTCGGATACTATTTCGTGTTCGAGTATGCCGTGATTGTGCGTCCGTACGGGCTCGGCATGCTGCTCGCGCTGGCGGCGTGCGCTGGCTGGTGTGCGCCCCAGCGTCGCGGGAAGACGGCGGCGGTGCTGCTGGTCCTGCTGGCGAACACGAGCGCCGTCGGCCTCGCACTCGGTATCGCACTGGCGTTCGGCTTCACGGTGGACGCCAGCGATGACTGGGGTGACCGCTGGTGGAAGCAGCCATCGCGCCTGCGCGTCCTGGCCGTTGCCTGGGCGGTCGTCACGCTGGTCGTGATCACCGTCGCACTGCAGATCCTGCCGCCAGCCGATGCTGTCTATCGCGGTGGCGGCGCGGGAGGTTCGCATGAACCACTCTGGCTTGTCGGTCGGTCGGTGTCGCTTCCGGCGCGCGCGCTGCTGCCGTTCGCGGGCTCACTCCCCGACGGTTCGACACAGTGGAATACCTGGGTCTTCGCGCCCACTTCGCGATCACAGGTCGTGCTCACGGACCTGTTGGGGCTGGCGCTGTTCCTGGCTGGCGCGGTGGTTGTCTCACGTCGGCGATCGGCGCTGCTGCTCTGGGTTGTGGCGTGCGCCGGATTCCTGGTGTACTTCGCCTTTTTCCACCCCGGTGGCGTGCGACATCATGGCTACATAGTCATCGCACTCATCGTGGCAGCATGGCTGGCGTATGCTCGCCCTCGCACCCGCTGGACACCTGCGGTCGCGCGGGCGATCGATCGGCTCGAACCCCTGCGGGCACCAACGCTCACGTTGCTGCTGCTGCCGATGGTCGGCGCCGCGCTGCAGCTCGCCCGCGCGGATCGAGAGCAGCAGTTCGCGAGCGCCTCGCAAATCGTTGCGCTGCTGCGCCGTGATCATCTGCTCGACCTGCCGATCGTTGGCGCGTCGTACCCATGGTCGCAGCCCGTCGCTGCTCTGCTTGACCGTCCGATATACCTGACAGCAGAAGGCCGGTCCAGCACGTGGGTGGATGCTGGCCGCGTCCGTTACGATCGTCCAGCCAGTGCCATGCTCGACAGTGCCATGCGTGCGCTGTCGGTCACACACTGCCGGCTACTCGTCCTGTCGGACAGCGACACGCGATTCTCGTTGTGGCTGCAACCGCAGTTGCGACGGATATCGCCGCCGGGGAGAGAGCCGATGAGCGGCCGTGCGGTAGCGGTCTGGCTTGCGACGGCACCGCGCTGTGCAGCGACGGCACGATAGGCAGTGCGTGCTGCACCCACGCAGCGCCGAGATGCCACGCCCGTACGCGGCTGGAGGCGCCGAACACCGTCTGATCTTCGACGCCGTGGAGCGGAGGGAGACGGGCGATAACCCGGTCCTATCGCCGGAGTCACTGCGCTCGTTTCACTGTGCCGATGGAACCGGCTTCGTCGTGATCGCAATCACCCCGCCGACGCCGCCGGCCGCGACGTCCGCAGCCAGCTTCGTCCATGCGGTCGTGATGGTCCGTCCATGCAGCGAGAGTGTTCCACCGTGCACGGCGAGCACCGTGTTGCCGAAATACATCAGGGCCGGCGTCGATGCCGCGACCGATGTAGCCGGGCAGCGTGCTGGTTGCCGTTCGTTGGAACGGCGCGGCTGTCGTGCGGATTTCGAGTCAGCCGCCGTCCACCAGCACATAGCCTGCAGTGATGCCACATCAGCGTCACCCACGACGAGCGAGCCGAGAATGGTCAGCCCGGCAAGGGGCGCCGTTTGCGTGTCGAGGATGATTGTGCGATTCGCCGGGATCGTCAAGATGGCGCCGGCCGCGGGCACCTTGCCACCTCACGCTGCGGGATCCGACCAGCGGAATGACGCGGTCTGGGCTTCGGCACGGGTTGGCGAGCAGCGCGCCACGATACTGGCCAGCGCGGCAAGCCGCACCCAGCACTTGCGTCCTGACAATTGAACCGTGTTTCTGGTGAGCATCATCGCTGCCCCAGATGAAGGTGCGGCGGGAACGAGCAAGGATCGCGACAGTGGCGGGATCTAGCGTATCAAATCTCTGATTTCAGATGTGTTGCGCGTTCGGGGCTACTTGCTCTGGGGAGGCGCCTTGCTGCCCGGTGTCAGGCTCGGGTCGCGCACAATCGGCACGACGACAACATTGACGCCGCCCGCGTCATCCCTCGCCGTGGTGACAACAGCGAGCGGTCCAAATGGGAGCCCGGACACATCCGCGATCGCCGACCACGCACAGCACTTGGTGCTCTTCGGAATCTGCCCGAAGGTCATTGGGAATACAGTCCCCGCGATGGTGACAGCAACGCTCACGAGCGGACGGACCGAGCGCACGGTGGCAACGACCGTCAGCGAATCCCGCACCGCCGAGTTGGGCACCGGGACCGCCATCGAGATGACAATTCCAGCATCCAGCATTGGCGTGACAACGACTTGCGCAGCACCTCGAACACCCTCGCTGATGGCCTCGACAATCACCACTCCGCTGGCCCGCGCCGTCACCGTACCATCGTCCGCGACGTTCGCAATCGCGTCGTCGCTCGTTACCCAGGTGATCTCTCGGCCGAGCAGTGTTCGACCCGCGAAATCGCTGAGTGCGACCGTGAGCCGCGTGCCGTGACCAACCGCGATTGAGACTGCGACGGGAAGCACAGCCACAGCCGCCACGGGAATCGGCCCGGGAGGCAGAGGCCCGATTCGAAGCTCGCGCCGCGCCGAGACGTCGCCGACGGCCGCGCCGATTTGCACAACACCCTCGCGCAATCCAAGGATGATACCGTCGCTGCCTATTCGTGCGATCGCGGTGTCGCTCGACGACCATGCGACAAGTCCGATTTGCATCGGGCGCATTCGCTCATCCGCTGCCGTGATGCTCGCTGCGGTTTTCTGACCCGCCGGAAGCGCGGTCACGGGGAGAAGCACGGACAGTGTCGTGAGAACCGGGAGCGACGGGATAGGAACGACAGGCGTCGGCGGTTCCATTGGCGTGGAGGCACCGCCGCAACCCAGGAGTGCAAGAAATGAGATGCCAACACGAAAAACGTGCATTTCTCGCTCCGATAGCACACTAGTGCGCTGCAGCGTCCACTCAGGAGTAGAAGCTCGAACCAGCCTCCACTCCTGTGGAGTCTAGTGCCCGTCTGCGTCACGCGTGCGTTCACACGGCCCTCGACGCCCAGAGCGACGGACGAGCCGCTGTGCTCGGCTATCGCCTCCGGAAAACCACGCGCCCTCCGACCACCGTCAGATCCACCCGCATCGAATCCAGTTGCGCCGGCGACGCCCGGAACGGATCACGCGCCAGCAGGACGAAATCCGCCAGCTTGCCGGGGGTGATCGACCCCTCGCGCGCCGCGCGACCGCCCGCGACGGCCCCGCCCATCGTGTAGGTCGCGATCGCTGTCGCGACATCCAGCCGTTCGGACCCGACAAAGCCGTTGGCCGGCTGGCCGTTTACGGTCTGTCGCGTGACGGCCACCTACACCCCGCGCCACGGATTGAGTGTGACCACCGGCCAGTCGCTGCCGAACGCAACACGGCCACCGCGATCGCCGATCTGTTTCCACAGCCACGCATGCCCCGAGCGCTCTGCACCAATCGCGCGTGTCCAGACGCCTTCGCCATCATTTTCAGGATAGGCGTGCAGCGGCTGCATGCTGGCGATCACGCCATCACTTCCAAAGCGCGGCACATCAGCGGTATCGATGGTCTCGATGTGCTCGATCCGGTGGATCCGCTCACGAGCCCCATTGGCTGCACGCGCCAGCGCGTACGCATCGAGCACAGTGCGCACGCCACGATCACCGATGGCATGCGTCATCAGGCGATACCCTTCTGCATCGAGCGTGCGCACGGCGTCGTTGAACGCATTGACGGACCAGAACAGTGAACCGCTGGTGGATGTATCGGTGGTGTATGGTGCCAGCATCGCGGCGGTGTGCGACTCGATCACACCATCGACCATCAACTTCACCAGACCGGCGGACACCCATTCGCCGCGATAGCGTTCGCGTGCGCTGTCGAGCTTCGCGACGAACGCCGGCAGCAGCGCTGGTGGATCGGCGAAGACACCGACATCAAATCGCAGCGGCAGCGCGCCGACGGCCCGCAGCGAATCAAGAATCGGAAGCAATTCGTAGTCGCCGTGCGCGCTGTGGACACGGGTGAGGCCAACGCTGCTGGCATAGCGCAACCCGATCTGAAGTGCGCGGAGGTTCTCTGCCGCAGTCGGTGGCGGAATGAGCTTCGCGACCAGCGCGGACGCGCGCTCCTTGAGTGCGCCGGTCGGCTCGCCGGCTGCGTCGCGTACGATGGTGCCATTGGGCGGATCCGGCGTTTCTCGCGTGATCCCGGCGAGGGAGAGCGCCTTGCTGTTCACCCAGCTGGTATGCCCGTCGTAGGCACTGAGCTGTACAGGACGGTCGGGAAAGATTTCGTCGAGATCGCGCCTGTTCGGCAAACCATCTGCGCCGATCATTCCGTAAGTCCAGCCGCGCCCCGCGACCCAGGCGCTGCCGGGATTACGGGCAGCCCATGCGCGGAGAATGCCACGCAGCGACGCCATGTCAGCTGCCTCGCCAAGCGCCACCTGCGCCAGCGCGCGCGAACCCATCAGGAAGTGCACGTGCGTGTCGGTGAAGCCGGGCACGAGCGTTCTGCCCTTGGCATCGATCACCCGGGTGCGACGCCCGATGAAGCGTCGTATTTCCACGTCGGTGCCCACGGCGACAATCGTGTCACCCGCGACGGCCAGGGCCTGCGCGCGCGGGTGCGCAGGATCGACGGTCCAGATGGCGGCGTGAAGCACCACCAGATCGGCAGGTGTGCGCGCGGGGCGCTGAGCGTATGCTCCCGTGGCAGTGAGCAGCGCGGCAGCCGCGAAAACGGAACGAATGTGCATTCCGCTGACTTACACTGCGCGCGCGGTCACGTCGAGGGGTGCCCCCGCGCCAGATCTGCCGGCATGGCGTGCGGCTCAGCCCACCGGTACGACCCGCTTCCCCAGCGGCGCGAACGACACGGCGGCCAGCCGAAAATGCGCGAACCCGAACGGAATGCCAAAGATCGTCACACAGTACGCGATGCCGGCCAACACATGCGAGATCCAGAGCCAGACACCGGCGAAGATGACCCAGAGCACGTTCGCCAGCTCGGTGCCGACGATCTGCCGCTCACCGAGATCGCGTGCGTCGACCAACGTGCGGCCGAATGGCCAGGCGGCAAAGCCGGCGATGCGGAACGCGGCGAACGCGAACGGAAGCCCGACGACCGTCAGCGCCAGCACACACCCGAGCGCCAGCCAGCCGAGACCGGCGAAGAAGCCACCGCCGATCACGAACCAGAGAAGGTTGAGCAGCAAGGTCATGACTGTGTCCCGGAGTGGTGAAGCGAAGGCACGGCGGCGTGCGTACTCACCGTATCGTACGCACAATGCTGCACAGAGATTCACCGTCACGCGCAAGGTCGGGAGGCCGCCAGCGCTGACGGCCCTCCGACCTTGTCCTACATCACCCTGATGGCTCGGAGCAGCGCTCTGGCTATCGTTGCCGTAGGGCCGTCTTCACCGCCATCACCCGCTCGGCCGCACCAACCAGCCGAAGAAAGCCCGCACGATCTCCATCGCGATCGTCGTTCTGCCCGCGCTCCGCCAGGCGACGCACGTCGGCCCAGGTGAGGTTGCCCTTGTGCTCACTGTCGCGGAGCAGCATGCCGAATCCGGCCACCGCGCTTGCGAAGACGTAGTCCGTCGACGGCGCCCCAGCCGATTCGCGCACGGGCCACGAGAGCAGCGCGCTCTTTCCGCCTTGCGGCTGCTGATATCGGACCTTCACGAACGCCAGTTCATCACTCCCGTTCTGTGGCGGGCGGCGCCGCGGTGCGCTGTAGCGCAGCGGATCCACCGTCCCCGTCGACACGAGCGACTCGCCATCGTGCAACTCGACGTCGTAGAGCGCTGTGACACTGTGACCGGCGCCCAGCTCACCGGCGTCCTTGCCGTCGTCATTGAAGTCCTCGTCCCGCAGCAACCGGTTCTCATACCCGATCAGTCGATATGATCGCACCCGCGCCGGATTGAACTCGACCTGGATCTTCACGTCACGGGCCAGCGTGAACAGCGTGCCGCCCATCTCGCGCACCAGTGCCTTCTGTGCCTCGGCAAGGTTGTCGATGTATGCAAACTGCCCGTTCCCCTTGTCGGCCAGTTGCTCCATCTTGGCGTGTTGCGTGTTGCCCATGCCGAAGCCGAGCACCGTGAGGAAAACACCACTCTTTCGCTCCGTCTCGATCAACTGGATCAGATCGCTGTCGCTCGTCGTGCCGACATTGAAGTCGCCGTCAGTTGCGAGAATGACGCGATTTGCCCCTTCAGACATGAAGTGTTGGCGCGCCGTGTTGTATGCCAGCCGGATGCCGGCCCCGCCGTTCGTCGAACCTCCTGACTGGAGCCGATCGAGCGCCTCAAAGATGCGCGCCTTGTCGCTGCCGAGGGTGGATGGCAGCACCAGTCCGGCGGCCCCGGCATAGACCACGATTGCCACGCGATCCTGCGGGCGCAGCTCCTGGGTCAGCAGTCGGAGCGACTTGATCACCAGCGGCAGCTTGTTCTCGACGCCCATCGAGCCGGAAACATCGACCAGAAAGACCAGATTGGCCGGCGGAAGGTCTGCGATCGGCAATCGCTGCGCCTGCATCCCGATACGGATCAATCGGTGCGATGGCTGCCACGGCGCCGCGTGGGTCTCGACAGTCACGTCGAGTGGCGCCGTGCCCCGAGCCGGTGCGTGATAGTCGTAGCGGAAGTAGTTCACCAGTTCCTCGATCCGCACCGCGTCACGCGGCGGAAGAATCGACTGCTCGAGATAGCGCCGAACGTCCGAGTACGAGGCCCGATCGACATCGATGGCGAAGGTGGACAGTGGTGTGCGCCGCGCGTTGAGGAACGGGTTCTCGGCGATCACCGAGTACTGCTCCCGGTTGGACAGTTCTTGCACCGATGTGTCGGCATCTCTGGCCGCGTCGGTGCGCACACGCCGCCGCCGCTCGAGCGATGGAGCACCCCGCACCATGTATCCCACGGCTCCCGACTGTGTTACCGACACACTCGTCGGCGCCACCGCCGCCGCAACGGTCTCAGCACGCGTTCCCTTGCCTGACGCACCGGCGACGATGACCTGGTCCAGTTGCATTGGCGACAGCATCATCGCGACGTCGACCGTCACACCATTGCCCGCAATCGCGACGCGCCGAGTCACCGGAGCGTACCCGATCATGCGAACGACCACGTCGAGCGAGCGCGTCGTCGATGCGAGTGCGAGCGCGAGCCGATAGCGACCTGCGTTCCCTGTCGTTGTGCTACTGCGCGAGCCGTTGGCCAGGACCGTCGCACCCACGAGGGGCCGCCGTGAATTGCCATCGGTGATCGTTCCGCTGACGACGAACGAGTCGCGGGCCGCGGCTGGTGGTGGGATGACTGCGGGCGTCAGCAGCGTTGTCAGCACCACACTGAGGAGAATCATCGGAGCCTCCGGTTGAGCCTTTCGTGGACCACGGATGGCGGTCGTCGAGCGGCTACAGAAATAGGGATGTCTGATCCCAAACTTCTTGCACACCCTCATTCAGCCAGCACGCCCGTGCGACGCCAGCGCGGACCCTGTTCGGTATTCCTTCGGAGGCGCCGGTGTCCACGGCGGTCTCGCGGCACCGGCTTACGCAGGGACCATCGCTTGCACTCGGCGGGTCGCCGGTGACGCGCGGGCGACCCGCCGAGTACGCGTCATGCGAGCGATCTGCCGCACCGCCCCTCTTTGCCTTCGCTGATTTGCAATGATCTCCGCACGTGGTTTTCTCGGCACGCTGATCCTCCTGCCTCTGGTTGCCTGTGGTGAGGACTCGGTCGGCGATCCTCCGGCCGACGGCCTCCTTGCGATCGGAACCTGGGGCGGTCGCGAAGCCGGTGTGCTCGTCGGTGACACGCTGACGCATGTGCACATCGGGTGTACCTTCGGCGATCTTCGCGGGCGAGTGACGCTCGACGCCGACGGCCGATTCACGCGCAGTGGCAGCTATGTGCTGCGAGCCTATCCGGTACGGGTCGGGCCGGCAATGCCAGCGACGTTCACGGGCCGTGTGTCTGGTCAGACACTCACGATCAGCGTGTCAGTGCGAGACACGATCGAAAAGAAGGATGTCGCATTCGGCCCCTCCTCGGTGCGCCTCGGCACGGAACCAACCATGGCAAACTGTCCCATCTGCAGAGTCCCCGGCGACCGATCGTCGGCGAGGGTCGCGCCGAGCGCGCAGACCCTTCAGCCACGCTGGTATCGGCGCCTGCTCGGCGGCGGCTGAGCGAGCGGTTTGCAGGCGGTACCTGACCGCGCATAGGGATGATCGGGTGTGGTGTGTTTCCAAGGGTACGACGGTCCCGGATTGGCCGGGAAACCGAGAGCCCTTCACCGGGAACACGACGCATGCCGCACCGACTGACACGACGCACCCACCCAGCCACTGCGTTCCAGAGGGCCCAGAGCACTGGCATCGTGCCCGCGCTCGTCGTCCTGGCCCTGCTCCCGGCAGCTCCCATTTCGGCCCAGACATCCACCAGTTCCCCGTTTCGGCTCGAGAGTTTTGCCGCGCGTAACGAAGCCTCTGTCTCGAACCTCTTCGGCGGATTCTCTCTCTCCGGCTACTCAGGAATCCTCGGACTCCGACTCAACGGAGCCGTGGCCGGCTTCGAACACGGCGGACGGCAGCGCGTCACGGAAACGCCGGTGCGCTTCTGCAGTCCGCGGACGGGGTGTCGCACGCTGATCCGCCGGGAGGCGCAGTCGGGCTCCTTGTTCGGCGCCGACGCGTGGAGTGCAGACGCCGACCTGATCGCCGAGCCCTTTCGTCAGCTGCCGGTGATGCGCCAGCTGCTGCTCGGCTTCTCTCCTTATGTGTTTACCGGCATCGGCCGCCTCACCAACAATGCGACATTGGCGACCGGCCCGGACACATCGCGTGCCGTGTGGAGCTACGGTGCGGGTGTGCACCATGATCTGATCAGTCGCGTCGGCCTCACGGCGGAAGCACGCGTGCGCCGGCGCCTCGAGGACAACGCCTTCATCGGCAACACCTTCCGCGACGCGGTGCAATACCGCGTGGGACTGAGCGTGGGTGTTGGCGGTCGATCGCGCCGGTCGAATCGAAGCGCGCCCGAGGTGGTGGTCGTCTCACGCGGTCGCCTGCCGGCGCTCGTGCCCGAATCCGCCCCACCGACGTCCATCCCGGCCGCGCCGGTTGCACCGCGCAATCGGTTCGACACACTCGACCCAGACGTGCTCGTCCCACGCCTCATCGATGCCGCCGAAGCGCTGCTCGACACACCTTGGCGCGAAGGCGGGGCCACGCCGGGCGACGGGTTCGATGCGGGCGGCTTCGTGCAATACGTCTTCGGGCAAGAGAGCATTCGTGTGCCGCGCCTGGTGCGTGAGCTCTCAACAACGGGCATGATCGTGTCGGCACGCGCAGGCAATCTGCGTCCCGGTGACCTCCTGTTCTTCAGCAACGATGGTGGTGGCGCGGATCATGTCGCCATCTATGTGGGACGTGATCGGTTCGTCCACGCAACGGCCAGTGGCGGCGGCGTGATGTACGATGTGCTGGGCGAAGGTGCACGAGGGATCTGGTTTGCCACGCACCTGCAGAGTGTCCGGCGGATCATTGGAGCCAGGACCACGGTATCACCGCCAGCGACGCCATACCGGACTCCTGCTCGGGTGCCATCGAGTCGGCCGGACAACGCACCGAAGCCGACGGGGGCACCATGAAGGCAGACAACTGTTCAGCCGGCACGAAGCTCATTCGGGCGTCGCGACTCGTCGTGCTGACGCTGGCGCTTTTGCCTGTGGCTGCATCGCTCGCCGCCGCGCAAGCGCCTGCATTGGCTGGTGCCAGCGAACCGCTGCGGTTACTCGGCCTGAGCGTCGCCGCATCCGGCGGACCACGCGACACACTCGGCCTGCTCGTCGCGACCGTGGTGCGTGATGGGCCGGCCGATCAGGCGGGGATCACGACCGGCAGCAGAGTGCTGGCCGTGAACGGTCTCGCGGTGCGACTCTCGCCGAATGACATCGGACGCCCACGAGCGGCCGACAGCGTGCTGCAGCGATTCGACGAAGTGGTCCGGTCGACATCGTCCAGCGCTGACGTCACACTCCGCATCGTTGGCGGTGGACGGACGCGCAACGTGTCGCTGGCCACGGCGGACCGGCGCGGTGCAACGCGGGAGGCATCGGCAACGCAAGCATCAGTCGCCCCGATTTCCGGCTTGCCCGCCGCCGGCGCGTCGCCGACAGCGGCGCGGGCGACGGTAACGTCGGCGCCCGCGGCCGAACCGGTGATGGATGCGTCGCGCCAGCAGGTTCAGGCGGCCCCACCAACGCTGGCGACGGATCCAGTCAGCATGGCGGCAGCGCCGACCGCTACACGCGTTACAGCAACCAACGCGACTGCCGCCGCGAGCACGGCAACAAGCGCAGCCGCAGCGGTCGCTCCGGCTGCTGCGGCTGTCGCCGGCACAGCAGCCACAATTGCTGCAGCAGCATCCGCGCCAATCCCAGGCGCTATCGCCGCAGTGCAGGCGTCAAGCGCGGTGCCGCCTACGGAGCCAGCGGAGGTGACGACACCGGCACCGGCCACGCTCAGCGCGCTGATCGACGGATTGCTCTCAGTGCAACTCGATCTGCGACGCATGGCGCGAGACTCGCAGCCGCGCGCGCTGCGTGACAGTCTCACCGATCTCGAACACGATGTCGCGCTGCTTCGCGCCCGTCTCCGCAAAATTCAGGGATCACGCACCGCGGCGGGAATCACGGACGGCGTCGCAAGCAACGCTGCGATGACGCCGACGACGGCTCCTGCACCCTCGACAACCGCGAGCGTGGCACCGACACCGAGTGTGCCACAGCAATCTGCACCTCGAGCACCAGCGCCGACGTCGGTACCAATCGCGACGCCTGCTGCCGCGACGGTGCCAGTGTCGGTGCCGAGTGTTGCACCCGCAGAACCGGCCGTGCCGGCTTCTGTGCGCAGTGCACCAAAAGTATTGCTCACCGGCCTCGAGCTGGCGCGCGTGACCGGCGATCTGGCCGTGTTCCTCGGTCCGCAGGCAGACGCAGCGTTGCTCGTGCAGGCCGCGAGCGACGCATGGGAGCCACTGCGCGCTGGTGACGTGGTGCTGAAGGTGGATGGCGGTGCACCGGAGCTGACGCGCTTGCGCGATGCGCTTGCAGCGCAGCAGTCGGTGACACTGGTTGTCCTGCGACGCGGCCGGACCTTCAGCGTGGCCCTCGGCGGTGCACGCCAGCTGTAGTCGCGCTCAGATGGTGCGACGGTAAGCGATTCAGCGAGACGATGGTGCGTCAGGTGGCAGCCACGGCGAAAGCGTGTGGCGCAGGACCCGCAGGGCGTGTGTCATGTGCGCTTCCACCGTTTTCGTGCTGATGCCGAGTCGGGCTGCGATCTGCGCCTGACGCACGCCGTGGATGCGACTGAGAACGAAGACTTCGCGGCAGCGCGGCGGCAACGCTGCGACTGCAGCGTCGATCGCGGTGTGAAGTTCTGCCTCGGCGAGTGCCCGATCGGCGTCAGTGCGACGATCATCGGCCGAGAGCTGCAGCGCGATCGTCAGCTTGGGTTCCGCTCGCGATGCAATGCCATCGTGCCGGACCACATTCGATGCGCGGTTCCGTGTGGCGTGGAACAGCCATGCCTGCGGCGAGACCTTCGGATCGAGCGTCGCGCGACCTCGCCACAGTGCCAGCATCGTGTCCTGCACGGCTTCCTCGGCTCGTGCACTGTCGCCCACGATTCGCGCGGCAAAGCGAACCAGCGGCGCGTACCACGCGGCGAAGATCGCGTCGAATGCCGACCCTTCACCCGCACGCAGCCGCGCGACGAGAGCCCGATCGGTCTCGGGGCTGGCGATGGGGGTTGGCGTGGGCAGTGCCATGCGCGCGACGTGTCGGTGCGGCCGGCAGTGACACCGGTGCACCGCTCCAGGGGCAGGTAGACGTGCTGCCGGGGAGAGCCGCACAGACAACAGACGACGGGTGCTACACCGTCGGGGACGATTTCGGATGCGCGGGTATCGGCGACCGGCGACTGGCGGGCTCAGCCAGACCGTGTCGTCGGGACGCCTCATCCCGCGCACTCATCCGTACGGACACCGTCCGCTGTGCAAACCCCCTCTCTTCAGCTCGGCGCCGAGCTCGACACGGGGCCTGGAAAGCGTCCCCGCTCGTTGTCCCGATGACATATTTGCGACCGTTCCTTCACCCCGCCCGAAACAAGGATCCCACTATGCGCCGGTTCATTTCCGCAGTTGCACTTCCTCTCGCGCTTGCCGTTGTTGGTACTGTTGCAGCATCGCCGTCATCACTTGTCGCGCAGGGTCTGATGGCCGACGTGCACAGCGAGGTCAGTGCCGTACAGAAGAAGCTCATCGATCTGGCGACGGCCATCCCTGAGAGTGCGTACGGCTGGCGGCCCAGTGCCGGCGTTCGTACCGTGGGCGAAGTCTTCAAGCACGTGGCAACGGACAACTATCTCATTCCGATCATGACCGGAACGCCAGCGCCTGCCTCGACCGGCATCACGGCAACCGACATGAAAACCGTCGAGGCCTATGAGAAGCGTCCGATGACGAAGGCGCAGGTGATCGCCGAACTCACGGCATCATTCAACCATCTGCATGGTGCATTGCGCACCACGACGGATGCCAACCTGACGCAGGTGATCAAGTTCTTCGGGCAGGACATGAGCCGTCAGAAGGTGGCGCTGATGACGCTGACGCACTTGCATGAGCACCTCGGCCAGTCGATTGCATATGCGCGGAGCAACAACGTGGTGCCGCCCTGGAGCAAGTAGCCAGCAGGAGAGACGCCCTGCCCTGCTGCGCGTGCGATCGTCGGTTGGTCTCCGGAAGTTGGCTTGAATCACCTGAAGCGTCGCCTTGCGAGGAGGTGTCATGACGATCGAGCAGACAGTCACTCAACTCTACCGTGACTACGAGAGCCGGAATCTGGGTGGGGTCCTCGAGGCGCTGCCTGAGGATTTCTGTTTCGAGTGGCCAGGCGCGCCGCAGGCAGCGCGCTACACTGGCATCTGCCACACGAAGAGCCAGCTGCTTCAGCAACTGACCGACCTCGCCGAAAACTTTGACTTCAACGAGTACAAGGCAAAGAGCCTTCTGGTGGCGGGAGACCGCGCCGCCGCGCAGGTAGAGCTCGACCTGACGTCAAAAGCGACTGGCGAGCGCTTCAAGGCAATGATTGCCCATTTCTGGACCTTCAGGGACGGAATCCCTGTTCACCTCGTCGAATACATGGACACCGCCATGATGACGGCACAGAGTCCTGCGAGGCGATCAGCCGCGTTCGACGTCTCATGAGCTGAAGCCACGCCGTCTGGGGCAACGCTCTCTGGGGTCGGACGACACCATCCCCAGAGTCGGCCGCAGAGCGAGATTGCAGGATGCCTGCTCTCGCCTCCCGCCGCCGTGCCGTGGTCGGTGTCGTCACGATCACTGTCGCCACGCTGCTGGCCGTCCTTGCCTCGCCCGCACCAGCCGCTGCGCAGCGCTGGCGTGACACCTCGCTCTCCATCGACGCGCGAGTGACTGCACTCCGCGAATCGATGACCCGCGAGGAGAAGTTCTGGCAGCTGTTCATGACTCCGGGCGATCTCGATACCCCGGCGCACGACTGGTCGCACGGAGTCTACGGATTGCAGGTCCGCATGCCGGCGG
>JANNVN010000549.1:0-3475 GCA_031414435.1 Gemmatimonadaceae bacterium
GCCTCGACCGCGACGCCTTCACACGCGAGACTGGGTTCGACTTCGGCCCGCGCAATCTGGTGGTCACATTTCACCCCGTCACGCTGGATGCGGAGCAGGGTGAGTCTGAGCTCGAGGCGCTCCTGGAGGCGCTGGCGACGCTCGACGAGACGCACCTTGCGTTCACGCTTCCCAATGCAGACGTCGGCAACGCGGCGATCCGGGCGCGGGTCGAGGCCTTTGCCTCATCGCGCGCGACGGCATGGACCTTCTCGTCCCTCGGTTTCCGGCGCTACCTTTCGCTCGTCGCGCTCAGCGACGGTGTCGTCGGGAACTCGTCGAGTGGGCTGATCGAAGCCCCCGCGCTGGGCGTCGGCACCGTGAATGTCGGACGACGACAGGACGGGAGACTCCGCGCCTCGAGTGTGATCGATTGTGCACCTCGGCGTGACGAGATCATCGCTGCACTGAGACGGTTGCTGTCTGACGGATTCCGCATGGCATTGCAGCGGATCGAGAATCCGTATGGCGATGGTGGTGCCGCCGAGCGCGTGGTCGAAGTGCTGCGAACCGCGCAATTGACGGGTCTTACAACCAAGGAGTTCCATGATGTTTCAGGTGGAGTGTTGGCACTGACGACCGATGACTGACATACCAGAATTCTGGCGCCGTGCGACGGTACCGATCGAGGACACGATCGAGGCCGTCGTGCGCTCGCTTAATGACACGGCGTTGCAGATCGCGCTCATCGTTTCAGGTGACATGGTGCTTGAGGGTACCGTGACCGATGGCGATGTGCGCCGTGGTCTGCTGCGCGGGCTGACGCTGGCGAGCCCGGTCCGCGATGTCATGCACAGGGATGCGTTCGTCGTGCCCTCGGGGCTGACACGTGACGGAGCCCTCGACATGATGCTGGCCAACAACGTGCGGCACCTGCCGGTGGTTGACGGGCAGCGCCGCCTTGTAGGCCTGCACCTGTGGCAGGAAGTCTCCGGCACGCCGACGCTCGAGAACACCGTCGTACTGATGGCGGGCGGGCTTGGCACACGTCTTCGGCCACTGACCGAAGAGTGTCCCAAGCCATTGCTGCGCGTGAGCGGGCGCCCGATGCTCGAGCACATCATTCGACGCGCGAAGGCGGAAGGGTTCCGCAAGTTCGCGGTTGCAGTGCACTACCTCGGCCATATGATCGAGGACTATTTCGGGGACGGGGCCCGGTTCGGCGTCAACATCAGGTACTTGCGCGAGGAGTCCGCACTCGGCACCGCCGGCGCGCTGTCGCTGCTGCCGAGCGGCATCCAGACGCCGATCGTGGTAATGAACGGTGATGTGATTACCGATGTGCGCCTGTCCGACCTGGTGGACTTTCACGGGCTGCACCGGTCGGCTGGAACGATGGCCGTTCGCAGTCATGAGTGGCAGCATCCCTTCGGCGTGGTGCGCACGTCCGGCATCGACATTTTGGATGTCGAGGAGAAGCCGGTGGTTCGGACGCACATCAATGCCGGCGTGTACGTGATCGAACCGCGTGTTCTGGCGGCGCTCGAACCCGGACAACGCTGCGATATGCCAACGTTGTTCACGCGATTGCGCGCGTCCGGTGAGCGTACGATTGCCTATCCCATGCACGAGCCCTGGCTCGATGTCGGCCGCCAGGACGACTTCGAACGTGCCCAGATGCTGACGAACGTCGACCCTCCCGATCATGAGTGACATCCTGAAAGAGCTTCGCTGGTGCAGCAACTGCGTTAGCATGTCCACGCGCCCCCGGATCGGCTACAACCAGCGGGGCTGGTGCAATGCCTGCGTGTGGGCCGAGCGGAAGCAGACGCTCGACTGGGCGTCGCGCGGCCGCGAGCTCGAGGCACTGTTGGATCGCCATCGCGGTCGCGGGCCGTTCGACTGCGTGGTGCCGGTCAGCGGCGGCAAGGATGGCTCGTATGTGGCCCATACGCTGAAGACCCGGTATGGCATGCATCCGCTGGCGGTGACGGTGACTCCGGCGCTCGCGCTGCCACTGGGCGAGGAGAACCTGAAGGCCTTCATCGCGAGTGGCTTCAACCACATCAGCGTGAACCCGAATCCCGAGGCGATGCGGGTGCTGAACCGCACCGGCTTCATCGAAATGGGCTTCCCGTACTATGGCTGGCTGATCGCGATTCAGGCGGGGGTGCTGCGCACGGCAGCCCGGTTCGGCATCGACCTGATCTTTTACGGTGAGGACGGGGAAGTGGAGTACGGCGGTACCTCGGAGACGGCGGAGCGCCCCATCTACGACGTCACCTACATGCAGCGCATCTACCTCGAGGGTGGCTACCAGAAAGTGTTGTCGTCGTCGGGCGTGAGTGATGGCGACCAGTACTTCTTCCGCTTCCCGACCGAGGACGATCTTGGCCGTCGCGTGCTCGAGATGACGCACTGGTCGTACTTCGAGAACTGGGACCCGTATCGCAACTATCTGGTGGCGAAGGAACACTGCGGGCTGCGCGAGGCCGATGGCAGCAACAGCGGCACCTTCACCAATTTTTCGCAGAACGACCAGGCGCTGTACGCGCTGCACACGTACCTGATGTACCTCAAGTTCGGCTTCGGCCGCGCCAATCAGGATGCGTGCATCGAGGTGCGTCGTGGTGCGATGGATCGTGCGCAGGCCGTGAACCTCGTCCGTTTGTATGACGGTCACTATCCGGAGGAGTACATCGAACTGTACCTCGAGTACTACCGGATGACGCGTGCCGAGTTCGACGCGGTGCTCGACCGCTACGCGAACGTACAGCTCTTCGAGAAGGTCGACGGACGCTGGCGTCCGCGCTTCGTCGTCACGTGAGCCGATATGTCGTCGTGCTCGACATGGGCACTGCGAACATCTTCTCGCTGTCTTCAGCGCTGCGATTCCTCGGTGCGCCGTTCGAAGTGACGGCGGACCCTGATCGGATCGCAGCAGCGTCGCACCTCATCCTGCCCGGCGTCGGTGCGTTCGACCCGGCGTCGCGGCAGTTGCACGAGCAGGGATTGCTGCAGCCGTTGCGTGACTTCGCCCTCACCCGTCGCCGCCCACTGCTCGGCGTCTGCCTCGGGATGCAACTGCTTTTCGAGGGAAGCGCCGAGGGTGAGCGAACCGGAACGGGGCTGCTGCCCGGCCGCCTCGTTCGGCTCGAGTCGGAGTCCGGCGGATCGTATCGCGTGCCGCATGTCGGGTTCGCGCCAATCAGCGGCTTCGCACCAACGGGTCTCTTCGACGGACTGGCTCCTGACTCCATGTTCTACTTCACGCACTCGTTTGCGCGGCGTGACGCGGTGCCCGACACGAACTCGGCGATGTGCGCGCACACCTTCCCGTTCGTGGCTGCGGTGCAGCGTGACAACATCTGCGGCGTGCAGTTTCATCCGGAGAAGTCGCAGGCAAATGGGCTGCGACTCCTGGCCAACTTCCTGCGCCTGCCGTCCGGGGCGATCGCATGAAGCGCGTCATCTTCACGCTGCTGTACGATCGCGG
>JANNVN010000550.1:0-6112 GCA_031414435.1 Gemmatimonadaceae bacterium
TCCTTCGCCATCGCCTGCACCCGCTCCTGATCACGCACGTCAACCTGGACCGCGCTCGCACTCCCACCTGCCGCGGTGATCGCTGCCACGGCACTCTGGAGGTTCTCAGGCTTTCTGCTCGCGAGCACGACATGCATGCCGAGCTGAGCCAGAGTTGAGCTGATACCGAGGCCGATACCGGTCGCGCCTCCGGTGACGATAGCCACCTGTCCGGCCAGGAGATCATCGCGAAAAACAGGATGTTGACTCATGCAGAATGCTCGGTGGAGGTGAAGAGGTCGGGATCGGTTCGCAACGGTCGAAAGCTGCGTCGATGATGCGGCGTCGCGCCGTGTTCCGACAGTGCCGCCAGATGCGCCGGGGTACCATATCCCGCGTTCGAACTCCAGCGATAGCTCGGATAGCGACGGCCGAGGGAGGACAGCAAGCGGTCTCGAGTGACCTTCGCAATGATCGAAGCGCAGGCAATGCTGAGGCAGCACGCGTCACCCTTGACCACTGCCTGATGCGGCAGGCCGAGGGCGCCAAACGGCGCACCGTCGATCAGCAGCAGATCGTGCGGCCCAGGTATCCGCGCGATCGCGCGGCGCATGGCGCGGGCTGTCGCCTGATAAATGTTGATGCGATCGATTTCAGCCACGCTCGCGGCGCCAAGACCAATGGCGATGGCCACGTGGCGAATCTCGGCTGCGAGTCGAAGCCGATCGCCAGCGCTGAGCGCCTTCGAATCCCCCACGCCGTCGATGTCGATGCAACTCGGCGGCAGCAGAATGGCGCACGCAACAACGGGGCCCGCGAGGGGGCCCCGTCCGACTTCATCCACACCAACGATGCGGGTGTGGCCTGTCTTCCGAGCGTGGTCTTCGAGCGCGCCCCAGCTCTGCGTCCGTGCAGGCATGGGTCGTGCGGCGCAGAATCAGCCGGCGGCCTTGTCGGCCACGCGCACCTTACGCTCCTTGATCCGGGCGGCCTTGCCCGTGACACCGCGGAGATAATAGAGCTTTGCGCGGCGCACCCGGCCGCGGCGCACGACGATGATTTCGCCGAGCATCGGGCTGTGATCCGGGAAAATGCGCTCGACGCCAACGCCGTTCGAGATCTTGCGGACCGTGAAGGTCGCGCTCACGCCACTGCCGCGACGGGCGATGACGGTGCCTTCAAAGGCCTGGAGACGCTCCTTTTCCCCTTCCTTCACGCGCACGTTGACACGGACCGTGTCGCCTGCGCGGAATGGAGGAATGTCGCGCATCCACTCTTTTTGTGTCTCGATGAACGGGTGCATATCACGCTCTGCGGGGCGCCTGCGTGGAGCGGCGCCGGCTGGGGTTTTTGTGGTGAGCCGCGAAGGTTAACCCTGGGGCGGGCCGGATGGTAGTGCCGTCAGCCGGGCCGGTACGTCGGTCCGGGCGCAGGACGACCACTGGACTACCGGTGCTGCACGGACGCGACCACAGCCATCAGCTGCTCCTCACGCTGCGCGAAGGGAGCCCAGAACGGCAGTGGACCACTGCCCCGGACGTTGAGGTCGAGCGCCGTCGCGGTCCGGGCCTGAATCAGGACGCAAATCGCACTGCTGTCGGCGGCCACCAGCATCGCGCCCCCCTGCGCCGAGGTGTCCTGGAGGACACGCATGGCGAGATTGCTGTCGGCCAAGGCCGCGAGTGCCCCATACGAATGGCCCGGCTTGAGCGAGTAGCGGGTGAGCAGCAGCATCGCATTCTCGCCAAGCATCGGCGGAGTGCCGACGGAGCGCCGCACCGCCATCCGTGGGGTGATACCGCTCAGCCGACGACGGAGCGCCGCGCTGTCCGAATCGGCGTACATCCACGCCGTCAGCGCGGCACGACCGCGATCGGCGGAAAGATCGTCGCGCCAGGCGGCCACCAGGACCAAACCTGATCCGTCACCGTTGGCCAACAGTGTCGCGCTCTCGAACCCCTCCACCAGCGCCAGGTCGGTATGCAGATGTTCGACGATCCTTCGCGTTTCGTCGAGCTGCTGAGCGGCGGAAACCGTCAGCGGCCAGAACTCCAGCGTCAGGCGGCCGCTCGTATCGATCGCGATCAGTCTGCTCGTCGGCAGCACTGCCACCGGAGCGGTGTCACGTGCGGTATCGACGACGACCGCCGATGTTGAATCAATTGCATCCCCGCCGCCGGCCGGTCCACACGAGACGATCGTTCCCCCGAGTGCGAACGCCACGCACCACCGACGGCTACTCACTGCTCTCCCTCGTGCGGCGCTCGGCTTCGAGCCGACGCCAGGCTGTGATCTTCGCGTGATGCCCTGAGAGCAGCACATCAGGCACGCGAAAGCCGCGATACTCTTCTGGTCGCGTGTAACTCGGCGCGCTGACGCCAGCCCCGCCGTAGAACGAATCCGTCGCGGCCGAATCGTGATCACTCATCGCGCCGGGGAGCAATCGCGCAACGGCGTCGGCGATCACCAGCGCTGCCGGCTCTCCGCCACTGAGCACAAAGTCTCCGAGGGACATCTCCTCCGTCGCCAGATGATCGGCCACACGCTGATCGACATCCTTGAAGTGTCCGCAGAGCAGCGTCAACTCCGTCCCGGCCGCGAATCGATGTGCGTCGGACTGCGTGAAGGTCTTGCCACGCGCCGACATGAGCACAATCGGGGCGCGCGCGCCCAGATGCTCGACGGCCTCGAAGAAGGGCGCCGGCTTCATGACCATGCCCGGACCACCACCGTATGGATAGTCGTCCACGGTGCGGTGCCTGTCGTGCGTGAAGTCGCGGAGATCAACGAGATTGAATCGCACACTGCCCGCGGCAGCCGCCCGCGACGGAATGCTGAGCGAGAGCGGTCCGGCAAAGAACTCCGGAAAGATGCTGATGATGTTGATCGTCAGCGGCACGCACGGCTGGTCGACATCACCGGTGAGCACACCGGCCTCGCGTCCGTCCATGCTCACGCCTCGTCCGACGGGTGTCCTTCCGCCAGCAGCAGCCCTTCGGGAAGCAATCCTTCCGGTGGATTGACCGTGATGCAGCGCGCCGACTCGTCGACGAGCACGAGTACATCGGTCATCCACGGGATGAAGTACGTCGGGCCGCCATTCACCGGTCGGATGTCGAGCATCAGGCCCTGCGGCAGGTCATACGTATCCACCACGGCGCCGAGCGCGCGGCCATCGACATGCACGACACTCATGCCGATCAGATCGTGCAGATACACCTCATCGGCGGCGGGCGGTGGCAACTCATCCTGCGGTGCCAGCAGGAATCGCCCGCGCCACAATTCGGCAGCGGATCGGTCTGGCACTTCCGCCAATGTCAGCCGCACCGAGTCCATGTGCTGACGCACTGCCGTGATGTGCAGCTCCTGCCCATCCGGCGACGGATCACCGGTTGCCGTACCCGCAAAGAGCCGACGGCCCGATACGAAAACCATATCGGGCGCGTCGGTGATCGGCTCCACCAGCAGTTCGCCGCGGATGCCGTGTGCTTTGCGGACGCGCCCGACGATCATGAGCGCGGACGCGCTCACTTACTCGGCCTTCGCGCCTTCGGAGAGCGGCACCGCAGCAGCGGTCAGCTTCTTCGCAAGGCGGGCTTCGTGACGCGCCTTCAACACGCCGCCCTTGCGCAGCAATGAGCGCACGGTGTCCGACGCCTGCGCACCAACATCGAGCCAATGGTTGGCGCGATCGACCTTGATCGTCACGGCACCCTCAGTCAGACGCGGCGAATAGGTGCCGATGATTTCGATGAACTTGCCGTCGCGCGGGCTCTTGCTGTCAGCAACAACGATACGATAGACCGGGGCCTTCTTGCGGCCGACGCGGCGAAGACGAATACGAACCATCTGGGCATCCTCTGAGGGACGTGAAGTCGCACGACCGATCGCCGGGCAATCGTCGTACGCAGCGCGATGAGGGGTCGTGAGACCCATCCTCCGCCGGCCCGGGCTCCTCGCGTCAGTCGACCGTTCGACGGACGCACCCGAGGTTCTGCTGATACTGCTTCAGCCTGACACTGCCTCACTCGGCCACTTCCGACCAAGCCACGGAAGCTAAGGAGCCCTGCCCCGTAACGGGAAGGGCAGATGGTGGATCAGCCTCGGCCGAACGGGTTCCGGCCTCCGCTCGCGGTGACCTTCTTCATCATCTTCTGCATGTCGCGGAACTGATCCAGCAGCCGGTTCACCTCGGCCACCGTCCGGCCCGACCCCTTGGCGATCCGCAGGCGCCGCGAGCCATTGATCAGCTCCGGCTTCTTCCGCTCGGCCATGGTCATGCTGAGGACGATGGCCTCGACGTGCTTCATCCGCTTGGGGTCCATCTTGGCCTGCTTCAGGGCCTTGGTGTTGACGCCGGGGATCATCTTCAGAATCCCCTCCAGCGGGCCCAGCTTTTCGATCTGCTTCATCGCGCCGAGGAAGTCGTTCAGGTCCATGCCTTCGCGGCGGACCTTCTTCTCGAGCTTCTTGGCTTCGTCGGCGTCGAACGACTCCTGTGCCTTTTCGACCAGCGAGAGCACGTCTCCCATCTGGAGGATCCGGCCGGCCATGCGATCGGGGTGGAACTCCTCGAGCGCCTCCACCTTCTCGCCCACGCCGATGTACTTGATCGGCTTTTTCGTGGCGCCGTAGACGGAGAGCGCGGCACCACCGCGGGCATCGCCATCCATCTTCGTCAGGATGATCCCCGTGATGCCAAGCGCGTTGTTGAACCCCTCGGCGATTTTCACGGCGTCCTGGCCTGTCATGCCGTCGGCGACGAGGAGGATTTCGTCCGGGCGGGCGACTTCCTTCACGCGCCGGAGTTCGTCCATCAGGTTCTCGTCGATCTGCAGCCGGCCGGCGGTATCGATGAACACGATACGGTCCCGTTCGCGGCGGGCGACTTCGAGTCCATCGCGCACGATCTGAACGACATCCGTCGTATCACGGCGTGCAAACACCGGCACGTTGAGCTGCTTGCCGAGTGTTTCGAGCTGGTCAATTGCGGCCGGGCGATAGACGTCGGCCGCGATCATGCGCACCTGGCGCTGCTCCTTCTGCATGCGGAGTGCGAGCTTTGCCGTCGTGGTAGTCTTGCCGGAGCCCTGCAGCCCGACCATCAGCACCACGGTCGGCGGCACGGTGCTGAGCTTGAGCCCCTCGCGTCGTTCGCCGAGCATCGCAGTGAGCTCTTCGTGCACGATCTTGACGAGCTGCTGCTCAGGGCGGATCGTCTTGAGCGCCGTGAGGCCGACGGCCTTTTTCTCGACCCGTTCGAGGAATTCGCGGGTAAGCCCGAAGCTGACGTCGGCCTCGAGGAGCACACGGCGGACCTCGCGGAGGCCGTCCTTGATGTCGGCTTCGGTGAGGACGCCTTTGCCCCGGAGTTTGGAGAAGGCGGCGCCGATTTTTTCGCTGAGCTCGTCAAACATAGAGTGGAAAGTTAGCCAAGAGACTGTGGCGGAACAAGTTACGCGGCTGGACGTGGGGACGGAGTTCGTGAGCTGATGGGGACGGAGTTCCTCCGCTGATGGGGACGGAGTTCGTGAGCTGATGGGGACGGAGTTCCTCCGCTCATGGGGACGGAGTTCCTCCGCTGATGGGGACGGAGTTCGTGAGCTGGGGACGGAGTTCCTCGGCTCAGGGGGACGGAGTTCCTCCGCTCATGGGGACGGAGTTCGTGAGCTGAGGGACTCCGTCCTCTGAGTTGTACACCGTCGGTCGTCATCGATCAGACGGAAGAGCCCGGTGACGCAGCGGCGTGCGCCACGTCATCTCGCGTCAGCGCTGTGGTGAAGATCCTCTCTCCTAAGTGTTCGGCTTGTTGTGTTCAGCTCGTACTGTTCAGCTTGCTCACTGCGGCGCTGAGGATATCAGAGGAATGAGCGCCGGTGCTCCCGTTTTGGCGCAACAGCGCAGCCGTCGTTGAACCGATACTGTGAGTCGAAGCAACCCGCAAAATTCGCCCAATCACCGCTGGCGAAGCGCGCGGGCGTCCGCGATTGTTAGCGTCTTGCCAGAAACGGCAAAATGAGACCGTGCTTACCCTTTGTCGGAACCCGATGACTCACTCCCAACGACGGGACGAGATCCTTCGCGCCGAATTGCCGCCAACGCTGCCGTTGATGGCGCTCCGTTCGACCATGGT
>JANNVN010000551.1:0-5742 GCA_031414435.1 Gemmatimonadaceae bacterium
GTTCAGCTGGGCCCTCGGCAACGGGCAGACGGCAACTGGCGCATCGCCATCCGTCACCTACCCCGCTGCCGGCACCTTCACGATTGTGCTGACGGCTACCGGCGCCGGTGGCACGACGAGCACCAGTCAGGCGACCGTCACTGTGGCCGCCGCACCCCCGCCGCCACCGCCACCGCCACCGCCGCCGTCGAACACGGCGCCGCTGCTCTGGCAGAACCTCGTGCAGGTGTACGACGTGGTCAACAACACCATCGCGCTCCAGATCGTGTATGACCTGAACGCGAACATCACGGATACGCCCGGCCCGGAGGCGTTGCGGACATTCGTGGTGGATTCGTTGAAGTGGGATTCGTCGCGACTCCAGTTCCAGTCCTTGAGTTACGGGCCTGGCATCACCGTCGACGGCTCGACCAGTCAGCCAGGTGCCTCGTCTGGTCGGTTGACGCTGCGTGGCACGACGTCAGCAGGCCTTGATCAGGGGAATCTCGTGATCGCCACCATCCGATTCCGTCCGATCGGAACGACTGGTCAGACCACGACGACCTCGACATTCCTCGGCGCGCTCATCGGCACCGCGGCAACGGGATCGTTCTCGTACCGCTCGAAGACCACGATCAGCGAAGCGACGTTTGTCAACCCATGATCGCGGATACGGGATGCAGACTCGCCTGATACACTCGGCTCATTCAGGCCGTTACTGCGGCTGCCGATAATACCGTGCGCTCCTGAATAGGAGCGTCGCGCCGATTCGAGAACACGGCGTGTGCCGCCCGGCACGAACGATTCCACCTGGTCAGGAGAATAGGATCATGGCAGTTACCACCGCACGCGCGAGCGTAGCGCGTCGCATTACCTCAGCAGTCGTAGCGATGAGCACACTGCTCCTCGGCGCCTGCGCATCTGAGAAGGGAATTTCCTCGGTCATTCCGGGCGAAGCTCCGCCGTCGCAGTTCCGTCCGCTCGCTTTCACCGCGGACATCAACACGTCCACCGGCAAGATCTCGATCACCGCCCCGACCGCCTCCACGGCCAATGCCCCGACGCTCTCCACCGGCGGTGCAGAAGCCCCGAACCTCTCGCTGCTCGGCGGCGAAGCGGTCCGGCTGATCCCGTCGAACTACCAGGCATCGGCCGTTGGTGCATTCGCACCGGGCAAGATCCGCGTCTCGTTCGACGTCATCATCGAGAATAAGTTGCCTGGCGTGAAGTTCATCACCCCGACGTGGCCGGTGTCGCCTGCCGCTGGTGTGATCCTGTTCCCGCTCGACTACGTCGTGACCACCACGCCTGGTGGCGTGACCGGCGGCGACGGCAATGAAGTGATCGTCGAGCAGCCGCGTTTCGGCGCTGTTGACCCGTCGATCGACTGGAGCGGCACTGGTGCCGCCGGCAGCGGCGCTCCGTACAGCTTCTTCAACGATACGGATTGCTCGCTCGCCACGTCGAATGACTGTTTCCGTTGGGAAGCGTACGATCTCGAAATCAACCCGCTGACCACTTCGACGGTCCGCCGCGTTGGTTTTGACATCGACGCGACGGTTGGTCAGTTCCGCGCCCGTATGATCGTTGCCGCCGACCTCGCCGCCGCTGGCGTCGTGGCCCCGGGCACGGTGTCGGGCACGGTGACGTCGCCGGTCCGTGGCGCGCTGTCTGGCGTGACGGTCACGGCCAGCTCTGGTCAGACGGCCACCACGGCGGCTGATGGTTCGTACTCGCTGGCCGCTGTGAACGCGGGTTCGCGCACCATCACGCTGTCGAACCTGCCGGCTGGCTGTACCGCTCCGGCCGCGCAGACGATCTCTGTGACGTCTGGCGCCAACACGGTTGCGAACTTCGCAGGCGTGGTCTGCACCGGCCTGCCGGGCGTGATCTCTGGTACGATCACGTCGGATAACGCCGGCCAGCTGTTGCCGGGTGTGACCGTTACTGCTTCGACTGGTGGCTCGGCTGTCACGAGCGCCACTGGTGCGTACAGCATTGCCGCAGCTGGCCCGGGAACGGGCACGCTGGCGCTGAGCGGTCTGCCGGCTGGTTGTATCGCTCCGTCGGCGCCGTACACGCTCGCCAGCGGTGGGGCTGCCACGGTCAACGTGATCGTCGATTGCCCAGT
The DNA here is from genome assembly GCA_031414435.1 of Gemmatimonadaceae bacterium. Lineage (GTDB taxonomy): Bacteria > Gemmatimonadota > Gemmatimonadetes > Gemmatimonadales > Gemmatimonadaceae > JACMLX01. The sequence goes on from JANNVN010000551.1 coordinate 2,111, forward strand.
GCCGCCGACGCCTGGCTATCAGTACAACACCACGTGGGTCAACCTGCCTGGTGGCGAAATCGCGGTCGACATCCGTATCGACATGCGCACCTTCAACCGCCCCGACATCGCTGACGTCACCACGACTGGCGTGACGGGCGACCCGATCGTCGGCGCTCAGATCACTGTGGCATACGACGTGACCAAGCTGACGTTCAACCGCGGCGATGATCCGATCGCCAACCCGCGCATCACGGCGGCGCCGGTCCTGAACTCCAGCGTTCCTGGTGTGGTCCAGGTGTTGAGCGGCGCCACGGGTGCCGGTATCACCGGTAACGTCGGTGTGGTTCGCATCGTGTTCAACCGCGCAGCGGGTGGCACCACGGGCACGTCGGTCGGCACCACGACGAACCTGCAGGTGATCTCGAGCCGCAACGCCGGCGTGGTGGTGAACATCCTGCCGAACGTTGTGAACGCCGAGGCCGCGTTCATCCTCCCGGCTCCGCTCCCGTAATACTGCACGATCCTGAAATGACTGATGGTGGCGCAGTGCCACTTCGGCGCTGCGCCACCATTGGTTCACAGACATCAATCCAACTGGAGCTGCATCTCTCATGAAGTTCTTTCGCACCGTCCCGAAGCTCGCGGCTGTCGTCGCGGCGTCGGCAATCGGTCTGACGGCCTGCTCGGATGAGCAGACCACCGGATCCATTGCCCGCCCGTCGAACCTGCCGGTGACGCTTGAAGTATCGTCGCAGACCGCCAAGCGCGGTGATCGTATCGCGGTTGCCGTGAACATCGATGCCGCCCCGGGCACCGTCGGTGGCGTCCAGGGTGCCATCGAGTTCGACGAATCACGTCTGCGCTATGTCGGACAGTCGCCGGTGGGTGAGGCAATCACGGTTGCCAACTCGAAGGGTGCCGCAAAGGGAACGCTCCGCTTCCTCTCGGGCAACCCGATGGGTGTGACGGGTCGTGTTGCGCTGTTCGTGTTCGAGACGAAGGGCGAGAACTATTTCTCGTCCATCCGCTACGTGCACCAGACGGCAGCCACCGCGATGGGCAATGTCAAGCCGATCGCAGCGACGGTCCTTGGCACGAAGGTGAACAATGGCCTCGTCGTACCGACCGATGCCGCGATGATGACGATTGCAGACTGGGCAGCTCGCCTCCTGCCGGCTGGCGGCAAGAACGGCGCGGTCTCGGCCGGTCCGGGCGAGTATTCGCTCAACCTGCAGTATGGTGATGTGGACTTCAACAACACGATCGACCTGAACGACTTCCTTGCGGTGGCCAACGCCGCCGTCGGCAACGATCAGATCATCATTGGCACCAACGGTCCCGCGGTTGACGTCGATCTGGTGATCGCCGGCAACGTGTTCCCGACGAACCTGGCTGGCGCCTGCGGTACCGAAGCTGATGGTACCCGCGTGCTCGACCTGAATGACTTCCTGTCCGTCGCGAACCGCGCGGTGGGCAATCCGGAGACGTGCGCTGGTACGCCCGTCCCAGGCCGTGGTCCGCTGCCGGGTGCCGGCGCTCGTACGATCATCACGGGCACGATCACCGGAACGCGCAATTTCGTGAAGGACACCGTGTACCAGCTCAACGGACTCGTCCGTGTGTTGGATGGCGCGACGCTCAACATCCAGGAAGGGACGCGCATCGAAGGCAACACGGCGATCAACCCGTCGGCGCTGCTGGTTGAACGTGGCGGCGCCATCTTCGCTGTCGGCACGCAGAATGAACCGGTTGTCTTCACCTGCACCGGCACGAAGGCTCCCGGCTGCTGGGGTGGCGTCTGGATCTCTGGCAAGAGCAATGCAAACACTGCTTCTGCTGCGCTGCCGACGGGCATCGGCCAGTCGCCGGCCTTCGCCGCTCGCACCGGGCAGGCACCGGTTCCGGCCGATGCTGGTGGATGCAACCAGCAGCTCGCCGAGACCGGCAACGCGCCGACGTACGGTGGCTGCACGCCGAACGACAACAGCGGTCGCCTGAGCTATGTTCGCATCGAGTACGGCGGATTCGTCGTCGCGCCGAACCGCGAGCTGAACAACCTGACGCTGGCCGCCGTTGGCAGCGCCACGCAGATCGACCACGTTCAGATGCATGGTGGGTCGGATGACGGCCTCGAGTTCTTCGGCGGCACGGTGAACACCAGCTTCCTGGTGATCACCGGCAACAACGACGACGGGTTCGACACGTCTGACGGGTACAACGGGCAGGCGCAGTTCGTGATCATCCAGAACGATCAGGGTGACATCTCAACTGGCGCCGACTCGCGCGCGATCGAAACGGACAACTTCGGCACGTCGAACACGAATACTCCGCGCACCAACGCGGTGCTGTTCAACTTCACCATCATCGGTGATCAGGTGAATCGTGCTTCGACCGCAGCGATGATGATCCGCCGCGGCTCGGGCCTGACGCTCGCCAACTCGATCATCTCGGGCTGGCCGGCCGGCGTTTCGACCCGCAATGCCGAGACCTGTAACACGTTCGGCAGCGGTGTCGCGACGATTCGCAGCGTGACGTTCATGGATGTCACGACGCTTGGAAGCGCCGTGGACAACGCGCTCACTGGCTCGAACGCACCGTCTGTCTGTCTGCCTGGCACTGCAGCGCTGGATGCAGGCGAGGCACAGTTCCTCAACCTGCAGGCAGGCTTCCGCACCCGTAACACCGCAGCTGGTGTCTCGGGCATCCAGCAGACGCTGTTCGATGCGCTCACCACGACCCTGCCCGACTACCGGATGCGCTTTGCAGCCGGCACGTCGGACCCGATCGAAGGTGGTGTCGAGGCGACGCCGGCCGGTCTGGTTTCGACCAACTACCGCGGCGCAGTTGGGACACTGAGCGGCGGCCAGATCCCGTGGTACGCGGGTTGGACGCGCGGCTTCACGTCACAGCTCGTTCCGTAAGCTTTCCCTCTGAAGGTGCAGTGATCGTATGAGATGTCCATCACCGAAATCCGTACGATCCACGATCGCCGCCGCACAGTTCTGTGCGGCGGCGCTCGTGCCTTTGGCAATGTCCGGCTGCAAGGACACCACCGCCCCACCCAAGCCACCATACCTCGCGGTCGTCACCCGCCTCACCACCTGGCCGGGCGCCAGTGCGCCTGCCAAGGTCAAGTACCGCATCCGCGAAAGCACGGCCGGTGTGGTACGGTTCGACCAGGAATTCATCGTTTCACCCTCCGACACGATCGTCGTCCCGGTCATTCCCGGCACCTACATCGTCGAGGCGGAGGACCTGCCGGCCAGGTGCGTCCTGCCGCGTGGGAACCGCCAGCAGGGGATCTCGGTCTCCGAGGCCGACAACACCGGCATCATTCGATACCAGATCGAATGTCGTGGACTGCTCAGCCTGACCGTCGTCGCCGATGGCTACTCGGTTGACCAGGAGTTCGTCTTCCGCGCCCGCAGCAAGGTCACAGGCCTCGAGCGCACAGGCCTCGTGTCCGCCAATGATACGTTGACCATCGAAGACATCGGCGCCGGTGACATCGAACTCGATATCGGCGGTGTCTCACCGAACTGTGTCATCACAACCGACGGCGGCTCGCGACAAACCGTCAGAGTCACCCCGACCGGCGGCGCCGCGATTCAGTTCCGCGTGCAATGCGCCGATGTCGCGCGGCAGCCGCG
>JANNVN010000552.1:0-1979 GCA_031414435.1 Gemmatimonadaceae bacterium
CGCGGCTGCCCGGCAGAAGAGCCGGATGGCCAAGCGCGCGCACTCCGCTGCGGCCTGAACTGGCGCAGTTGTGTCGTCGCAATGCAAACGGGCGAACCAAATGGTTCGCCCGTTTGCATTTCTGACAGATCGACCGCTGGCCACCAGTGGCGTGGAATCGGAGTTCGGATAGCACCAAACGGGATGGGGCGCCGGGTTGACAAGGCGAAAACCGCAGCAATACAACCGGTATTGCGAGGATCTTCAACGCGGCCAGCCGGGATGCTCCGACCGGCGACTGCCTCCGCAACTTCGCTTCCATGCCACTAGATGACGGCCAGCTCACCACCACATCGCTCGCAGTACCACTCCGTCGCATAGTTCATTGTATTGCATTCGGCACAGCGCAGCGTCTTCGCCGAATCAACGGTCGTCGCGACGGGTACCGGCGCCGAAACGGCGGGCTCATCAGGGACAATCCGAAGGACTGGCGACTCGACCGGACGAGACGCGACGGCGGTCGGGGCTGACTGGTACTCGGCGCCGTTCTCGTGCGGCGCAGGGCGCGGCGAACTGCGAAGGAAACCGAGATCGTCCAACTGCGTGCGACGATCCATCAGCTCCGCCGGTGGCGCAGGCGGCGTGGGGCGATAGGTGTTCGGATTCAGCTGGACCGGCGCGGGCTCCGGCATCGACGCCGGCGCTGCGGTATCGCTCGGGTCCTGCATCGCTGCCAGGATCGCCGGCGTTGGCGATTCGTCGCGCGGGGTATAGTGGTGCTGCGCAACAGGATCGCCCCCGAGTGCCCGCAGGCGCTGAGCGGCTTCGACCGTCCCAGCCAGACTGCGCTGCACGTTGGCGAGTTCGGCCGCGATTACCTGCCGGTCGCTGGCGAGTCGCGCCAGCAGCGCCTCATGCCCGATGCGCACCTGATCCCACTGGGCGCTGTCGTACTCGCCGACCATGTGACGGAGTTCGCCTTCGGCGTGTTCGTCGCGGCACGCCTTGTCCTGCGCAGCCAATGCGGCATCGCTCGCCTGATACTCCGCGAGCGCGGCCTCGAGCGCCGGTGCATGCGCGGTGAACGCTTGCAGCACGGTGCGCAGCCGACCCGTGTAGTCCGCGTGCACCTTCGCGAGGACATGCGAGGGTACGTCACTCTTGCTGGACAGCGCCGCGATCCATCCCTCGAACTTGGATTGCTCGCCGAGCAGTGCGCCAACTGCTTCGAGCGCGTTCGTCACGTCAGTCATTCCGTCATCTCCTTGAGAGCGGCATCCGTCGCCGCATCGTCGCGCGCCCTGCGTCGGGCGGCCCGCAGCGCCTCGCACGCTGCAACATCCAACGTAACCACTCCTCCGAGCTGCCGCGCCAGATGGATCATACGCGCCCCGTGCTCAAGGCTCTCCATGGCGAAGAGGGCTTCATCCAGCGTTCTCCCAAGGGTCACCACGCCGTGATTGGCGAGGAGCACTGCATCGTGCGCAACGAAGTGCGGCGCGATAAGCTTGCCGAGCTCTTCAGTTCCTGGCTGCGCATAGGTCGCCAGCGCCACAGGACCGACAGTCAGCATCAGCTCGGCAAGTACGCCGTCTGGGATCGTCTCACCAACGAGTGAAAACGCCGTGGCCGTAACAGGGTGGGCGTGCACCACGGCGCGCACATCCGACCGCACGCCATACGCGCACAGATGTAGTCCAAGTTCGCTCGACGGCAGGTGCCGCCCGGCCAACCGGACGCCGCTGAGCGAGACCTCGACCAGGTCGTCGGGATCGAGCCACCCTTTCGCAAACCCGGCGGGCGTCACCAACACGCGGTCGATTCCCAGACGCACCGATACGTTGCCATCCTGACCTGCGATCAGCCCTCGCGCAGAGAGAGCGTGACAGACCCGGACAAGTGCTTCGCGCGTTGCAAACGGCGCTTGCAGTCGCGCGTCGCCGCGTGAGCGCACCATCAGTCCCGCATCACGAGTTTGTGTCGCGCACGTGCACCTGGCG
>JANNVN010000553.1:0-3400 GCA_031414435.1 Gemmatimonadaceae bacterium
GCGAAAATCGCCCCCTGGGCCGCCATGGAGCACGATCAGAATCGGATTCTGCGGGTCGCCGACGGTTTCGGCATGGAGTTTGGTGCCATTGACGGTGATCGACGGCAGCGACGCATCCTCGTCGACCGTTCGCGGCACCAGCCGTCCGGGATCGTTCGGTTCGTAGCCGTCATAGTCGCACGCTGACAGGCCAATGGCCGTCGCGGCAATCGCGGCAAGCAGGTGTATCGGTAGTTTCATGACTCTCTCTGCGGGTTGGCACATGCGGAGCGCGGACCGCCCGGCAGGCATGCCGTCGCACCACGCGACGCCAGAGAGACACACCAACGAGCGAGAATCCCCTCAGCCCATCGGCCGCGATCCTACCGTCGGTCAGATTTCGGCGGCTGAATGGGCACACCACCAGTGGCATACTTCGTCCAGATGGCCACGACGCCACAGCCGCCTGCCATCGTCGTGTAGTCCGGAGGTACCAGATTCGCGCGCGCGTAGACTTCAACCGCGGCAATGTTGTCGAGCGACACGAAATCGTCGATGGTGAAGGCACCGGTGCCCCCCATCGATGTGCGCAGGCCGTCGATGAAGACCTGTGGAGCACATACATTGCCGCCAAATCCCCGCATCAACACCTCCTGACCGTAGCCCCGCTCCTGCTGTCGCACCGACACGCCGGCCATTCCACGCAGTGCATCCGTGACGAAGGAACTGGCCCGTTCGCGTATCATCGCCGCATTCATGTGCCGCCCGAGTCCGGCGCGCCAGCGGCGTTCGATGCCAAGCACTTCCGGCGACATTTCGCGTCCAGCCATCACACGAACGGTGTCGAGCAGCACCGACTGTACCGCGAGAATCAGCGTCACCTGCGCCGGTGCCGACGCACGCAACAGCACGGGAACACGGTGCGGCTGAAAACCGATCGCACGGGCTTCGATACTCCGCGTGCCAGAACCGGCATCCAGGATCGCGAACTCCCCCGCTGCATTCGTGCGCACCTGCGTCCCCGTGCCAAGCACGCGGACGATGGCGTTCGGCAGCGCGCGACCGTCGGTGCTCTTGACACGTCCCCGCACCACCGCCGCCCCCAGCGCCGACGGATTCGCAGCCACCGAGTCGGACGATGCCGCCGCACGAGATACCACAGGCAATGGACGCCCCAGCGCGAAATCGTACACCGCGTAGCCGTCCGCTGGAATCACCAACTCGAGCTGCCCCGTAGAGTCGGCATCGCGCCACGACACACCGAGCAGCGTGCTTCCGGTCGGCACACCACACATCAGGTAGCGCCCCAGCGAATCCGTCACTGCAGTGGCTTTGAGCACATTGGTCACCAGGCGCTTCTTCGCCAGCACCCATTCCGGCCAGCGGAGTTCGATCGTGGCACCAGCGAGACTCTCTTCCGTCTCGGCATCCTGCACCGTCCCGACCAGCACACCGAACTCCGCGCTGGTGCCGCGGCCACACGCCGCCGCGACGAGGGTCCGTGACGACGGAAGGCTCAGCGGCACCTCCAGCGTGCCCGGCTCGCTGATGTCCACCCGCACCACACCCGGCTCGAGGCGCAGCGAGTCGAGCACCGGGTGACCAAACGACGTCAGCCAGACGCCGGCAGCCACGCTGTCATAAACAAATCGGCCCACGCTATCGCTCTGCGTCGAACGCCCGATCGATGGATCATCCGCGCGCACGATACGCACGATCGCCCCCGTCAGCGGCCGCATGGCGACACTGTCAAACACCGTACCGGTCAGCTGCGCGCGGACCGTCGGCTGCGCACCGATGACTCCGGAGATGCAGAGCGTCAAGACACCGGCCCGCCCGTTCACTCCGAGACCAAGTCGTCGCATGTTCACCCCTCCAGGGCGCTTCCCGTCGAATGCACGTCACTCCCGCTCGACACACGACAAGAAACGATTTATCCCTTAATTCAGACAGGCACAAGGCAATGCGCCGCGCGCGCGGTGACAGCTACACGCGCGCGAGTCCCGATGCGACACCTGTCAGTGCCAACGCCATCTCCTCCATTGTCGACTCATCCCGGAACGCATGATCCCACGCACGGAGCTCGTCGCGATCATCCGTCGGCCTGAACGTCCGCGCCACACCGCGCAGTCCTTCCGTGATGGCATACGCCGTCAGCTTGCGTCGTGCCACGCTCTCCGCCCATTCGACCAGCGTTGCGACGAACGTGAACTGCTGGAGCCAATACGGCCACGGTGCGACGTCGGCGTGCAAGCCGAGCAGCGCGGCCCATCGCGCAGCCTCGCACCGGTAGCGCGTCATCCCATCATCCACCGTCAGCACGATCTCCGCCGCGGCCATCCGGTCCAGAGCGCGACGAATGGCCGACGGCGTGTAACCCGTCGCCTGCGAGATCTCCGTCACGGTCGACCACGCAGCGCCGCGGGCCAGCAAGTACGCCAGCGCGTCGGCCCGGGCGCCGACGCCAAAGGCCATGCGGAACCGCAGCACGAGAAGCGAGGCCCTCCCAACTGGCAGGCGGCTCGTGTTCGCACGTGCTCTCTCAGCGCCGACCGCGTCGCCGATCGTGTCGTCGCCCTCTGTGCGGACAGGTGCCCCGGCGCCCTTGATCACCGGCCCCCATCGAAAGTCCTTGCCGCGTTCATGCGCGGTAATCGCCATGGCGCGCATCTCCGACTGCACCTCCGACCCGTACGACTTTGCGATGTTCCGCGTGCGCTGCACGCTCAGAAGCTCGGACCATGCCTCAACCCAGGCGTGGACCACGGGGCGCAACGACGGGTCGCGCGGCGTCAGCCACAGGGAGACGAGCAGCAGAGCCTCCGGGTCGATCACGCGGAGCGATTGCCGCTCCTGCAACGGCTCGGCCACATCGAGAATTGCCCACTGGGCGTGTGCTGCCTTGACAGCCGCAGCGGTCATCGCGGCGGCCAGTGCAGCGACCGTCTGCTGGGTTTCGAGGTACGCCGCTGTGCGATCCGTCACAGCAAGCTCCGAGTTCATTGGATTGGCCGGGAGAAGGGTGAGTCCCCGTGAGTCCCCGTTTGGGCGATCAAATAGTCACGGGTACGCCATGAAAGCAATGAGTCAGTGGCATTAAAGCGTCTCTGGTGAGATATCCCGGTGGCCCCGAGCAGAGAGCCAAGCGCCATTAAAGCGTCTTGGTAGCAGTATCCCAGCGGCTCGCAGTAAAGAGTTCAGCGCCATTCCATAGTCGGCACAGGCGTCTCTCGGGCGATGTGGTTTCTCGACCCAGACACTGTCTGCGCTTCGTTTCACGCCGTGAATCGTCGCAGCAAAACACGCGCTGGCTCCACGGCTCGGCTCCGGTTTCTCACCTCGATACACTAAACTGGGAGGTTGTCGCGGCGCATCGGTGCATTGAGCCGACGTCCATGCGATGATCGGCCGCAGGCTGAGA
>JANNVN010000554.1:0-3412 GCA_031414435.1 Gemmatimonadaceae bacterium
ACAGGAAATCGCCGGCGCGGACCGCCGGGCTGTAGGCGCCGACCGGGAGCGGGATATCCGCTGCGAGGAAGACGGGCGACCAGGAGCGATCAGGCTTGGAGATGTTTTGCAGGGGGACGAATCGGTTGAGTCTCTGGAACCGGCAGGGATGGCGCTTCGGCGAATCAGGCGCTAATTCTTGATATGCCGCCGCGTGCGGTGTGCAGTTCAGCCCTCTGTTCAACATTTCTTGAGGAGGTGATCCCATGGCCAGTCGCAGTCCTTCCGCCGGTTCGACCTGGGCAAACGGTCACCAGACCGTCGCCTGACGAAGTAGTTGTCCAGGCCGTCGGCTCGTGAGCGTGTCGAGCCGGCGTTGAAGGCAACGGACCGTCACTGCATATGCGGTGGCGGTCCGTCGTGTTTTCGCTCCGACGGGCGACACGAAAGCTACGATGTGGGACCGAGCGCATTCTCGGCGTCGAGGACGAAGCGCGGGATCTCGGACGCGAAGCGGGACTTGTCTGCTCGCCTGAAAAAATACTTTCCTTCCATGAAACCACTCGGCGACTTCAACACGCAGAAGCTCTGGTACTCGTGGATGTGTCCCGGCGCGATGATGGGCAGTTCACCGACCACGCCCTCTCCTTCCACCTCGGTGTCCTCGCCGTCGCCTACGGAGTCGTGTATCAGCCACTTGCGCGAGAGCAGCTGAGCCGCCTGATCCCCGACGTTCTCGAGGCGAACGAAGTACGCGAAGACGAACTGTGCATGTGCAGGCTGCGACTGCGCCGGCAGGTACACCGGACGCACCGTGACGCGAATCCCGAAGGTTTCGCGATAGAAGAATGGAGAGCGCTTCACAGACACATATTATCCCGGGGGTTGCCCGGCTCGACAGGGTATACCGCGAATCGCTGCCGCATTGCGACCAAACCGCTAGCTTTTCTGATGCACGGCTCTCCAAAAACCGACCCCAACCATACTCCTATGCGATTCCTCCGATCATGTCTGTCCGCCGGTGCGGCGGTGTTGCTTTCGGTGCCTCTGGCCGCCCAGTCACCGACGGATTCGGCGGTCGTCCGCCGCGGTGCCCCGGTTCCCGCAGGGCGTGCCGTCGAGGTTTCACAGCTACTGACCGCGGCCCGCAGCTACACGGAAAAGGCCGTCATCGTCGAAGGGGTGATCACCCGCGAGTGCACCGAGAAGGGCTGCTGGATGCAGGTGGCGCCGAGCGCCGAGGCGAGCGGAATGCGCGTGACGTTCAAGGACTATGGCTTCTTCATTCCGCAGTCGATGGTCGGGCGCAAGGCACGGATGGAAGGCGTGACCAAGGTCACGACACACTCCAAATCCGCCGCCGACCATCTCATTGGCGAAGGTGCCCAGCTCCAGCGCAACAAGGATGGCACCGCGACTGAGGTACAGTTCGTCGCGAATGGCGTGGAGCTGTTCAGGTAAGCGAACGGCCCCACAACGCCAACGGCGCCACGCGGGAGTAAATCCCCGCGTGGCGCCGTTCTCGTACGCGTCCGTCCGTGCCGCACTGCTCAGGGGAAGATGCCAAGATCCTGATAGCTGACCGCGACCTTGTTGATCGCACTGATGAAGCCAGCGGTTCGAATGTCCGTCTTGCGCCCATGCCTGACCCACGCGTCCCGAATCTGGTTCCATGCCGAGATCATGGTGTCTTCGAGGCCGGAATTGACGAGATCCTCTTCGTCCGCTCCGTGTGAGAGCCGGGCCATGCGTTCGTCTCCCAGCGTCTTGCCGGTGAGATCTTCCACGGCCTTCAGCACATTCTTGAATGCCGTCTCCTCGAAACGCTTTTCCATCCGGCCGAAGCGCACGTGCGAGAGGTTCTTGAGCCACTCGAAGTAGCTGACCGTGACGCCGCCGGCATTCAGGTACATGTCGGCCAGCACCATCACGCCGCGCTGATGCAGGATGTTATCAGCCTCGAACGTGGTCGGGCCGTTCGCCCCTTCCGCGACGATCCTAGCCTGAATGCGTGGAGCATTCTCTGCCGTGATCTGCCCCTCGAGCGCCGCCGGAACGAGAATGTCGCATGGCAGTTCCAGTGCTGCGCGCGAATCGGCGAGGAACGTTCCGCCAGGGAACCCCTTCATCGAGCCGTGCTCCTTGCGATGGGCCACGATCGCCTGAAGATCGAGTCCCTTCTCGTTGTGCAGCGCACCCTCCGCCTCGGCGACCGCAACCAGCACGCCGCCCCCCTCCTGCAGGAATTTGGCGGCGTGGTAGCCCACGTTGCCGAGGCCCTGGACGATCACACGCTTGCCCTCGAGGCCCCGTGTCAGGCCGATGGCCTTCATGTCTTCCGCATTGTCACAGGCTTCACGCACGCCGAAGTAGACGCCTCGGCCCGTTGCCTCGGTGCGCCCCCGGATCCCCCCCTGCGCTATGGGCTTCGCAGTTACGCAGCCCAGCGCATTCAGGTCACCTACCGCCAGCTGTGCATACGTGTCGGCGATCCACGCCATCTCCTTGCTCGAGGTGCCGTAGTCGGGTGCCGGAACGTCAACCCCGGGTCCGATGAAATTCTTCTTCCACAGTTCGAAGGTATAGCGACGCGTGATGCGTTCCAGCTCATGCTCGCTGAACTCCTTGCGGTTGATCTTGATGCCACCTTTGGCGCCGCCGAACGGCACGTCGACCAACGCGCACTTGTACGTCATCAACGAGGCGAGTGCCATCACTTCATCCTCGTTCACGCTGATCGCGTACCTGATGCCACCTTTCGTCGGGAGCTTGTGGTGACTGTGTTCGGCACGCCACCCGACGATCGTCTTGATCGTGCCGTCGTCACGCAGGATCGGGAAGGTGACCCGATACACGGCATTGCACTCCTTGATCTGATTCAGCAGCGCCGGCGGATGCGATGTGTAGGCCGCGGCTACATCGAAGGCGCGGTGTACCTGACCGAGAAAGCTCTGTTCGGACATGGGCAGTGTCAGTTGAGATAGGGTGGTTCAGCGTGCAGTAACTTGCGTGGCGGTGCGCGCGAATCGCCAGTGGCAACTCGAAGCATGCGAACCCGCCACCCGTCAGATGCTCGGCTGCGGACCGGGATCTCTGCACTGCCGAGTGTGCGCCTTTCGAACGTCCACGCGCTGGCTCGATGCGTCACCACTCGAATGGTCGACAGGGTGGCCCGAGGACTGAAGCAGGCGCTGGCACAGCCCGCCGCACGGTACGGCGCAGATGCGGATCGGGCGGCAGTGTTACGGTCGACAACCGTTCGTGGCTCCGGGGCGTCGGCCACTAGGGTGTAGCCGAAGTTCCTTGGCCAAAGGTGGGCGGTGGATTTCGTTGCCAGCCAAGGCGCAACCCGCAGCGATACCAGCGGTATCGCGAGGAGTTGCAACGCCGGGTGGCGCCGAAAGACACGCCCAACTGCCAAGAGACTTCGGCT
>JANNVN010000555.1:0-28343 GCA_031414435.1 Gemmatimonadaceae bacterium
CGCCGGCGATTCCGTGACCGCAGAACTGATACGCGACGGTGTTCGCGTCGCCCTGATTGGAACCGCACTGCACAACGCGTCGCTTGGCGCGCGCGTCGCCATTCGCCTGACTGGGGGTCGGCGCTTTGCCGGCGTCGCCACTGGGCGCAACACTGTGAGGCTGGACTGATGACGATCTCTCAACGGGACCTGCTGCGAGCCACTGCCCTGATCGGGCTCTCGATGCTGATGGCGCGCCATGCGCACGCCCAGGCGCGACGCGACAGCGTGGTGGTTGCACCGGCAGCTCCGGCCGCCGCACTGAATGCCCGGCCAGCCCGCCTCAACTGGACGTCTGATCGGCGTGCGTTTGCGGTCGGTGACCTGATCATCGTGCGCATCGACGAGTACACACTCGCGTCTGCAAACATGTCTGACAATGCATCACAGCGTCGGAAGAAGAACGCCAACTTCGAGCTGGTGACGCCGGGAGCCGCCCCCGGTGCCGCGCCGGGCGCGGCCTTCGGCACGAGCAACAACGGCGAAAGCACACAGCGCGGCGACCGTTCCCGTCAGCTCCGGCTCGACGGTGAAATCACCGCCAGAGTCATGAGCATCGATCCCGTCACTGGCGTCCTGACGATCAAGGGCACCAAGACCATCGGTGTCGACAAAGAGCAGCAGCTGATCAATTTCTCCGGTGCGATTCGCCCGCAGGATCTCGGAGGCATGAACACCATCGAGTCCTCTCGCGTCGCGGACGCCAAACTCGACATCGCCAACAAGGGAAGCCTCGGCAAGGCGAAGCAGGGTCTCTTCGGCAAGATCATCAGCGCGCTCTGGCCATGAGCACCAATGAGCTCGCCGACGTACGCGCAGACCGCCAGGCGCATCGGGTCGGTTTCCTCTGCGCCGTGATTTCCATGGGATTGATCATGAGCGCATCGGTCCTTGCCGGACAATCCAGAATTCGCGACCTGGTGCTGGCCGATGGCGCCGCGCCGGTGCGGATGGTGGGATATGGTCTGGTGGCCGGCCTGGATGGTACGGGCGATCGCGGCATGGGCGGTGCACAGGGTGGGCAGACCGTGCAGAGCATCGTCAACCTGCTTCGACGGTTTGACATCACGGTTCCAGCCAATGTCCTGCGGACCCGCAACGTTGCCGCCGTGCTGGTGACGGCGGAAGTGTCCGCGTATCTCCGTCCCGGCGGACGATTCGATGTGCAAGTCGCGAGTATCGGCGACGCGCCGTCGTTGCGCGGCGGCGTGTTGTACATGACGCCACTGATCGCAGAAGTTGGTGGCGCACCAATGGCGACGGCGCAGGGAGGCGTGGTGTTGTCCGAAGGCAGCGATCGCAACGGTGCCCGATCGTATGGCACGCGCGTGGAAACGAGTGCACGAGTGCCGGCAGGTGGTGTCGTCGAAACCGACTTGCCACGTGCCAGCTATGCGACGTCCACTGCGGCCCTCCTCCTGCGCGAGCCGGATATCGCGGTCGCCAGCCGGATCGCAGCGGTCATCGACAGCGCGATCGGTACCGGAACTGCGCGCGTGGACGATCCCGGCTCCGTGACGCTGACGCTCAAGGACTCAGCGGGCTCGGCGCGGAGCGCCACGATCGCCAAGCTGCGCGAGTTGCCCGTCCGCATTGCGCGCGGCGCCAAAGTCGTGATCGATGGTCGCGATGGTACGGTCGTCGCCGGCGGTGATGTCTCGGTCGGCGAAGCGGTGGTCACGCACGGGCAGATCACCTTGTCGATTGGTGGTGGTGCCGACAGCTCGGCCGTCAGCACCGGCGAGGTGCGCCTCCTCGCCGGCATTTCGGTGCAACGGATTGCCAGTGCCTTGCATGGCGTTCGTTCCTCGCCTCAGGAAATCGCGGCCATCTTCAGCGCCTTGCGCGAAGTCGGTGCGATCTCGGCTGAGGTCGTGATCCGATGATGACGCCATCTGTTTCCGGCGCTGGTGGCGCCCCGGCGGATTCGCGCGACGCCTCGATGCGGAAAGCGGCCGCCGACCTTCAGGGGCTGTTTGTCCAGCAGCTCTTCAAGACGATGCGAGAGACCGTGCCAACCGAGGGCGGGCTGGTTGAGCGGAGTCAGGGTGAAGAAGTATTCGCCGGGCTCATGGATGAGCGCCTGGCCGCCGATACTGGTACGCGGTGGCATCGCGGGCTGGGTGACGCGATCTACCGCGCGCTGCGGGAGAAAGCCGGGCTCACCGATCCGGCAGCGGTGGCAGGCGTCCCAGTTCCGGTTCCTGCAGTGTCTGATGTGTCCGCGACGCCCCGCGCGTCGTCCGCCCGGCTCCCCTGAGATTCAACATGTTGCCGACTTACGCCCCAAAGTACGCCCCCGTCACGCCGCGCCGCGAAACCGCGATCGAGGTGCTGTCGGACGTCATGGGCACGGAGCGCAGGCTCCTCGAGGAACTGATGAACGTGATGCAGAAACAACGCGCCGCGGTGGCTGCTGATGACCTGCAGGCGCTCGACGACAGTGTGTTTGCCACCTATCGCGTGCTCGCCACGCTCGGGGAGGCGCGGCGCCGTCGCAAGACGGTCAACCGGCTGCTCGGTGAAGCCGAAGACATGAACGTGAACGATCTCGAGGAAATTCTCGGCGATCGCGCCACCTCAACGGTGATCGACGCGCGGAATGCCCTGCAGCATGCGGCCGTGTCACTGAGTCACGAGGTGGATATCAACAAGCAGGTGCTGCGCGCAGCGATGGACAACGGCAACGACTACGTGCAGAAGCTGTTTGGCGCATCGCAACCCGCCGCCGCGACGTATCTCGCACCGACGTCGTCACCAGCCGCGCAAGCGCTCCGACCCACCACCGCACGGCTGACGCCAGCAATGGTGCCAACGGCGCCGCGCTTCCTCGATCGTTCGGTCTGAACGCCTATGCCAACCATTGGTGGTCTCCTCAGCATCGCGCGGTCTGGCCTGGCGGCCAGCCAGGCGCAGATCAGCACTGCATCGCAGAACGTCACCAACGCGCAGACGCCGGGATACTCACGCCAGCGCGTCACGCTCAATCCCGGATACCCTGAACAACTGCCATTCGGCACGTTTGGCACCGGCGTCCTGGTGGCCAACGTGGTTCGCATGCGCGATGAACTGATCGATTCCAGTTATAGGCGCGACTCCGGAGCCGCATCAAGCACTGAGGAGCGTCGTGATGCGTTGCTCGCCGTCGAAAGTGTGCTCGGTGAGCCGTCGAGTGTCGGCCTCGCCAATTCGCTCGAGCAGTTCTGGGCGGCGTGGAGTGATCTGTCCACCAACCCGGACGCCGGCGCAGGACGTGGCGTGGTCCGGCAGCGTGGCGCACAGGTTGCCGCGCAGCTCAACAGCTTCGGGAACCAGATCGAGGACGCCAGGACCGTGGCACGATCCCGCTTGCTTGAAACGGCTGACCGTGTCAACGCACTGGCATCCCAGGTCGCCGACATCAACGCGCGCATCGTCTCGGCCGAGGCCGCCGGCGTACAGGCGCCCGACATGCGCGACCAGCGCGACCTCAGGATTGATGAACTCGCGGCACTGATCGGCGCGACGGCCTATCCGCAGGACGATGGGTCGGTCAACGTCAACATTGGCGGAGATTCGCTCGTCGATGGGGCGGAGTTCAAGTCGGTGCGGATTCAAGCGATGCGCAACGATCCGACGAAGCTCGGCGTGGCTCTCGGGACGTTGCCGGCGGGTGGGGCGCCGACGGAGACGATGTACCAGCTCGGCGGGCAGCTGGCGGGTACCCTCGACTCATACAACGTCATCTTCCCTGAAGCGCAGGCCAATCTCGATGTGATCGCCAACACCATCGTGCGGGAGACGAACTCACGTCATCGCGCTGGCTTCATCGGAAATGCCGCCGCCGGCGACTTCTTTGACGCCAGTCGGACCACCGCACGAACCATTCAGCTCGACGCGACAATCGTCGCCGACGTGAACCGGGTGGCGGCATCGGGCATCGCGAATGAACCGGGCGATAACTCGGTCGCACTTGCCCTGTCGCAACTGCGCAATACCCCCGTGGCGATCAACGGGCAAAGCGTCTCGATCAGCGAGGGATACCGCAACGCCGTCGCGTCCATCGCGACGCAGGTCAACGGTGTCTCGGGCACCGCCGCCGCCGCACGCACACTCGCCTCACAGACAGATGCACGGCGAGAAAGTGTGAAAGGCGTATCGATCGACGAAGAGATGGTGAATCTGATCAAGTATCAGCAGGCCTACTCCGCCGCCGCACGGCTGGTGTCGGTGGTGGACGAAATGTCACAGACGTTGATCAATCTCGGCAGGTAGTTCCGACTCGGCAGGCGGCGCGGAGCCGACGCCTGGCAGGACTCACATTTCGCGTATGGGGAAGCAAGGATGCTGATCCTGAGCAGGAAGGCCGGTGACGCAATCGTCATCGATGGTGGAATCCGGATCGTGGTGGTGCAGTGTGATCGCGGCGGCGTGCGCATCGGCATCGAAGCGCCGGCGGAGACGACGATCCTGCGGGCAGAACTCCTCGATCAGGTGGCTGCGCAGAACCAGCGCGCCAGTCTCGGCGGCGGCGTCACTCCAGCCCTGATCGGCAATGGCGGCGCTCTTGCACCACGACGAGGCGCAACGCCGGCCTGACGCTCTCAGACGTCGCCTCGATCAGGCCACGTCCGAGCGTCACAGTCAGCGCCCACCTGCGCTGAGTCGAATCGTTGGCGCCCGGCACGCCAGTTCGGTGCCGAGCGCAGCACCGCTCAGGCTTTTGCGTACTGGTTGGCGGACCACGACACGAGTGCCAGGCTCGCACGCGAGTATGCGGCGCTGTCCCGCTTCAGTGTGCCAAGGTACTGCGCGAGAACCTGCAAGTCACCCGCACCGACCTTGCCGAGTCCCGCGGTGCTGATCGTGTCGTGATTGTCGTCATTCAGACTGAGCACCGGCACACCAGCGGCGCCGGCCATCGCGAGCCACTCCTGCGACGGTCCGGCATCGCCGGTATGCAGCAGCGCGCCAGCATGCCGAGCCAGTACGGCGATGTCGGACATCATGCCCGGCTGATCCACGATCCGCAGATTTGGCGCAACGCGTTCGAGGCTGCTCCGCGTGTCGGCGTCCAGCTCCGAGAACCCTCGTGCCACCATCACGAAGGCAATCTGAGGAAGACTGCGCGCGAGCGGCACGACGCGCTCCGGACCATCGGCAGGATCGAAGGCTCCGATCCAGATCACCGGCGCGATCGGCGCCCACGAGGTTCTGACGACCGACGCTTCCGAGCCCGCAGTCGGTGACCCGGGAATTGCCTGCATCGACGTGCGCTGCGCCACCAGAATGTGGCAGCCCCCATCAGCGGGACACTCGCGCGTGCGACGCGTCTCGAGACCCAGCCCGCGCAACGTGTGCGTCAGCTCGGGTACCGTCGCCACCTCGTACGGCAGTCCGCCCAACCAGTCCACCAGATCGTAGTACGGGTCCATGCCGCGCTCGCAGTTGTCCGTCCACCACCCTTCCGGCGCGACGCCATTCCTGGTGCGGTGCTGGTACTGCTCGAGGATCCACTCGAACTCCATCCGGCGTTTGCCCGACAGCGACGCATTGTGGTAGCGCTGCTTCAGCCGCAGATCCGCCGCAAACTGAGGTCCCTTGGCATAGATCGAGATGAAGAAACGTCCGCGCGGTTGAACGCGCGCCGCGGCATTGGCGATCGCCGCCCACATCTGTCCCGTGTGGTGCAGTACGCCCCAGGAATACACCAGGTCGAACGTCCCGAGCGACGCCATGAATTCGCTGTCGAGTACCGACCCCCGCATCACCGTCCATGAGGCGGGTTTGCCGGCCTTCTGGTGGAATTCCCTGGTCGCGGCCACCGAGTTCTCGTCGTAGTCGAACGACACAAGCTCCTTGGCGCCCATCGCGTGCATGCAGTACGAGTGAATGCCGGACCCCGAACCGATATCGAGCACGCGACAGTCGCTGAGCGACTTTTGCCCGAGCCACAACTCGATGTCTTCGCGCGCGGTGATCAGGCGCGCCTGGTTGATCGAGGTCTGATAGTCGAGCCAGTTCCGGCCAAAGCCGAAGCGATCGATGCGATCTTCGTCGAATGAGGCGGGCGCCGGAGCAAGTGCGGTCATGAAAACACCGTTCGAAGTGTGGGTGTTGCGCGTGGCTCACGCGCGCGAGCCGTGGTGGTGCGTCAGTGCATGGGCAACCCTTGTGCCATGGCTAACCTGTTGCGAAGAAGGGGGTTGCGCTGCGAAGCAAGCGGCGGTTCCCGGAAGAGATGACCACACGACGGAAGAAGCTGCCGTGCGGGGATGGCGTCGCGTTGCAACACGTGCCAGCGGCGGCGGCGCCAATCGCACACGGACGCCCGTCCAACGCGGACGAATCTGCCTGTCCCGGTCAGACCTTCCGGCAAAACGGCGCGGGAGCGTTTACGTAACCCTTTGGCACAGAATCACTTGCGACGTGGCGCGGGAGTTGCTTTCAAGCAGCGCGTGACTGGTCTCTCGATCGCGTCTTCAGCGTCATCCCCGTGAAAGCCATAATTCTCTGTGGTGGGCTCGGCACGCGCCTGCGTGAAGAGACGGAGCATCGTCCCAAGCCGATGGTGGACGTCGGCGGTCGCCCGATTCTCTGGCACATCATGAAGTACTACGCGCAATTTGACGTGCGCGACTTCGTCATCGCCCTCGGGTATCGTGGGTCGGTGATCAAGGACTACTTCCTGAACTACGAGGCCATGAACAGCGACTTCACCGTGTCGCTGGGCCGCCTCAGCGCGATCAACTACCACGCGGAGCATGAAGAGCAGGACTACCGCGTGACGTTGGCTGATACCGGAGTCGATTCGATGACGGGCGCGCGTGTCGCACGCGTGGAGCGCTACGTGGGTAACGAACGGTTTCTCATCACATACGGCGACGGACTGACCGATCTTGATCTCGACGCGGCGCTCCGCTTCCATGTGGCCCACGGGCGCCTGATGACCGTGACGACCGTGCGCCCCACATCACGCTTCGGCATGCTCGATGTCAGTGCCGAGGGACGCGTCGACGCCTTCACGGAGAAGCCTCAGCTCGATGGCTGGGCCAGCGCCGGCTACTTCATTTGTGAGCCAGAGGTGTTTCGCTATCTCGATGTCGCCACGGGCTGCATCCTTGAACAAGAGCCACTGCAGCGACTGGCCGCGGCCGGTGAGTTGATGGCATACCGGCATGAAGGGTTCTTCTATGCGATGGATACCTATCGCGAGTATCTGCACTTGAATGCCATCTGGGCGTCCGGTGACGCCCCCTGGAGCAAGATCCGCCGCGGCCTCTCGCTGCACGTCCCGCCGTCGCGCATGGTTCGATCGGCCTGATCGGCTGAGACGCTTTTGTCCGTGTCGAAGTAGCGACCTGCGCGCATGGCGATCAGCGGGCCGGGGATCGGAACGCGCGTGTCAACACTGCCCGGCTGTCAGCAGTGGGCGGAGGTCAGCATCATGCGGACCGCGTCAACGACCGCTTCGGCTGTCACGCCAGCCTGCTTGCGCAACCAGAGTTGACTGCCCGCGCACGAGAGTGGGGTGCGCGAGAAACGGATCGCCTTCATCCGGAACGCGGCGCCGACATCGATCAAGGCATCACCAACGACGGAGGCCAGCCCACCTTCACCGTGCTCCTCGATCGTCACGATTGGCCCACGACGTGCCGCCGCAGCGAGCGCCTCCCGATCCACCGGCTGGACGGTTGGCATGCTGAGCACACAGGCCTCAACGCCCTCACTTGCGAGCAGTTGCTGCGCCCGGATGGCTTCCGCGAGCACGCCGCCGGTCGAGATGATCGTACAATCCTCGCCCTGCCGAACACACAGCGCGCGCCCCAGTGCAAAGTCAGGCGTCGAGGTATGTACCAGCGCCTCGCCGGCCTTGCCGAGCCTGAGATACGCGGGCCCCGGCGTCGCGGCCAGTGCTCGCGTCGCCGCCCGCGTTTCCGCCGGATCACCCGGTGCCACAACGGTCATGTTCGGCAACACACGTGTGAACGCCAGATCTTCGACGGCATGGTGACTGTACCCTTGCGCACCGTAAGCCACGCCACCCCCGACGGCCACGATCTTCACGGACAGGTTCGGATAGCAGACGTCATTGCGGATCTGCTCGAGCGCCCGCGCTACCGGGAAGTTGGCGATGGAGTATGTAAAAACGATGGCACCGGTGGATGCGATGCCGGCAGCCATTCCTGTCATGTTCTGTTCTGACACTCCGGCATTCAGATAACGATCAGGATACGCCGCAGCGAACGGCTCCAGAACTGAGTAGCCAAGGTCGCCGGTCAGCAGCCAGATCCGCCGGTCAGATGCGGCCAGTTCGACGAGCGTCTCGATGAAGGCCGTTCTCACGGAACCATCTCCACTTCGGCAAGTGCCGCGATCAGCTCGGGCTCGGATGTCGATCGGTAGTGCCAGCGCAGTTCGTTCTCCATGAACGACACACCGGCGCCCTTGACTGTCCGGGCCAGCACCACGATCGGGCGATCGTCGCCGTCCGGCGCAGGCGCCAGTGCCTGACGCAGTGCCGCATGGTCGTGGCCGTTCACTTCGCGAACCGACCACCCGAAACTCCGGAACTTGTCGGGCAATGGCTCGAGCTCGAGTACTTCCGAGACGCTCCCGAAACTCTGAATGCCGTTCGCATCCACGATCGCCAGAAGATTGCGCAGGCGGTGGTGACCGGCGAACAGAATGGCTTCCCAGTTCGAGCCCTCATCCAACTCGCCGTCGGAGAGGAGCACAACCGTCCGTTGTTCCGCGGTTCCGCGCTGCAATGCGAGTGCAATTCCGGCGCCGACCGGTAACCCATGACCGAGTGACCCCGTCGACCATTCGACCCCGGGCACGCGATGGCTCACGTGCCCCGTGAAGGCTGAGCCATCGGCGGTGTACGAGGCGAGATCATCGACCGGAAAGAAGCCAACCCGCGCGAGGACAGCGTAGACGATCGCGGCGGCATGGCCTTTTGAAACGATCAACCGATCTCGCTCTGGCCAGGTGGGTACCTCTGGGCGAACGCGCAGCACACCCGTGTAGAGCACGGCAAGAATGTCCGCGATGCTCAGGCAACTGCCGACGTGCGACGCGTGCGCTGCCGCGGTCATGCGTAAGGCATCGGCGCGAATCGCGCGCGCCAGGGCACTGCTCGTCACGCCGCCACCGCCTCGACCGGCTCCGGCGCATCACCAAGAAAGAGTATGCGGCCGCGGAACTGCAAATCATTACGCAGGAGACGGAGAATTTCATCCCGATACGCAAGCGCGGTCACAACGATCGAGTCCACCGGGTCGACGTGCAGCGCTGCAGGCGCCACCACCTGCAACCCAACGCCGGGCAGTCGCTTGCCTTGTTTGTGCGGATCGGAGTCGATGACATACGCCAGATCTGTGAGGCGGGCTGCGGTCAGCGAGGCAATCCCTTTCCCGCCTGCGCCCCACGCCGCCACCCGGCGCCCAGCCAGGCGCTCGTCGGCAGCAAAGGCCTGCAACTCGCGCGTGGTCCGATCAAGCGACGCCTGCATCATTGCCAGCGGCGAGGTCGCATTCCAGCGCACGAAGGCCACCGTGAATTCGCCGTGCATCCCCTCCTCCAGGCCCAACACCTCGAAACCTTGCTGCTCCAGCAATCGTGCCAGGACACCCTTGGTGAAATAGTTCAGGTGATCAGGGAAGAAGTCGAAGTAGCGCTGGTGGCGAAGCGTCTGCTCGACACAGGGAACTTCCACCAGCCCGACGGCGCCCGGCACGAGCGATGCCGCAACGCCGGCAAGGAAATCGCGCGGGTCGGGAACATGCTCCAGAACCTGCCGGGTCACAAAGGCATCATAGGGTCCGCCGCGGACCGGAGTGGACGCGCCCACATAGCCATCCAGAACCTCGTGGCCGCGCTCGAGGGCCAGCATTCTGAATGGAGTCGACGGCTCGTTTCCGGTGACGGTCGCGCCAGACGTTCGAAGATGGTCCAGATAGTTGCCATCGCCGCACCCCACCTCAACCACTCGTCGCCCCTGCAGCGCAAAGCGTTCGACGAACCGTTGCGCCTGTTGCGTCTGAAATGCCTGCATGGTCGCCGCATGACTCACGGTCATCACGTACTCGTCATAGAACGCCGTATCCAGCATCTCTGTCAGCTGGATGAAGTCGCAGCCAGCGCACTGACGCACATCGAGCCGGATTGTCTGAAATGGCTCCACGGCGTCCGCGCGCAAAAGCCCGGAAATATTCGGGGGCGCGGGCTGCATGACCAGAACAGACGTCAGCCGAGTGTCTCCACACAGGCGGCAGGCGCGCACGATCTCAGACATGCGCATGCTCCTGATGGCGCGCGATCGCTTCCGCCGTGAGTTCGTCGAGCCCTGCCTCGAGGCTCACTGATGGAAACCATCCGGTCGCCTCACACAACCGGGTATTGTCTGCCTCGAGCCACATGATCTGATCCGGACGATAGGGAACAGCGCCGAACTTCGGTTGAATCGACGCGTCGATCCGATCACGCAGGCCGAGTATCACCTGACGAAGCACGAGGGCGTCGCCCGAGCCGAGATTGAAGGTGCCGACGGCCCGGTGTTGCGCCACGGCACGGATTGCCTGCGCTGCATCGCTGACATGCAGAAACTCCCAACGCTGTTCGCACGGCGTCAGCGCCGGACCCACGCCTCGCACCATCATCGCGGCCGCCATCGGCAGTACCCAGGCCGGATCCGCGTCCGCGCCGTACGTTGAGAACACGCGCAACCAGCTGTGCCGCAGGCCGCGCAAGTGGGCTGCCGTCCGTGTCACAACCCCGGCAGCCACCTTCGCCGCGCCGTATAGCGTCGTCGGGTGGAGCGCCTGCTCGTCACCAATTCGGCCCGTGCATTGGCCGTACTCGGCTTGCGAGCCGAGGCCGATGAAGTGACCTGCCCCGCATTCACTGGCGAGCACCGCAACCTCGAGGGCCACCGCAACATTGCGAGACACCTGCCACTCTCGATTGCGTTCGCTGCCGGCGACGCCACTCCACGCGGCATGAATCACGGTGTCTGGCTCGTACGCCGCACAGGCGTGCCGAACTGCAGGTGCATCAAGATGCGACAGATCGGCCTCGATCCACGTCACGCGCTCGGCCACGCCACTCAGCCGCCCGTGGCGGGCGCCGGGACGGACCAGGACCGCGACCGAATCGCCTGCGTCCAGCGCCGCTCGTACCGTGGCTCCACCAATGAAACCGCGGGCCCCGGTTATGAGGAGACGCATGCCAGCAGATCGATCAGACTGCTGAATCTGGTCCCGCTTGCTTCGACGTCCGCCAGACCGGCGCGAATCTCGTCGATATAGCCATACGAGAAGACGATCACGTCGTCCACCGGTTCCCGTTGCAGCTGTGATGGCGCAACGACAGGTACACGGGAGCCAGGCATGAGCTTCCCGTGAAATGCACTGTTGCCGTCGCAGACATATGCGATATCGTCCGCAGTGAGGCCTGCTTGTGCGATCGTCAGCACACCGCGGCCACCGGCGCCATAGCCAGCCACCGTCCGGCCCGCAGCACGTGCGTCGCGGATGTACTCGCGCAACGCGCGCAGGCGTGCCTCGGCATCCGACGCAAACGCGGTGTAGGTGCTCCAATCGTCAAATGCCTTCCACGTCGCCAGCACCGCGTCGCTCGCCGAGGCGTCGGCGGCGTGACGGGTGCCCAGCGGCGCCGCCGCAAACAGCAGCGAGTTGCCGCGGCGTTGCGCATCGGGAACCAGCGCTGTTGACAGCAGCACGAAGCCGGCCCGCGCCAACATGCGCGAGACCGTCAATGGTGTCAGGTAGATCGAGTGCTCATGCTCGAACAGACAGGTCTCGGCACGCGAGAAGATATCGCCGAGATGATGCACCTCGACAATCAGCACGCCGCGCTCCTGGTCGAGCACGCGACCCACAACCCGCAGAAACTCGACTGGGTCCGGCAGATGATCGAAGGTGTACGTGAGTACCACCGCATCGGCTGGCTGCAACACGCCGGGAATGAGTGCCGCACTGTCGTTGTCGAAAAGACACTGCAGCACTGGAACACCCGCCGCCCGCGACGCCTGTGTCAGATCGACCGAGGGCTCGAAGCCCAGCACCCGACAGCCGCGGCGCTGGAACGCCGCGAGCTGCGCTCCATCACCGGAGCCGATCTCGAGGACCACGGCATCAGACCGCAGACCGAATCGGGAGATCGCGGTATCCGCCAGTTGCTCCATGAAGCGACTCGCGAACGGCGACCCCGCCACGGTGTAGCGGTAGTCGCGATAGTACGCGGAGACATCGACGTCATGACGCGTCTGCACGGTGGCGCACGCCGGACACCAGTGGATGGCGAGACGGTTGCGGAACTCCGATCCGACAGCACTGCCCGGCACGACGAAATCGTCGGTGAATGGCAGGTCGGGAAACGCAAGAAACTCTGCCAGCCCGGTCGCACCGCAGGCGCGGCATGTCTCGCGTTCGTGAATCATCCATCCGGCATGGGACATCAGGCGCTCCTCTTCAGCAGGTTGCGACCTGAGTCGCGGCGTGTGTCGTCGGCAAAGTGCCGATCATACCAATCGATCGTTCGTGCGACGGCGGTGTCGAGATCAAAGCCAGGCTGCCAGCCCAACTCCCGCCTGGCGCGCGATGAATCGAGCCGTTGCTCCTTGATCTCACTCGTCGCCGTGCCACGAATATCGAGAGGGTACGTTTCCCCCATCGCGCGCACCAATCGCTCGGCGAACTCTCGCGCCGACATCACGTGGTCAGCGGAAATGTTGTACGCACGACCGCGCAGCAGTCGCTCTCCCTTCAGGCGGGCCGCCAGCAGCATGTACGCTGCCGCGCCGTCCTCCACGTACAGGTAGTCACGGATGTACGTACCGTCACTGCGAAGGACCGGTGACCGACCCCGACGAACGTCGCGGATCACACCCGGCACGAGGCGGTTCCAGTTCAGGTCACCACCACCGAAAAAGTTGCCGCATCGCGTGATCGCAACAGGCAAGTCGTAGGTGTGCGCATAGCTCGCCGCGATCAGGTCCGCACAGGACTTCGAGACGTCATATGGGTGCCGGCCCTGCAGCGGCGTGTCTTCCCGGTACGGCATCTCGGCCTGATCGCCGTACGCCTTGTCTGAGGATGCCACCACGATGCTCTGGATCAGTGGACTACGGCGACACGCCTCGAGCAGCGTCCATGTGCCGGCGATGTTCGACTCGAACGTGCCGACGGGGTTTCGGTTCGCGACACCAACGACAGTCTGTGCTGCAAGATGGAACACCGTGTCGATCTCGTACTCGCCGAGTGCCCGTTCCAGCAGCGCCTGATTCGTCACGTCGCCATGAACGACGGCGCAGCGGTCAATCGTACCATGCGCCCTCAACGCGGAGCGTGGCACGGCATCGCGCACCAGACACACGACCTCGGCGCCGGCCGCCAACAGTCGCTCTACCAGCCACGAGCCAAGCAACCCGGACGCACCGGTGACAAAGACGCGTGAGTCGCGCCAGTCGTTCTGCGCTGAGGAGGGGAGCGTTGTGGACTGCGTTATCGGATGGGGCATGCGGTGTGCGCCAAGGAGATCAGACGACCGGACACCTGACGCCGAATGCAGAAGCCATGCCTATCCGTAACCAATTGCGAATCATAGCGTTACAGAAATCGACCCCGCCCTGCACCGGCCAAAGATGTCGGCAGTCACTGCCGGTGACCGATCCGCGCTACGGCATCTTCTGCCGGACCAGCTGGCTGGCGTCGGCATGAGCGCGATCAGTGCCGATCCGATGAGCCGGACACCGCTGCTGTCCATTCTCGTGCCAACCTTCCAGCGCGCACCGCTGTTGCGAGTCATGCTGCAAGCGCTGCTGCCTCAGGCATCAGAGTGTGGCGATCTCGTGGAGATCTGTATTGCCGACAACGCCTCAGAGGACGATACCGGCGCTGTCGTCGCAGCCGCACGCGCCGCGCATCCAAACGCAACGGTCCGCTATCTCCGCCGCGAACGGAATCTCGGCCCGGTACGCAATTACGTGCTCTCTGCGACCGAACAGGCAACGGGCGATTTCGTCTGGGCGCTCGGCGACGATGATCTCCTCGTTGCTGGTGCGCTGCGCCGAATCTGTGCGGCACTGCGCAACCACCCGCAGATCCGGTTCTTCTATACGAATTTCGCCTGCGCGAACTTCCTCCACCATTGGCCAGAATCGGCGCATGGCGGCTACGATGGCCCGATTGCTCAACTCGCCTGCCCGTTCGTCGAAGATCGTCCCGTCCGCTACTGGCAGGACCTCCTCGACCACTCCTCTTCTTTGGGCACGCAGGTGTACGCGCACATCGCACCGCGTGAGGCGTGGGTTCGCTTCTGGCACCAGCGGGTCATAGCTCCCGACTATCGATCGCTCGAGAGCACCTATCCGCACACCTGCATGCTCATCGACATCGCCTGGGATCAACCGGCGCGGTATCTCGGCAGCCCCGCCCTGGTACAGTTTGAAGGACGTGCAGGCTGGGCGGATGGCCAGGGCTCCAGAATCGCGCTCGTCTCGCTACCCATGCTCATCGCGCGACTCGACGACCGAGGGCTCGGCTTCCAC
Source organism: Gemmatimonadaceae bacterium (assembly GCA_031414435.1). GTDB lineage: Bacteria > Gemmatimonadota > Gemmatimonadetes > Gemmatimonadales > Gemmatimonadaceae > JACMLX01. The sequence goes on from JANNVN010000555.1 coordinate 14,594, forward strand.
ACCTACGTACGTGCACGCAACTACCTCCGCGAGACTGTGCTGGCAGGGTATCGTAGCGCAATTTCCGGTGCGGGTGGCCCCGATGCGGCCGGAATCCTCGAGGCCTCGCTCGCCATGAGTAATCGGTTCCCGGATCTGATCGACGTGATGCTGTCGGCCATTCAGGAAACCGGCGGTCTGGTTGTGCCCGAGGTGATCGATGTGGTACGTGACGCACTGGTGTCGGCGCGGGACCGGGCGAGGTAACGACCGATATCTCCGCGCGACTGTCACGCCAGGCCGCGCGTGGCGTCACACGCGCGACTCAACAACGTCAGGCCGCTTCGGAACCTGCCAGCGCGGGACGCGCGTGCAGCAACGTGCGCACTTGTTGGAATCCTTCGTTCCCAGGGTCGACACGCAGCAAAGCCTCGACCCCATGCATGGCCGCGTCGATATCGCCACTCGCGACTGCACGTTGCATCGTTGCCGTCTGTGACACGATCCATCGTCGACCCCCTGGCGTCGTCGTCGCCATGCGGAGGTGCGCCACGTCACGATGGGCAAGCGCGTCGCGCAGGAACTGCGCATACGGTTCCGCCCTGACCCCCCACGTCCACGCCGGCAGTACTGCCGCTGATGCCGCCGCGCCCATCTCCACGCGTCGATCCGGATCGTCGCGCAACATGGCAATCGCCAGCAGGAACGCGTCGCGCGTCCTTGGCACCACCACGGCGCTCACGCCATCCGTGAGATACTCCGGGACGGTGCCGTTGTCCGTCGTGACGATCGCACACCCGCGGGCCGCGGCCTCCAGCAGCGAATTGTTGCTGCCTTCGCTCAAGGAAGCACACACATACACATCCACCTCCGCGTACCACGCCGCCATCTCGTCCAGCGTGAGATTGCGATCCGCATAACCGCAGAACACCAGCTCCACGCCTGGCAGCGCCCCGATCGGTTCGATGTACTCCGCGAACCCCTTCACCGCCGTCTGCCGGTTTCCAGCCCAGCCCACCCGCAGCGGGCGTTCGGGATGTGCCGACCGGGGAACGTGTGAAAACCGTTGTCCATCGATACCGTGGGTCACGTATGCCACATCGGGCAACCACGGGGCGAGTTCACGGCGGAGCCGCTCTGACACCACGTGCGTGCGTTGAAAGTGCGTCTTCAGGTATCGCGCCAGCTCCGGCGCGGCCACGTTGCCCCAGGATATGTGCGATCGCAGCGCCGTCACGTACTTCCACGGCATCGTGATCCGCTCCGAAGGCACCAGACCGAACTCCATCACGTAGATCAGGTTCCAGGCGTCCTCATCGAACGTCTCAGTGTGATACTGCACCACGATCTCGAACTCCTCGGCCAGCGCGACCTGCAGCGTGCGCGCATGCCGCTCGAAGATCCAGTTTGGTACATCGGCAATGATCAGCAGCCGAGGGCGCGCGGCCGGCGCACCGGGGGCGCGGAATGCGCGCGGCGCGACTGGAAGCGGCGCGACTGGAAGCGACGCGACTGGCATGGACCCGACCGGCAACGACGCGGCCGCCAGCGATGCGACGGGCACCACCGACACCGGCTCAGCCGTCAACAAGACGGCGGGCGTCGCCAGGCATCGCGCCTGCGCCTGCCGCAGCCACTCTTCGAGTACCAGCAACACCCACACCGGACCGTGGCGCCCATCGCGCAGCAGATCACGCGCCGGCGCTGGATCAAAGAGCGACCGGAGCATCGAATCGCGCCCCAGTAATCGGTCTTCGACGAACGCGCGCGCGTCCCCATCCGGCGCGAACCAGCGCGCAAGCGGAACGCCGAAGCCCTGCTTCTTGCGGTGGACGAAACGATCCGGGAAATAGCGCGAGAGCAGCTTTTTCAGTACATGCTTGCCAGTCAGCTGACCGAGTGGATCGATGCCCACATTCACGCCTTCCGGCATCTGCGTCAGCAGGTCCCACACGCGCACATCCACCAGCGGTGTCCGTGTCTCCAGCGAATGCGCCATGCTGGCGATATCCACCTTCGTCAGGATGTCGTACGGCAGGTACGTCATCGCATCCATGTACTGCACGCGCTGCACGACGCCCAGATCGCGGGCTTCGGCCCAGGCGGTTTCGAATGACTCGATCGGCAGCAACGTTTCGCCACGGTGATTGCCCGACCAGAGCCGCGAGCGGGTGTGCGGATCACAGTACTGGATGCACTGCTGCCACGCCTCCACTGGCGGACGCTGCAGCACGCTCTCGCCCTGCTGTGACACCCACGACAGCCAGAGCATGTGTGAGTGATATCCCGCCATCCCTTCGTCGCCACCATCGCCCGTCAACGCGACCTTGACCTCGCGAGCCGCCAGTTGTGACACTGCCATCGTTGCAACCGCCGAGCTGTCGCCAAACGGTTCGCCGTAGTGGCCGACCAGTGCTGACAGCGATGTCAGCGCGTCGACCTCCAGAACCTCACACGTATGCTGAGTGCCCAGGCGCTTTGCCGCTTCGGCCGCCCATGCCGATTCATCATGCGCCGGGTCCGCGAACCCGATGCTGAAGGTGCGCACGGGCTGCGTCGCAATCTCCTGTGCCATGGCCACGACGCCGGTGGAGTCCAGCCCTCCCGAGAGGAATGCGCCCACCGGAACGTCGGCCACCATGTGCGCGCGGACCGAATCGCGCAGCGTGGCGTCGAACGCCTCGAGCCACTGTTCGTTGCTGCGAAACTCGCTGGCGCGGAACTCAGGCCGCCAATATCGCTGCGGACCATGGACACGACCGTCATAGTCCACCGACATCGTGTGTCCAGGGGGAAGCTTCCGCGCCTGACGGTACACCGTGCGCGGTGCCGGAATGTACTGCAGGGCCAGATACTCATCGATGGCACGAACATCGAGATCGACGGTGGCGTCACCGAGGGCGTGAAACGCCTGCAGTTCCGACGCAAAGGCAAACCAGCCCGACTGCTCGAGATACACCAGCGGCTTGATGCCGAAATGATCACGCGCCAGGAAGAGGCGGTGCCGCCGGGCATCAGCGATCGCAAAGGCGAACATGCCGCGCAGGTGCGTCACACACCGGTCGCCCCACTCCTCGTAGGCGTGAACGATGACTTCCGTATCCGATTGGGTACGGAACCGGTGCCCCCGCTGTTCGAGTGTGCCGCGCAACTCGCGATAGTTGTAAATCTCACCGTTGAACGTGATCCAGACGGTGTGATCCTCATTGGCCAGTGGCTGTGCGCCTGCCTCGAGGTCGATGATCGACAGGCGGCGATGCGCCAGCGCCACGGGCCCCTGCACGTGTACGCCGGCGCCATCCGGGCCGCGATGTTGCTGGGCCCCAGCCAGTGCCACCGCGCCCGCCTGCAGGCGTGCGGCGGGAAAGGGCGCGAGAATTCCGGCTATGCCGCACATGGGTTTCGAAGGTCGCGGGGAAGCAGTTCAGTTTGCATACGCCGGCATGCGCTCGGAATGCGCGGCGAGCGCGCGATGGATGACAGCAGCTAACTCCGCGATCCGATCGGCCGGCTCGTGGCGCTCGCGCAGCCAGCGGACGTTGGCGGCGGCGGCGGCAGCGTACTGCGATGAATTGGTCAGCAGTTCTTCCACGCGTTGCGCCAGCCCGGTAGACGTGCCGTCCGCCACGCGTCCGCAACCATGCGTGCCGAGCATGCCGTCGGGGTCCACCTGCATCGACACGATCGGGATGCCATGCATGCCAGCCTGCAGAAAGGTGTTCGGAAAACCCTCGAGCACCGAGGTATTCACCAGCACGTCGGAGAAACGGAACAAGGCGTCGATATCCGCCAGTTCCACCTGATCAGCGAGCATCAGATTCGGCAACTGAACGCCAAGTGCATCGAGCACCTTCTCGCCCAGGGATCGTATCTGGTTGCAGACCATGATCATGGGCCGATGCGGCACGGCTGCTGCCAGCAGTAGTGCCTCCTCGTACCGTTTGTTCGGGTCAAGCCGCCCGATCCAGAGCAGCCGGCCACCGAACATCGGTGCGCCCCGCGGCGCAGCGCGCGACTGCTGCGGCGCCGGATTCCGGATCAGCGTCGCATCGCGTTGCAACTTCGTCCGTAAGAGGCCAAGCTGCCGCTCCGTCTGCACCACCACGTCGTGCGCATGGCGCATTCCGTACCAGGTGTAGTGACCCGGAACGCCATACGGGTCACACTCCCTTGAGCCTTCGTACACGAACGGATCGAACACGATATCCGACGCCAGCGACACGATCAGTGCGCTCCCGTGCGCCCCGCAGAATCGCGCCAGCTCGGCCGTTGCCTCATTCGAGCCAAACGCCACATAGACATCGGCATCAATGGCGCCCCATACCGAACGAACCGGATCATCGTGGTGCCCCTCGAAGAACGGGACGTCCGGCCGGAAGTGCACCGTGATGCCATCCGCGCGGTGGAGCGGGGTAACCGCCGCTCCCTTCACGACCACATGCAGTTCGAGCGACGAATCGCGCGCCAGTCCTTCGAGAAAGGTCACGCCACGCACTTCAGCGCCACCGAAGTAGCCCGATGCACCGCTCAACAAGCGTGACGCGAACGGCAGCGAGAAGCAGACGCGATGCCGCGGCGCCAGAACAGCGGCGCTCACCGACCCACGCTCCGCAAGACATGCCGCCGCATGGTCTCGATCGACATCACCGCCAATTCCTCGGCCATTGCCGGCGGCAGGGTGTCTTGTCGCATGCGACGTCGGGCGCGTGCGAGCATCAGTGTCTCGCACACGATCGTCGTGGTTCGGTAGCTATCGAAATTCGCTGCGATCATCTCGCGCGCCGCCAGACTCGCACTGGCCCGCGCGATGGGATCGAGCCAGGGGCGCACCCCTTCCAGATATCGCGCCGCATCGGCACCGGCCGCGTTCACCAGGCTGCCCGTACCCGACGTCACCAGTTCGCGCTGCCCCCCGACGTCGGAGACCACAGGCACACAACCCATTGCCATCGCTTCGTACAGTGACCGCGACACCCCTTCGATCTCCGACGGGGCAATGAACACATCCGCGGCGGCGTACACATGCCGCAGGGTATCTTCATCGAGTTCGCCGAGCAACTTGCACCGGTCGGCCAGACCGGCAGCATCTATCTGTTCTCGCAACGCTTGCATCAACTGCCCGCCGCCGGCGAACACGAGCGCTGCGTCACGCCGTTCGGCGAGTAATGCCGCCAGCATCTCGATGCACATTTGCGGGCGCTTCTCTGGCGACAGCCGGCCCGAGAACAGCAGCAGCAATGTGTCTGACGTGGCACCGAGCGACGCACGGACCGCTGCCAGCCGGGGGCCTCGGTGCTGCCAGAGCTGCGTATCAATGCCGATGTGCGCTGCCCGCACCGCATCCGCGTCGCATCCCTGTGACGTCAGTTGCTCGACCAGCGAGTGACTGGTGGCCAGCTGCGCATCGAGTTGCCCCGTCCAGCGTTCGGCCATCGCAGCGTAGCTCCCGTACATGGCCGACTCGAACCAGTCGGTGTGCACATAGTCCACGAACGCCACATCGGGATGCCGCGCCCGCAGATACGGGAGCAGATGCAGCCCTGCGTAGCTGTGGCTGAGCAGCACGACATCAATGCGCCGCGAAATGATCAGCCAATCGAGGTACGCCGGCATCGCCATCGCTGGTACCGTCGAGAGCACGTGGTGAATGTCGGGCGCAACAGCGCGCACCAGGTCGAGCCGCCACTCGGTGCGCCAGAACTCCGTCATGCAGGTTGTCACCGCGTGGCCGGCACCAACGAGGCGCGGCAGGAGTTCGGCGTTGAACGCGGTGTATCCCCCCATCGGAAAGCCTTGCACGAGCATCAGGATCCGCAGCCCCGAAGTCGGCGCGAGTCGCGCGGTCAGTGATGGATGCTCCACTGCGGCAAGGCGCTGCTGCGGCTGCAACGGAATCCCGCTCGCTGCCATTTCCACCAGCGCCGCCTCTTCCAGCCCGAGCGCCGCAAGTGAGCGCCGCGCGTCGACCAGCACCGGGGCGACCGCCGCGGCAGCGCTGGTGGTCAGTACGGTTTCGGCAAGCCAGCCGGCGCCGCATCTGACGTCCCGGTGTAAACCGATCGCGAGTGCGGCGGCAGTTGCAGCAGGGCAGGGCCTTTCGGCGTCGAGCAGTCGCTGAACATGCGTCCTGCGCACCACCAGAAACTGCGCGATGCAATCCAGCGGAAGCGGAACGAGTGCGGCGCTGTCTGCGCCTGCAGCACCACTGACACATGCCAGGCCAGGTCGTGTTGCCAGAAACCACACGGCACGCTCACAGGCGGTGGCAGCCAGCTCTGCGCCAGCGAGTACCAGCACCACGTACTCGCTCGATGTCGCCAGCGCCTCGACCGGTGTATGGCACAGCACGACCTCAACACTCTGCCGCGCCACCGACTCGACGGTGCGCTGCCGCACCGCAGTCGATGCGCTGGAGGTGAGAAGCAGGACCGGCAGCATTGCGTCAGCCACCACGCAGCCAGAGCAGCGATCGAAGTGCCAGCGCCGCAGGCTCGCGCCGCGCCAGCAGGCCAGCAGGCCAGTAGGCTGCGGCGTAGTCGCGCTGCAGTGAGGCGGCTGTGAATGGCGCGTCCGTGAATTTAGCGAATGCCCGGGCGCGATCGGCGCCAAGGCCTTCACCATGCGTGATGTCGCCGATCGCCGCCGCCTCTTCCGCCGTCGGCTGCCGTACGGTTCGGACGAAATGCCGCAGCGCTGCCTCGACACTGATCGGGTGCGCGCCAAAGACCTGCCGCTCTTCGGCCAGGCCGCGCGCGTACGCCACGGCGCCATCACGCAGCTGCCGGATGGCGGCAAGTTGCGGTTCAGGATGATCGACCGCACCGTGCAACGCGACCGTGCGGACCCCTTCCACCCGAAAGCCGCGCAGACTGCCTCGCGCAGTGGTACAGATGAATTCCACCAGCTGCTGCAGCTGCTGTACAGCTCTGGCGTGATCGTGCGGTGCACCCGCATTGAAGAGAAACCCGATCGCCTCACTGCCCATCAGATCGGCGGACGCACCCGCATGGGTGCCGAGGTAATAGCCGCGTACGTCCAGCGCCGTGCGTTCGAGCGACGCAACGGCGAGGAGCCCTTTCTGGATCGTGCCGTTCCACCCGATGTCCACCAGGCCAATGCGTCCCGGCGATAGGACTCCTTCCTGCGCGAGATATCGGCACAGCAGTCGTCGCTCGGTCCGTGAGACGGCCAGCATGGCCTTGGCCACATCCGGTCGACTGAAGAGTGCCGCGACAGCGGTCATTCCGGCGGTGTTGTCTCGCGATACGACCGTCTCTGCTGACACCCCCACGGCCCGGAACGCAGCGCCGAAATCCCGGGCCCGCAGTCCCACGCGTTCGAGGAATTCGCCGGCGTGACGCGGGTTTTCGCATGCCAGCAGCTGCGCCGTCATCGATGCGTTGCCGATCTCCAGCGCCGGGACGACAAACGCTCGACGCGACGATTCGAGCAGCGAAAGCGCCGGACCCGGCCGGTTCTCGTGCAGGGCGTTGTAGACGTCGAGGATGATCTCGCCATCCCGCAGCAGAAAGTAGGCGCGATCGATCCCATCTGCGGTCAAGCGACTCTCCAGCCAGGTCGCGAACGCACTGAGCAACGGACCGGCAACCGCATAGCCGAAGCGCCACCAGAATGGAAATCCCGGCTCCACTGTGCGCGATCCGATCTGCGCCAATCCCATCGCGATCGAATCGCCCGGACACGACGATACACGATCTTCATGACGGCTGGCCGCCCACGGATGCAGCACGGCCAGAAATCCCTGTTGCGCCGGGATCGCGAAATCGGCACGGGGGTGATCACCAATGTGCAGCACCGCGTCTGCGGCGACGCCAGCGGTCGCGGCGAGCTGCTTGAGGACTCTGCCTTCGCCTTTGCTTGCACGAAGGTCAGCAGAGCTGACGACATCCACTCCTTGCAAGGCGTAGCCGCACTCACTGAGCAGTTCGCGCAGGAACGTGGCTTCGTGATATGTATCGCTCACACACCAGATGACCTTTCCGTCGTGCACCGCGCGATTGAACACCTCGCGCAGATGCGGGTGAGCGACGCAGAGCGCCCGCTCCACCAACTGCTCTGCGCGCACCATTGCCGGGATATCCGACGTGGGTCGCCGTAACCGCTCGGCGAGTACCGTGTGGATCTCCTGCAGCGTCACTTCCATCGACCCGCGCGCGATCATTCCGCGACGCCGCGCATCGTTCTCCGCCTCCTGGCGGTGTTGCGCCAGCACAACCGGGTCCAGTGACCATGCAGCAAAGGGTGCCGGTGTCGCGAGATGCAGAAACACATCGCGCGGCGCGGCCACCTTGCGCACCAGCAGGGTATCGAACACGTCGAAACTCACCACACGGGCGAATGGCCACGCCGCTCGGATGTCGGCATCGGCGATCTCGCCAGGCGTCGGCAGGCGGCCGAGGGTGTGACACGCAGGTGACTGCGTATCCGTGAGCGCGTCGAACAGCGCCGCTGCTGGCTCGAACAGGTCGCGCACCACCGGAACACCGGCAATGCGCAACGACGCAGACGTCATGCGCTGAACCGGGCCAGCAAAGACGGCTCGAGCGAAAAGATCATTTCATTGGAGGCCATCGCATCAGCGGGCACCAGCTCCGGACCGTCATTGCCCATGGCAAGCGCAAAGTGCTGAAAGCCGAAGACTCCGAGCACCGCCGCTGCAATCTGCAGGTTCTCGGCATCGCGCCCCGCCTCGTCGGCTGGCCCGCACCGCCACGCCACCGCGCCGATCTCACGACGCTGGAGTGCCCCCAGGGCGTCGCTCATCAGCGGTGCCACCGACTCGGCACTGCCGGCGTGCACGAAAGTCATCGCGCCGTCTGTCAGTGGTGGCGAGAGCAGCGCCCCCAGCGAGGTGGACATCCGCGCGTCGACTTGCGCTGTCACGCCACTGCATCGTGCACTCGCCTCAATCGCCGCCACCTGCTCCGCATCGCGGCAAAGCGCGACGGCGCTGACGAGTAGTCCGCCCGTCACCGCGCTCAGCGTGGCAAAGCCGGCACCAGGAGACGCGTCGATGTAGCAGTCCCCGGAACGAAGTGCTTCGTCGAGGAACAGTCGCAGCTCCGCCGCGGCACCGTGCTCGCCGTGTTCGGCAAGGAGGGCCTCCGCGGCGGCACTCGCATCGGGAATCCTGAGCACGAAGCGCGGCGAGCCATCCTCCCGGACGGGAACGGACGGCACCAGCGCGCCAGATGTTTGCGCGATCATCGTGGACAGCGCCGCGTCAGACGCCCGGGTCTCGCGCCACTTCTCTGCGAGCGCCGCGACATCGGCCTCCGTGCTGACCTCTGCCGTTGCGATTGCTGACGCGACGAACCCCGAAGCGAAGAGCGCCTCTGCAATCGAACGCTGGTCGGCTGCTGCTGCCGGCGGCAGCGCGCGAAGGACGGTATCGGGGGCGTGAGACCACGGGTGCACAACTTGGGGCATAGACATGAGGAGTCCTCTGTTCCGTGAGCGAGCTGGTGTCCCCTCGCCCAAAGCACTCCCCGTGCCGCCACGCAAACACTTGCGTATCAACAGCTTAGAAAAACTCTGGTTCTCCTGCAGCGCTCCGTGCCCGGCCAGACTTGCCGCGTCGGCGGAACTTTGAGCCGATCTCGACCGCCGGATTCACCCCGCCGCCGCCATGCGACTCCGACGGCGCATCTCTTTCAGGCTCGGCAGCCACCACGTCACCGTGACGGACTCTGGCCCAATCTCCTGCTCGATCTCCAGCGCCGCACTCCCGAGCAGCGCGGCCGCCAGCGCCATTGGCGGAATGACACCACCCGACGCCGTTGGAACGCGCCCCGCGTCGGACTCACGCTCGGCAAGAAACGTCAGCTCCGCCTGATCGCTCGTCCCCGAGCTACGGACGCGGATCACGCCACCCGGCGCCACGAACCCCTTCAGCGCCGTCAGCGTCACCAGCATCGCATGCATCAGCGCCGACTCAGGGACGAGCACCGGGGGCGCGTCCTGCGCCCCCTCGAGATACACCGGAATGTCGCCGAGACTGGCGTGTGAGCGGTGCAGCTGGATGGCGGTCGACAACACGTCGCGAGGGAGCAGCGGCATTGGCTCGCGGTCGATCGCGAACGGAAGCGCGCGGAACTGCCGGAGCTGTTCGCCCAGGCGCGCGGCCTCGTGGGAGAGGCCGGTGGCGATGGTCTGCCCGACCGGGCGCTTCGGGTCGAGCGATTCGATCGTGGCCCCGAGTGCCAAGGCGCGGTTGTTCAGCGAATGGCCCAGCCCACGGACGATGGCGTCGATGGTGTCGAACCAGAGCAACACATCGGCCCAGGTGGGCTCCCGGCCACTGCCCAGCGGCGCCGTCACGTCCACCCGCCCGAAGTCACAGTCCAGCCCGCGTCGATTCCGGCCGATACTCCCACACGGAAGGCGACCCCAGGTCGTCCGCTGACCCTTTGCCTGGACTTACCAGCCGTGTTCTTGATCATCGGTCTCGTGGTCGTCATCGGATCCGTCATTGGCGGGTACGTGATGCACCATGGCAAGCTCGCCGTGCTCTGGCAACCTACGGAATTCATCATCATCATCGGCGCCGGGATCGGCTCGATGATCATCAGCAATCCGCCGGCGGTGCTGAAGCATATCATCGCGGGCGTCATCGGGCTGCTCAAGCCGAACCCGTTCGACAAGAAGGCGTACGGCGAGTTGCTCCAGGTGCTCTTCCAGATCTTCAACAAGGCGCGCAAGGACGGTCTGGTCGGACTCGAGGCGCACATCGAGGACCCATCCAAGAGTGACATCTTCGCCAAGTACCCGGGCTTCATGCATCACCCGCATGCAGTCGCGCTCCTCGCCGACACGCTGAAAGTCCTGCTCACCGGCACCATCGAGGATCACAACCTGGCCGAGATCCTCGACATGGACCTCGACCAGCACCATCACGAAGCCAGTCTGGTTCCCGGGGCCATCGCGACGGTCGGTGACGCCATGCCGGCCTTCGGCATTGTGGCCGCGGTGCTCGGCGTCATCATCACGATGGGTGCCATTGGCGGGTCGCCAGCGGAGATCGGAGGCAAGGTGGCCGCCGCACTCGTCGGCACGTTCATCGGCATCCTGCTCGCGTACGGGTTGTTCAGCCCCATCGCGAAGTCGATCGAGATGCGCAACTCGAGCGAACATGCGTATCTGATGTGCATCAAGACCGCACTGCTCAGTTTCGCCCGCGGCGATGCGCCGATGACGGCGGTCGAGTTCGCGCGCCGCAACATCGAACCTGGTGATCGCCCGACCTTCGCCGAACTCGAAGAGCTCGCGAAAGCGGCGAAGGCTGCATAGTGGCGAAAGACGGCAAGAAGATCGTCATCATCAAGAAGAAGAGTGGTGGCCACGGCGGCCACCACGGCGGCGCATGGAAGGTGGCCTACGCCGACTTCGTGACCGCAATGATGGCATTCTTCATGGTGCTCTGGATCGTGGGGCTCGACGATCAGACCAAGAAGGCGGTCGAGGGCTACTTCGCCAATCCGGTCGGCAACAAGAACGCCTACAGCGGTGGATCGTCTCCGGTGGCATCGGGATCATCACCAGCCCGCGTGTCGAAGAACGCGCTCAAGCTGATCGTCCGCAAAGTCGAGGAGCAGCAGTTCCGCGATTTCAAGCAGCGCATCGCCTCTCGACTCGACAGCAACCCATCGCTCGAAGGCCTCAAGGGCTCCATCGAGATCATCATCACGAAGGACGGGCTCCGCATCGAACTGGTGGAAAAGGGCAGCGGCGACGATTTCTTCCCGACCGGCTCGGCCGTGCTGCGCCCGAAAGCCGTGACGGCGATTGCATTGATTGCCGAGGAGATAGCATTGCTGTCGAACCCGATCATTCTCGAAGGCCACACCGACGGAGCGCCGTTTGGTGAGGGGGGCTCGTACACCAACTGGGAGCTCAGCGCCGACCGCGCCAACGCCGCCAGACGCGTCGTCAATGCCGCAGGCATCCCGAACAATCGCCTGGTGCAGGTACGAGGCCTTGCCGATCGTGACCTCCGCAATCCGGACAACCCGTTCGACCCGACCAATCGGCGCATCTCACTCTTCCTGCCGTTCCGCGCCTTCGACGACGAAAACGCTCCCGCCGACTCCACCGCCGTCACCGGTCCACCGCCCATCAAGAGCTGATCGGGCGGCGACCCGCTGGCGAGAGCGGCAAAGCGACCGCGGAACTGCTTGACGCAACGGCGCAAAGACGCAAAGGCGCAAAGAGATCGCTCACTGACGCGCCGCTTGCTCGCGATGGCGTAAAACTGGCCAAAGCGGTAAAGCAACCGCCGAACTGCTTGACGCAAAGGCGCAAAGACGCGAAGGCGCAAAGAGATCGCATACTGACATGCCGCTTGCTCGCGACGGCGCAAAACCGGCGAAAGCGGTAAAACAACCGCTGAACTGCTTGACGCAAAGGCGCAAAGAGGCGAAGGTGCAAAGACGCGAAGGTGCAAAGAGATCGCACACTGACATGCCGCTTGCTCGCGACGGCGCAAAACCGGCGAAAGCGGTACAACAACCGCTGAACTGCTTGACGCAAAGGCGCAAAGAGGCGAAGGTGCAAAGAGATCGCACACTGACGTGCCGCTTGCTCGCGATGCGCACATCAGAGAATGCGCGAAAATCGAAAAAGGCGTTGGGAACTGCTCGGAATGCGGCAGGTCCCAGCGCCTTCGTATGTCTCTCTCCCCCCACCAAGACGAGAGCCCTTCAGCCCTTCAGCCCTTCAGCCCTTCAGCCCTTCAGCCCTTCAGCCACGATACCCCACCCACCAACGACAGCTTTGCGCCTTTGCAACTTTGCGCCTTTGCGTCAAGCAGTTCCGCTGTTGCCCAAATGATGTTGCCGTCCCGCGGTTGCCGTTCTGCTATCGAGCATCCGCTGTCGCCCTGCCGCTGGTCCCCCGCCCACCGCTGCTGCAGAGCAGTTGCCGAGCTGCAGACACATCCCCCGCCGAACATCGCAAGGCGTCGATCGGCCCGATGTGTCCCCTCAGCCGGTCGTCTTGACCTGTTCGATCGCCCACGCCAGCGCCGCAGGGTAATGCGCAGCGATTTGCACCAGTGCACGATCATCGCTTCCCGTCACCAGCTCCACACGATCCCAGTCGCCGACCTCATACGCCTCGAGCCCCGCCAGCAGTGGGCCGTGAGGGCCGGTGCGCTCCAGCAGGGCCTGCGACACCGCCTCCGACAACTGGAGTGAAGTGATCACGTCCTTCATCGGTGCCTGCAGCAGCACATGCAGCATCGAGAACATGCCGACCAGGAATCGCTGATCCCGGTCACCGGCATCGCTCATCAATTCCAGCAGCCTCGCCCGCGTCAGACTCAGCTTGAACAGCTCACGCTGCCGGGCGCCACCCTTGGAAAAGCTCGCCATCACCAGGAGGGTCAGCCATCGTTCGAGTTGGGTACGCCCCAACAGTCGAAGGGCATGCGGAATCGACTCGATGCCCGTGAAACCCATCGCCGCGCTATTGACGATGCGCAGCAGCTTGAAGGTCATCGCTGGATCGCGCTTGATCCCCTGCTCGACCTGATTGGTCGGCGTCTTTTCATTGCGCACCAGATTCAGCAGCTGCAACGCACTCGCTTCCGCCGCCGACAGATCGCGCTTCACCACCGTTTCCGGCTGGCAGTAGAAGTACCCCTGAAAGAGCGTGAAGCCGATGGCCGAACAGGCCGCGCGCACCGCATCGGTTTCCACGCGCTCCGCCAGCAGTTTCACGTTGAACGTCTTGAGCTTGGCGACGAGCGGCT
>JANNVN010000556.1:0-4713 GCA_031414435.1 Gemmatimonadaceae bacterium
CTCGTCACCTGCCTGAGTCGCGGTGAAGACAAACATCGGCATGGCGCGCGTGGCGAGTGGGCACTGGTGATCGGCGACTCGACCACCTCCACATCCAACGCCGGGTCACCGCTGCTGCGCGACTCGAACGATGTCGTGGTATCGCTGCGCGACTTCGCGTACATGGTGCCGACGCCATGGCGCAGCGGCAAGCGTACGCTTGAGATCCGCAACGATGGCCGCGTTGATCACCTGATCCTGATCGAACGCCTTCGACCGGGAAGGACGCTGCGCGACTGGATGGCGAGCGACGACTCCGTCACGGTCACTGATCCGGTGACGGGCGTCGCACGCCTCGGCCCAGGCCAGAGCGCCCTGGTGCAAATTGAGTTGAGTCCGGGCCGCTACGTCCTTTCCTGCCTGATTGGGGATCCGATCAGCGGCAAGACGCATGCGGAGCTTGGGATGCTGCGTGAGATCGATGTGGTCGCGGCACCCGAAACCGGCACCAGATAGGCGCTCTCGACGGCAGCGATGTTGGCTCAGTCATACGCCAGCGCAGCCGCCGTGGGAACCCGGTAGGCGGGGGAACACGTCGGCACCGCACGCGGCCCGGTCAGTTGTGCCGAGCAGGTCGCGCGGGATTCAGCGCGCTGACGCTCGCAGATCTGCCGTGGCGTCCAGCGCTGGAAGCGGCGGAGGTTGGCCACTCAGGCGAAGGCCGGCATCGGACGTCACCGCGGTCTGGCTTTCGAGCCCGCCGTGCAGAGGTGCAAGCGGCGGGAGTTTGCCCGGCAGGCGCAGGTCGGCATAGGACGTCACCGCGGTCTGTCTTTCGAGCTCGCCGCGCAGAGGCGGAAGCTGCGCCAGCCCGCTGCGCAGAGGTGCAATCGGCGTCTGCATTCGCATGCGCTGAGTGTCGAACGCTCGCTGTGCTGGTGATTCTGGAGCGGGCAATACGCGACCCAAGCGGGACGTTGAGAACGTCGACGTGCGGTGCTCGCGCGGCGTGCCCCTGATCGCGCCGAGCGACACGACAGACGATCGGTCCGCCGAGGCGGGCTCGATACGGAGCCACGGACTCGCCACACTTGTCGCCGCTACCGCGGCAACGCCAAGGAGCACGAAGCCACTCGACTGTCGCTGCGCCACGTCGCGCTGCTGCGTGCTGAGGAGTCGCTCGATGCGTTGCGAAAGTGCCGCGCGACGAGCCATCCCGACACTCGGCAGCGCCGTGCGGCGCCCACCGGCGAACCGCAGCAGCACCTCCGCGTAGTCCGTCGGGCGGCCGTATGCGGCGACCACATCCTCGTCACTCAGGTACTCCGCGAGCAAGGAGATCCTCCGCAGCAGCCACCACGCAAATGGGCTCACCCAGAAGAGAGCGACATGCAGTTGTGTAAGCACCTGCCAGTGGAAGTCGTTTCGCGCGAGATGCGAGCGCTCATGCATCAGCACACATGCCAGCGTCTGCGGGCTCCAGGTATCCCAGTCCGCAGGCAGCAGGATTCCACTCGCGACGACCACTGGCGCATCGATTCGATCTGTCGCGCGAACCTGCATGCCAGCGCCGGACAGAGCGGGTGCCGGGATTGCGGCATGCCACATCCGCCGCGTCAGCAACAGGCCGAGGCACAATCGACCGATGAGCAACCCGGCAACACTCAGGTAGATCGGCCAGAGCAACGCCGCGGTGTTTCGAAGCACATCTCGCCACGCGGCAACTGGCGACGGCAATTCGCCCGACACTCCGGCGATGCGGTCCACAATCGACGGAGCCGATGATTGCCGGACTCCGTCTTGAAACAATCCCGACGCGTACGGTGAGACGATTGGCATCAGCAATGCCGCCGCCAGTACCGCCAGCCAGATCATCCACTCGCGCGTCGAGCTCCGGTTGCGCAGCACGCGCAGGAGCAGCCAGACACCGGCACCCAACAAAGACGCACGGAGTGCGGATTCGAGCAGCAGGTGTGGTGTCATGCGTGCTTGCGACGCGCCCGGTCGATCAGTTCCGCCAGCCGGTCGAGCTCAGCCGGCTTCAGTTCATCCGAGCCGACGAACCCCACCAGTAAATCGGCAACCGACCCCTGGTATAGCCAGTCAGCCAGCCCCCGCACCCCGCGCTCGGCGACCCGTTCGGCTGGTGTGGCGGCGGAGAAGCGGAAGGTGCGACCCGCAGTTTCGTGCTGCACGTACCCCTTTTCCTCCAGCCGGCGCAGCACAGTGCGCACCGTGGACTCCTTCAGGGGTCGATCCAGCCGAACTCTCACCTCCTCGGCTGTGGATGTGCCGTGCTCCCACAGGAGGCGCAGCACGGCTGCTTCCAGTTCGCCGAGGGTCGGGAGCGGTTCGGAGGAGGTTTCGGTGTCCATTGTGCTACAACGTGTAACACTTGAGGGCCGGCGGCGTCAAGTCTGCTGGGTGCGGCTCACGGCTCGGCGGCCTCAGGGGTGGACGGGAACTCGGGGAACTGTTACCGTCTGTAGCAGTACAATCGGCAACACTCGCCCGCCACGGCACTGCACCACGCCGGGACACCGCCATCAATCACGGGGACCGTATGCCCACATCTGCGCGATCCGCTCTGCCAGCCCTCGTCTGCCTGCTCGCCCTGATGTCCGCGCCGGTACCCGCTCCGGCACAGGCAGCGGATTACCGCGCCAAGCTCGACAGTCTGTTCGACATCCTCGAGTCGAATCAGCGCACGATGGGCAGCGTCACCATCAGAAAGGCTGATCGGGTTCTGTATCAGCGCAGCCTCGGCTATCGCGACAGTGCGGCCGGGGGCTGGGTGCCAGCCGATAGCGCCACCATGTACCGCGTGGGCTCCATCGCGAAGCCATTCACCGCCGTGATGACCTATCAGCTGATTGATGAACGGCGCCTCTCGCTCGATACCAAATTGTCCCGCTTCTTCCCGCAGCTTCGGCACGCCGACTCGATCACCGTTCGCGACCTCTTGGGTCATACCAGCGGACTGCCTGACTTCACGCAGGGCATGGACGTCCTCGTGCCGCTCACGCGCGATTCGATCCTCCGACGCATGGCCACCATGCCCACGCAGTTTCGCGTGGGCACGCAGCGACGATACAACAACGCCAACTTTGTGTTGCTCGGCTACATCGTGGAGTCCATCACCTCGTCGTCGTACGCCGAGCAATTGCAACGTCGCATTGTCCGCCGAGCCGGCCTGCGCCGCACGCGGTATGGCGGCGCGGTAGATCCCGTGAAAAACGAAGCGCGCGCCTACTACTTCGATGATAACCACTGGCAACGCCAGCCTGATGACGCGATCGAAAACAGCGGTGGCGCCGGCGGCATCGTTACGACCACCAGCGATCTCACGCGGTTGCTCGCGGCCCTGTTCCGTGGACGCTTGATCTCCACGTCGTCGCGGTATGAGCTCACGCACGGCTTTGTCGAGGGGACTCGCGACGCCGGCAAAGGACTTGGTCCGTTCACTATTCCTGGCACCAACAAATCCGGGCATTCGCACAACGGATCGATCGGTGCGCACACCGCACTCATGGGCTACGTGCCCGACGACTCCCTCTCGCTCGCGTTGGCCTTCAACGGCCACAACTATCCGATCAACCGCGTCTTCTTTCAGGTCTGGGGCATTCTCTACGGCACGGCGGAGCCGCTGCCATCGTTTGAGCCCGTGCCGCTCCCCGACTCGGCCGCGTCCGCGTTCGCGGGTGTCTACGCGGCACCCGAGTACGGCCTCACGATCACCGTTCGACGCAACGGCTTGGCACTTGAGGGGCAGACCGTGGGGCAGGATGCCTTCCCGCTCACCTACAGTGGAGACCGTCGATTTCTATCCGTGCCATCTGGCATCATGATCGAGTTCGCAGAGGCCGTGAACGGGGCCTCGTCTCGATTCACACTGTTCCAGCAAAAGCTCGCGATTCGATTTACCCGCAAGACACCCACTCCCTGACCATCACTGACCAGAGGCTTCGCGGCGGCGCTCAGTCATACGCCAGCGCCGCCGCCGTCGGCACCCGCATCGCGCGCCGTGCCGGCCACGCGCACGCCACCAGTGACACCACCACTGCCAGCACCAGCCAGATGCCGACGCCCGTCATGTTCGGCACATACGTCACTGGCACACGGAGCATGATCCGACTGAAGGCCTTGGCCAGAAACACACTCATCGGAATCGAGAGCGGAATCGCCAGCGCCCAGCTGAGCAGTGCCACCGTCAGTCCTTCCACCTGAATCATCGTCAGGATGGCCGAGTGCCGTGCGCCGATGGCGCGCAACACACCGATCTCGCGCGTCCGCTCGAGCACTGCGAGCCCCATCGTCGACGCCAGGCCAAGTCCGCCCACGAGCAGCATCAACCATCCCATCGACCCCAGGAAATCCACCACCATCAGCAGGTGATCTTCCGTGCTCCGGCGTGACTCGGCCAGCATCTTGCTCGATGACACACTGACACCACGATCGGCCAGTGCACCGCGCAGCTGCTGGATCAGGTCGAGCTGCGCGCTTTCGCCAGGGATCGCGCTGCGCACTACCACTGTGCGCACTCCTCCACCACGCGTCACCAGTGCCTCACGCGGCGCGTACGCCGTCGGCCCCGGCGTCGACTCGACCAGTCCGACGACTGTCCACGGCTCGGTCACTGCGTCGATGGTCAGACGCACCGTGGCGCCCACCTGCAGGGTTTCGTCCGCGCGTTGCGCGCCGCGATTCACCACCAGCGCGCGCGTGTCACCCGCG
>JANNVN010000557.1:0-3056 GCA_031414435.1 Gemmatimonadaceae bacterium
GGCCCGTGGATCACCTCCGCGCCGCCCAATATCAGACGGGGGGGGGGGGGCACGGGCGCCTCGTGCCCCCCCCCACCCGCTTCTCCGCCCGCGCCGTTTTGGCGGGTAACGCTTTCAGTAACACCTGCGAGGTCGTGTGGACCGGGCACTTCGGTGTTCGGAGGGATGCCCAGGGCGGGTGCGCGTCGGCGCAGCGTGGTCCCAGCGAGGAATGGCTCGCCGGTTTCGAATCGCAGGACGTTCGCCGTCGTCACCCGCGCGATTTCGCCCAGCGCCTCCTGGGCGAGGAAGGCCTGATGGGCGGTAGTGAGCACATTGGGAAACGTCAGCAGGCGCGACAGCTCATCGTCCTGCAAAATCTTGTCGGAAAGATCATCGAAGAAAATACCTTCCTCTTCTTCGTAATCATCCAGCGCAACGCCGCCGAGCCGACCGCTCTTCAGCGCCGTGATGAGCGCGGTGGTGTCAACGAGCTTGCAGCGGCTCGTGTTGATGAGAAACGCGCCGGGCTTCAAGCGCGCGAAGGTCTCCGCGTTCAGCACGTGGCGGGTTTGAGGCGTGAGCGGCAGGTGTAGCGAAAGGACGTCACTCGCGGCGAGCAGCGCGTCGAACTCCGCGTAGCGCACGCGGATGACAGCAAGGCCGAGAGACTTCGCGGCAGCGAGGTCAACATCGTTGAATCCCGAACAGCGCAACGCCACGAGACGGACGCTAGCCTGACGAACCAATCTCAAACACGCCGCGTCGAGGAGGTCGTTGCCGAAGACACAGACAGCCTGCGCGCCGGCCACGGTAGCGACGGTCTCGGAGGTGTCAATGATCGCGTGAAATTCCCCACCTTGTGATCGTCTCAAATTCCCCACCCGGGTGATTCACAGCTCGGAGGGAGCCGTGAGGGTCGAGCGGACGAGCCCGGCCTTCCGCTTCTCGCGGAGCCGGTAGGAGTCGCCCTTGATGTTGACGGTGGTGGCGTGGTGCAGCAGCCGGTCGAGGATCGCACTGGCGATCACGGCGTCGCCGAAGACCTCGCCCCAGGCCCCGAGGCTCTGATTGCTGGTCAGGAGGATCGCCCCGCGTCCGTAGCGCCGACTGACGAGTTGGAAGAAGAGGTTGGCGCCTTGCCGATCAATCGGGATGTAGCCGATCTCGTCGATGATCAGCAGCTTCGGCTGGGTGAGGAGCTTGAGCCGTTCCTCCAGCCGATTCTCGTACAGCGCTTTACCGAGGGTCGTGATCAGCGCCGTCGCCGTGGTAAACATCACGCGGAGCCCGAGGCGACAGGCTTCCATGCCGAGCGCGACGCTCAGATGCGTTTTCCCGACACCGGGGGGACCGAGAAGGAGGGCATTAGCGCCATTCGCGACGAAGCGCATCGTGGCGAGTTCCTTGATCACCTTCGGGTCGATGGAGGGCTGCGCCTTCCAGTCAAAGCCGTCCAGCGTTTTCTGAAATGGGAAGCGGGCCATCTGGATGCGCATCGTGTGATGCTTCTCCTGCTTCGCGGCGACCTCGGTCGCCAAGACATTCGTCAGGAAGGCGCTGTAGCTCAGCTCCTGTTGCGCGGCCTGCTCGAGCAGCGTCGAGAGCGACAGGCCGACGCGCGTGAGCCGCAGCTGCTGGCAGTGCTGCGCCAGGGTCTCCATTTCGACCGCCGGCGAGTGCGTGTCGCGTGTCATGCGCCACACTCCATCGCGTGCTGTTCGTACACGGCGAGATCGCGCGTCATCACCTCGCCCGCCACGGGATAGCGCGGATCATACTGCGGCGGGACGGCCAGCAGCGGCGTCTGATCGACGCGCAGCAGCCCGGCGTAGTGCGCCGGCTGCATCGCGACGTGATGCCGCGCTTGGCGCGCGTGGGTCGCGACGACGGCATTGCCATGCCAGATCGTGAAGTCCTGCGCGTGTTCTTTGACCGTCACCGTGGCGCCGACGAGGGCGGCGGGGACGCTGTACCGCGCCCCATTGATGCTCACCAAGGCGTCGGTGGCGACCTTCCGCTCCCGGGTGTGCGGCAGCGCATACGCGGGGCGTCCATCGAGCGGCGTCAGCGCGTCGCGCGCGAAGCGCACGGCCGGTTGTTCGTGCGTCGTGCCATGCTCGCGCTGATCGGCGATGGTCGTGGCCCACTCGACGAGCCAGGCATTCAGATCCGCCCACGTGTGAAACCGCTTCCCCGCGAGGGCATTCCGCACGACGTACTTCACGCCCGATTCCACCTTCCCCTTCGTCTGCGGCCGATACGGCTGACACGCACACGGGCGCACGCCGTAGTAGCCACAGAAGTCCGCATACGTGGGATGAAAGACGAGCGTCTCGCGCGTGTGCGTCAGGACCATCGCTTTCGCGTTGTCGACGAGCACGGTGTCGGTCACACCACCGAAATGCTGAAATGCCTGCTCGTGGCCCGCGATCCATTCCCGCACGCGCTGTCGATGAAACGCGACCGCGAAGCAGCGCCGCGAAAAGCCGAGCGTCATGACGAAGATCTGTGCCACCTCCTGCGCGTCACCGATCCACACGCGCGTCTGGCCGAAGTCGACCTGCGCTTGCGCGCCGGGTGCCGTCTCGTAGCGCACCGTCGCAGCGGACGGTGTCGCCGCCTGTCGCAGCGGCACCACCGCCCGCCGCACGATGATCACCGAGCCCGGAAAGCCCTGTGCCTGCAGCTCCCGAAAGAGCACCGTGGCGTTGTAGTCGACCTCGGGCGCCCGGCGCGCCAGCCAGGCTCGATACGGGTCGAGGCAGGAGACGACCGGGCGCGCCGTCCGCGCGACATACTGGCCCCGTTGCTCCCAGGTGCGGACCGTCTTCCGATCCAGACCGTACGCCCGCGCCACCGCCGCGACCCCCTCCCCCCGGGCCCGCGCCGCCACGACCTGCTCCACGACCGTTTCCGTCACCATCAGTGCCGCTCCGAGCCCGAGACGCTCGGAAGATGCCGGTCCGTCCGGCGGCCCCACACACTCCAGTCTGCTGTCCATCGCCCAGCTCCCGCGGTGGGGGTGGGGAATTTGAGACGATCACTGGGTGGGGAATTTCAGACGATCACTGACA
>JANNVN010000558.1:0-9373 GCA_031414435.1 Gemmatimonadaceae bacterium
TGTGGGGCACGACCAGCCGCGCGATCCGGAACTGATCCGACCTCGCGCTTCACCGCTTCCTTCACACATCAGGAGTACACACCGATGCTGCACAAGAATTCAGCGCGCGCCCTGCGTGCGCTTGCCCTGACGATCGCCGTCTCATCCACCTCGATGCTGGCCGCCTGCGCCGACACATCGAAGCAGGGCGAAGTCACCGATCCCACGACCAACATCACCATCGGCAGCGGCCAGGAGAGCAATGCTGAGGATGATGAGTACGATCGCGAAGAACGCTCTGGCAAGCGCCGCTACGAGCAGGTCGAGTTCCTCGGCAATCCGCTCGTCAGCGAAGTGACGATCGTGAAAGCCAATCACGACAAGTACAACCGCACGCAGCCATACAACACGGCGGAGTTCGGCGCACAGAGCCTCGCCTTCATCAACGCATTCCGCGGTGGCCAGCCAGAAGTCGCCAACACGCTTGGCGCTGTGCTATACCCGGACATGCTGATCGTCGAGTCATCGCGCAATCCGGCCACGTCCGGCTGGCTGTCATGGGCGCTCGCCAACGGCTGGGGCGGTCGGAATCTGAGCGACGATGTGGTCGATGCCGGCCTGTCGGCAATCTTCGGGAAGATCGTCTCGCCGAACGGGGCATTCTGTGACAACGGCCAACTGCCGCTCTGCACGGACAATGTGCCGGTGAACGACAAGACGTTCATGACTCGGTTCCCGTACCTCGCGTCCCCGACGCTGTAACACTCGCTGTTGCACTCGCTGTTGCACTCGCTGTAGCACTCGCTGTAGCACTCGCTGTTGCACTGCAACGACGCACGTCACGCATCGTTGCAGTGCAGTGGCACCCATCTTCCTCCCCGAACCATGTCTCCGTTCACACCCTCCAGTCCGCGATACCCGGCGCTGATTTTCGCGAGCGCGGCACTCATCACGGTGCTTTCGGTAGTGTTCGCGAGATACTCCACGGATTCCATGGAGGTCTCCGCGCCCTTGATCGAGTTTTCGGGCAGTCCCCTGAACGAATCACAAATTCGTGATGGAGACATCTCGTTCTACTCCAGGCGCGTGGACGAAGACCGCCAGTCCGCGACCGATCGACTGACGCTCGCGAAGCTGCTGTTGACGCGATCCCGCTCCGCCGGCTCAACGCGCGACCTCGAGCGTGCCGAAGCGCTCGCGCGTGAGTCCATCGCACTGCGCGATCGCCGCAACGGACAGGCGTTTGAAGTGCTCGCGAGCATCCTCATGGCGCGCCACGCGTTTCGCGAGGCGTACACAATCGCGGTCACGGTTGACTCACTCGAACCCCGGACGCCATCACACCTCGCGCTGCTCGGCGAAATTGCGCTGGAACTCGGCCGGTACGACGACGCCGCCACACATTTTCGCGCCGTGGTCAGTGACGGCCAGCAGTTCACCACCGACGCGCGCGTCGCACGATGGTATGAAGTCACCGGACACGCGTCCATCGCCCGGGCGATGATGCACCGCGCGATCATCGCGGTGGACCGACGTGATGACCTGCCCCAGGAGCAGCGTGCCTGGTTCCATTATCGGCTCGGCGAGCTCGAACTCCGCCTCGGCCGTCATGCCGCAGCTGATTCAGCCTTCCAGACCGCACTCATCCGAAACCCGGAGGACATCCGCGCACTGGGTGGCCTGGCCCGCACCGCGCTGGCTCGCGGCGACTACAAGCGTGCGATTGCGTACGGCGATCAGTCCACCGGCATTCAGCTGGATCCCACGACCCTCGGGACCGTCAGCGAGGCGTATGCCGCGCTCGGCGACTCGGCACAGGCAGCGCAGTACGCCAGCGCAATGTCCGTCAGCGCACTGACACAACCTGGGCCGATCCACCGCGCCTGGGGACTGCATCTCCTGAACCACGGCTCGTCGGCGCAGCGCGCTGAGGTCCTTCGACGGGCGCAGGCCGAACTGCGCGACCGCCAGGATGTCTACGGGCATGACCTGCTGGCGTGGGCTCTGTTCAAGGCCGGGCGACGCGCAGAGGCGCAGCAGCAGATGCATCGTGCGTTGGCGCAGGGGACGGAGGATGTCTTGCTGCAGCAGCACGCTACGGCGATCCTCGGTGCCGGATCAGAATCGAAGTAGCAGCGCCATCGCGCCGCCTCTCCCGCACCGCCGTCATCGCTGGTACCCTTCCGTCAGTGTCAACGCGGCGTCGGGCAGCTTTCACCACAGGAAAGCTGCCCGCCCGCGCATGAGCGCCCCTGTGCGCGGGTGCACGGGCCGTCGCTGATCCTTCCGGGGGTACTCTGCCGCATTCTGTTTCACATATCGCACGGCACTCGACGCCTTTGGCCGTGATCGGTGCGGCGTGAGCCACTCAGATGCACCGGTGCCTGACGCGGTCCGGCCGCCACTGATCTCCGGTTTCACGGTCGTCCGCAACGCAGTCGTGATGGGTTATCCGGTCGCCGAGGCGATCCGGTCGATTCTGCCGATCGTGGACGAGTACATCGTGGCCGTGGGCGCCGGTGACGACAACACGCGCGACGTGATTGCCGCGATCAACAGCCCGAAGATCAGAATCGTCGACACGGTCTGGGACAGGTCGAAGAACCGCGGCGGGCACATGCTGGCCGAGAAGACCAATGAGGCGATGGCGATGTGCCGCGGTGTCTGGTGCTTCTACCTGCAGGCCGACGAACTGGTGCACGAGGACGATCTGGCGGCAATCCGCGCGACGTGCGAGCAGCACGCCGACAACACGCAGGTTGAGGCTCTCCTGTTTCGGTACGTGCACTTCTATGGCTCGTTCGACGTGATCGCCACCGCGCACAACTGGTACCGCAATGAGGTGCGCATCGTGCGGAACGGCATCGGCGCACGCAGCATCGGCGACGCACAGAGCTTCATGGTTGCGGACCACAAGCCACGCGTGGTACGGAGCGCTGGTACGATCCTGCACTATGGCTGGGCCAAGCCGCCCGCGCGGATGGGTCGAAAGATGGCGCGCTTCAACTACTGGTATCACGGCGCCAGCGAAGAGACGCTCGAAGACCCGTCATTCGCCTTCCGACAGGTCTATGGGCTGCGCCAGTACACCGGCTCGCATCCGGCAGTCATGCGCGACCTGGTCGCGGCGCAGGACTGGAGTTTCACGCCGGAGTTCAGACCGGCTGACTGGGCGCCGAAGGATTGGAAGAATGTGCTCAGCCGCGCGGCAGAAGTGCTGACGGGGCGGAGATGGGGAGAGCGGAAGAAGTACAAGCTCATTCGCGGGTGATTTCCCCACATGGCGAGGCACATCCCGATTCGGGCCGATAGTGCGCAGATCCAATGGCGAGGCACATCCCGATTCGAATCGATCGCGCGCAGATCCGATGGCGACGCCGAGCGAATGCCGGATGATGACCGACGGTCCCAGCTGCACGAGACGAAGGGCGCAACGACCAGAACAGTCGCCGCGCCCTTCGTCACACCAGCCAGTCGATCAGCGATCGTTACGGCACCACCGCCGCCCGCTCCTCGAGCTTGGCGGCCCAGAGGCCCGAATTGAAGTCGGTGAACAGCACCCTGCCCTTCCACGGCATCGCGTTCATCACGAACGGGGCGTTCGAAGTCATCCCCTTCGGATCGTATGGCTTGAACACCGCGATCTCGCGGCGCTGCTCCGCAATGTTGCCGAGCAGTTCACCCGACACATCCACCACGCGCACACCACCGTCGTAGTACGCCTGATAGAGAATGTCGTTCTCGACGATGATGTCATGCGCGCCGTAGTCTTCCAGATGGTAGCGGCCGACTTTCCGCATGTTCATCGGATCAGTGGCATCGACGATGTGCACGTAGCCGCCGGACGTCTGCGCCACACCACCCGACTGACCGAGCGTCGCACCGTAGTTGGTGCCTTCCCACACCCGGCCTGCGCGGTTCATCTCCTCGTCACCGATGAACAGGTATGTCTTGCCCGTGCTCGCCTGCACGTATGGATAAATCTCGTGGCCCGAGTTGATCGGGAACACGCTGATCAGCTTCGGCTTCTCGATGGTGCCGCCCCACTTGCCGTTGCCGACATCCACCAAAACCGTGCCAGCACCGCCCTGTGCGGAGTAGGCAATGCCATTGCGTACCCAGAGATCGTGAATGCGCGCGCCGGGGTGCTTGTACTCACTCACGTAGCGCGGCTTGGTGATGTCCTTTGTATCGATGATGACGTACTTCTCGCCGCCGGAGATCGCAAAGATGTGATCGTTGGTGGCGAAGATGTTGTGCACGCCGCCAGTCAGCTGCTCGTTGAAGGTCGACGCGATTTTCGGGTGGGCCGGCACCGCCAAGTCGAGAATCACGATCCCGTTCACACGATTGGAGGCCCCTTCGCGGGACAGCACCGCGAAACGGCCGTCGGGCGAGACCGTCACGTCATTGATCGTCCGTGCGTCAATCCGGATCGAATCCGTCTTGACGTTGTTGTTCATGTCGGTGATGTCGAAGATCAGCGCATACCCGTCGCCGCCCCACGTGCCGACCACGCAGTAGTCACGACCATCCTTGCCCGTCCACGGCCAGAGGTCCGACGTGGCAGTCGTGTTCACCACACCGCGACCAGTGATCGTGATCCTCCGGCGCGCGTCGCGTGGCTTCACATCGAGAACCGTACGTGCGATGGCCGTGCCGGACTGCGCAATCAGCGTGAATCGTCCGGGCGCATTGGCGGCGAAAAGCGGCATCCCGTCGGGGGCACGATCGATGATGCCGGGGCCACCCGGCGCAGCGGTCGTGTCGTCTGGCGTGTACACATAGCTCCAGTCGACCTTCGCATCATTCACGGCGTCACCATTGGCGCGTCGCGGCACGGCCATCAGATGCACCACGTCACCAGTGTTGATCGTCGTCTCGCGAATGCCGGTCTCGATCCGGGCCACCGGGTTGGCGGCGACCGTGTACCTCATCTGCGCCGAGATTCCTTCCGCCTCAGCCGAGATCGTGGCGAGGCCTGCCTTGACGCCCGTGACGTTTCCGAAGCGATCGATCGTGGCAACCGCAGGATCAGAACTGCGCCAGACCGGCGTCAGGCCAGCGCGCAGTGATCCGTCGGCATGCGCCCCTTTGACGGCGTGGCCGAGCATCGTGCCGACATACAGGCGGCCAGCTTCCGTCGCGACGACATCGAGCTTCGCGAGCGCCGGCCACGAGACCGTCACCGGGATCTCCAGCGTCACGGCGGCGATTCCGCGGCCAAGGAACGCTGTCGCCACCACCTTGAAGGAGCCCGCCCGGAGCGCTTGGAGCCGACCGTCGGCGTACCGGACCGATTCCCGAGGCCCACCAACGCGAAGCGGAGCATCGGCGACGATTTTCCCGGCCGAGTCGTAGGCGGTGATCTTGAGAGGCACACTTTCGCCGGCCTTCATGGTCACCCGCGCCGGCTCAGCCACCAGCCGTGTGACGCCGGCGGTGTACTGGGCGCCAAGGCTTGACGACAGGGCCAGCGTCGTCGTGAGGCCTGCGGTGACGAAGCGAATGCAGCGCGCTACGTTCATGAAACGAACTCCCCGGAACAGGTGGACTGCTGCGAACACCCGCTGTGCAGCGGCGGTCTCAATCGGCGCCAGAGCATCCGGCGCAGCGAGCGATCATCATGGCCAACGGCACTTCTCCCCGCAAGACGACGCACTTCCGCACGCGCACACTGGCCGGCATGGCCGCCATCGTTCTGGCGGCGCCGACGCTGCTGTCACAGCAGCGCCCAGCCGACCGAGCGCCCCGTGCAGCTGGATCAACCGCGTCGGCCGTCGTTCCTACTACGGCGACCTACTGGCTCTACGTTGGCGCCGAGTCTGCTGACCGGATCTATCGCGTCCGCTTCGGCCCGACTGGTGCGGTGGTCGAAAAGACCATCGGAATCGGCGAGTTGGCGGCCGAAATGGAAGGCCCACATGGCCTGCAGATCTCGCCGGATGGCAAATGGCTGTACATGACGACAGGCCACGGCACGCCGGACGGCAAGCTGTGGAAATACGACCTTGGCCCGGATACCCTCGTCACACAGGGCGTTTCACTCGGCAAGTTTCCGGCGTCGCTCGATGTCACACCGGATGGGCTGTACTCGTTCTCGGCCAACTTCAACCTGCACGGCGAGATGGTGCCCAGCAGCATCAGCGTGGTGTATACGCCGACGTTGACCGAGGTCGCGCAGATTGAAACGTGCACGATGCCGCACGGGAGTCGCATCGAACCCGGCGGAACGATGCAGTACTCCGGCTGCATGATGGATGACCAGCTGGTGGAGATCGATACCCGATCATTCGCCGTCACTCGCCGTTTCTCTCTTGCGAAAGGCAAGGAGGGACCAATCGCCGGAGCGATGGCGGCTGGCGGTCACGACATGCACGCGATGCACGCTGCGGCCGGAACCAGCGGCGCGAAACCCGACAGCGCCAAATCTGGCACACCGGCGATCGCCCAGCAGATGGATGCGAGCCAGGGCCACGGCGTATCCATGAGCGCCAGCTGTTCACCAACATGGGCGCAGCCGTCGGCGGAAGGGCGCGTGGTGTACGTCGCGTGCAACAAGGCCGACGAGATCATCGAGGTTGATCGCGCCACCTGGTCGATCACCCGTCGGATCGCCACCGGTCGTGGGCCGTACAATCTGGCCGTGACGCCGGATGGCAAGTTCATGGTCGCCACGCTGAAGCAGAGTGCGGGTGTCGAGATCTACGATTTGACCACTGGCCGCAGTGTGGCGAAACTGCCGACGTCGACGACCGTCGCACATGGCGTCGCGATCAGCCCCGATTCGCGGTACGCGTTCGTCAGCAGCGAAGGCGTTGGCGCGGCGCCCGGAAAGGTGGATGTCTACGACATCCGCGCCCGTGCCAAGGTGGCGACCGTCGACATTGGGCAGCAGGCGAGCGGCATCACGTTCTGGAAGATGGAAGGGAAGTAGGTGTCGCGCATGAAGCTGGCCATACTCCTTCCCACCATCGGCCTCCTCGGCGCACGTCTCGCGGCGCAGACGCGCGATCGTGCCGACATCCTGATCACCGGCGGCACCGTGATCACGATGGACTCCACCCGGCGCGTACTGGAGGATGGCGCGGTAGCCATCCGCGGCGATCGCATCATTGCGGTTGGCGGCACGGCTGCGCTGCGGGCCCGGTTCACCGCCCGGCAGATCATCGACGCCCGGCGAAAGATCGTGATGCCAGGCCTGATCGACGGCCATGGACACGCAGGCCACGGACTGGTCAAGTCGCTCGGCATGGATACCGATGAATGGTACGGTGCCACCGAGAAGATTTATGCCAACGGGTCGACCGTGAATTTCTGGCGCGCCGAAGCGTTGCTCACGGGAGTGGAACGCGTACGCTTTGGCGTCACGACGGCGCTCAGCTTCTTCGGCGGCGGCGACATGGTCATGCGCACCGACGATGTGAAGTATGGCGATGCCTACCTGCAGGCGACGCGGGATGTCGGCATCCGATACTTTCTCGCCGTGGGACCACGTCGACAACCCTTCCCGAAAACGTTCACTGAGTGGACCGGCGAGACATCGCGCGACGTCGCGATCACGTTCGGGAAACAGCTGGAAGTTTCCGAAGCCCTGATCAGGAAATGGCATGGTGCCGGCGATGGGCGAATCAACCTCGCGATCGGCTTTCCCACACATCACCCGTCGGAGAACCGGGTGACCGGTGCTGCGCTCGATGAACTCAAGGCCCAGGCGCGCGCCACACGGGCATTGTCGAAGAAGTACGGATTGATCTTCACACAGGACGGGCACACCACCGGTTCCGTGAAGTTCGCGCACGAGGAGATGGGCCTCCTCGGCCCGGACGCGATCCTCTCGCATGCGACTGAGTTCACGGACGAGGAGATCGCGATCCTCAAGGCCACCAACACACGCATCGTCCACAATCCGAGTGCCAATGCCGCCACCCGTCGCCGTTTCCAGCTCGTCGAGCTGCTCGACGCCGGCGTGACGGTGATGCTCGGCTCCGATGGTGTGGCGCCGGATCGCAGCTACGACATGTTCCGGCACATGTTCCAGGCCATGCGATACCACCGCTTCTACTGGCGCGACACGAATGTGCTGCCACCAGGCAAGGTGCTCGAGATGGTGACAGTCGACGCTGCGCGCGCCCTCGGCCTGGAGAAGGAGATCGGGTCGCTCGAGCCGGGCAAGAAGGCCGACGTGATCCTGATCGACTGGTGGCGGCCACACTTGGTGCCGATGAACATGCCGCTGTATCGGGTGGCCTATTTCGCAAATGGCAACGACGTGTCCACGGTGCTGGTGAACGGGCGCGTGCTGATGCGCGACCGACGCGTGCTGTCGGTGAACGAGGATTCGGTGCTGGTGATGGCGGAACGCGAGGCCAATGCCGCAATCCGACGCACGGGTCTGCAGCCATTGATGGCGACACCCGACGGATTCTGGGGACGCAGCCGCTTTCCGAAGAAGTAACGGCGATCGCCGCCTGCGCGCTCACCTTGCCCAAGGTGTGCAGCGCGGGCCGCGAACCGTCTTAAATCCGAATCACCACGTAGTGCGTCAGTGGCGGGGCGTGTCGGTTCGCTTCCGCGTCAGGATCGGATCCTCGAGGACCTGCACGGCACCGGATGTCCGCAGTGTCCCGACACTGACCTCAATCGTGAAGCGCCCGGCGGGTGCATCGGCCAGTCCGCCGGCCTGACGTTCCACCTGCAGGTCCCAGACGAGTGTATTCACGCCACGCGACACCGGTGCTGTCCACCGGCGCACGACACGTGCGGCAGAGTCTGAGACGGTCACACTCGCGACGCCGGCCGAAGCCGAGACGAGTTGCATTCGCGCGACTCGCCTGCCGCGACGATCGCCAGGCACGGTTTCCCACGGGTAGTACTCTCGGGTCACACTGCGAATCGCCAGCAGCCGCAATGCCTCTGGTGCCGACATGGTGCGCGCTTCGCGAATTGGGTTCAGATCCAGGATCCACGCCCCGCGACCGTAGGTTCCAATGACCAGTTCATTCTCGCGCGATTGCACCGTCAGGTCCTGCACGGGTGTGGACGGCAGTGTGGCACTCAGTGATTCCCACTGCGCGCCACGATCGCGGCTGACATACACACCAAGATCCGTCCCCACGTAGAGAATGTCGGGAGACATCGGATCTTCCTTGATCACGTTCACCGCTTCGAGCGGCAGATTCGCCGAGATCGAGCTCCATGTCCGCCCGGTGTCATTCGATGCGAAGACATAGGGCCGCGAGTCATTCTCGCGGAAGCCGGTCATGCTGACGTACAGGCGCGCCGCATCGTGAGCCGAGAGCGTGACGCGACTCACCCACTTCCGTGGCAGCCCTTCGTCGATCCGGTGCCAGTGCGCGCCATCGTCACTCGTGAGCCACACGCGCCCGGCTTC